>NZ_MAYV01000020.1:0-95497 GCF_001685035.1 Bacillus sp. FJAT-27986 | reverse complement strand
CGTTTTTTAGGGAGCAAGGAGGATTTTGGATACTTGTTGGAGCTGGAGGAGTGAGGAGTCGGGATCAATCCACAGTCAATGGAATACCTTAAAGACGTGAATAAGGTATGGGAAAGGTGCGCTATTCTGGGTCTACCATCACCTATACTGCACTTAGCCCGGGCAAAGATTGGTTGAAAGGTAGGCGAAGTGTGGAGGAAAGCAGCTATGTTCCACCTATGGGACACCTATGCCCGATCTATACCGGGGTAAAGGTGGTTGAAAGGTAGGCGAAGTATGGAGGAAAGCAGCTATGCTCCACCTATGAGGCACCTATGCCCGATCTATACCGGGGTAAAGGTGGTTGAAAGGTAGGCGAAGTGTGTAGGAAAGCAGCTATGCTCCACCTATGAGGCACCTATGCCCGACCTATACGGGGGTAAAGGTGGTTGAAAGGTGGGTGAAGTGTGTAGCAAAGCAACTATGCTCCGCCTATGAGGCACCTATGCCCGACGTATACCAGGGTAAAGGTTGTTGAAAGGTGGGTGAAGTGTGTAGCAAAGCAACTATGCTCCGCCTATGAGGCACCTATGCCCGACCTATGCCCCGCGGTGATCTATCCCAAGGCAAGGACCTTAAAGGTCGGCGTAGTCGTACCGAAGCCGTGTCACACTGTATTAAAGCTATGCGAAGTATACAGCAAATCTGTAGTAGCCAAGACCTCATCTCAAGCAATAAATCTATACGTAAAGAGTCAGATATTCCATTACCAAATTCATATTTCTAACCTTGCGCTAACTTAAAAAAACGAAATTGGATTTACACACTAAAATAATGTAAACTTTAATAATAAAATATAAAGCATGGTGAATGACTGTGACCGAATATATGAGAATTTGTAATAGTGAAGAAGAGACCAGGAAGCTGGCAGAGGAAATTGGAAGTCGCCTGATTCCCGGATCTGTAATTGCGCTTGAGGGAGACCTTGGTGCAGGCAAAACAACATTTAGCAAGGGAATTGCTAAAGCAATTGGTGTAACAAGAAATGTAAATAGCCCGACCTTTACCATTATGAAAGAATATAAAGGGAAATTTCCACTTTATCACATGGATGTTTATCGAATTGAAAATGAAGAGGAAGATTTCGGGTTTGAAGAATATTTTGAAGGTGAAGGAATTACGATCGTCGAGTGGGCTCATCTGATAAAAGGACAATTGCCGGAAGAGCTTTTGACCTTATATTTATATCATGATGGGAATGATAGACGGAGAATTGTAGCTGAACCAAAAGGTGAATTTTATGAAAAGCTATGTGAGGAGATATTTTAATGAATGTATTAGCAATTGATACATCTACGAATGTCCTGGGAGTGGCTGTTGCTAATGAAAAAGGGATTATCGGAGAGCAAATAACATTTACAAAACGAAACCATTCAGTACGGGCGATGCCTTCCATAGAAGCAATTTTGAAGGAATGCGGGCTTAAGCCAGGAGACCTTGATAAAATCGTGGTGGCAAAGGGGCCAGGTTCTTATACCGGCGTAAGAATTGGCGTAACGATTGCCAAGTCTTTGGCCTGGAGTCTAGGCATTCAATTATCAGGCGTATCAAGTTTAGAGGCGCTTGCCCTGAATGGCAGATATTTCAATGGTTTGGTATGTCCACTGTTTGATGCAAGAAGGGGACAGATTTATACAAGTCTTTTTAAATGGGATAATGGAGAGTTAGTTAGATTGGAGGAAGACCAGAATGTGTTGGCCATTGAGTGGGCTGAGCATTTAAAATCACTCAATCAACCTATACTATTCATAGGCAATGATGTTCCTATTCATATCGAGGCCCTAACAGAAATTCTTGGAGATAAGGCTATTATGGCACCTTTATCGTTGCATCAGGCCAGGCCGGGTGAATTAGCATTGCATGGCATGAATCTGCCTGGTGATGATATCCACACCTTTGTCCCCAATTACGTACGTTTAGCAGAAGCTGAGGCGAAATGGTTAGAAGCTCAAGAGAAACAGAGGGAAGAGTAATGAATCAGACGATTACATTTCGTAAGATGACTGTAGAGGATCTTGATAGTGTGATTGAGGTAGAGCATGCTTCTTTTACTTTGCCATGGAGCAAAGAAGCTTTTTATAATGAGCTGATGAACAATCAATATGCGTATTATTTGGTAGCAGAGGACCAGGGGAAAGTAATTGGTTATTGCGGTACTTGGTTCATCCTCGATGAGGGCCATATCACGAATATTGCTGTATTGCCGGAATGGAGAGGCAAAAAAATCGGGGAAGAATTAATGGTACGTATGTTGGGCAAGGCACAAAGCATGGGAGTGAAAAGAATGACTCTCGAGGTACGGATCGGAAACCAAACTGCTCAAAGTCTCTATCGAAAATTGGGCTTTAAAGACGGTGGCATAAGAAAGTTTTATTATACAGACAATATGGAAGATGCATTAGTAATGTGGGTGGAATTATGGTGAATAAAGAAAATCAAATCATATTAGGTATAGAAACCAGCTGTGATGAAACCGCAGCAGCAGTAATAAAAAATGGCCGAGAAATTCTTTCAAATGTTGTAGCTTCTCAAATCGAGAGCCATAAACGTTTTGGCGGAGTCGTTCCTGAAATTGCTTCAAGGCATCATGTTGAAGCAATTACCCTTGTAGTTGAAGAGGCATTGGAGAAAGCAGAAATCTCTTGGGATGATCTTGATGGAATTGCGGTTACTGAAGGTCCTGGGTTAGTGGGAGCTCTCTTAATAGGCGTAAATGCGGCAAAAGCATTGGCTTTTGCTCATGGAATTCCACTTATTAATGTACATCATATCGCTGGACATATATATGCAAACAGAATTCTCACTGAGTTTTCCTTTCCCCTCCTTGCATTGGTTGTATCCGGTGGCCATACGGAGCTGGTGTTGATGAAGGAGCATGGAGCTTTTGACGTTATAGGGGAAACAAGAGATGATGCAGCCGGTGAAGCATATGATAAGGTAGCTCGTACGCTAAAGCTACCTTATCCGGGCGGCCCTCATATTGATCGACTGGCGCATGAAGGTCAGCCAACAGTTAAACTGCCTCGTGCATGGCTAGAAGAGGATTCATATGATTTCAGTTTCAGCGGATTAAAATCGGCTGTTATAAATACATTGCATAATGCCAACCAAAAAGGTGAAGTGTTAGCTCCTGAGGATCTGGCTTGCAGCTTTCAGGAAAGTGTAATTGATGTCTTAGTAACTAAAACCGTAAAAGCAGCAGAGGAGTTCCAGGTGAAACAAGTACTGTTAGCCGGCGGGGTTGCTGCCAATAAAGGATTAAGAACTAAATTAGAAAAAGCTTTTATAGACAAAAAGGAAGTAGAATTGATTATACCTCCACTTTATTTATGTACAGATAATGCAGCAATGATTGCTGCAGCAGGTAGTATTGCATTTGAAAAAGGCAAACGAGCTGCCATGGACTTAAATGCAAATCCAGGATTGATATTGGAATAAAAAATGAGGCTGGGACATAACTAAATTTGCTGTGTCCAAAACCGAACGATGTATTGAATTTTTATTAAACTAAATAGAAAAAGCCGAACTATTATTAATAATGCTTAAACTGCACTTTATAATAGTTCGGCTTTTTTAGTTGCTGGAAACCTTTTGTCCCAGCCTTATTTTATTGGTAAAAAAATTGATTGAAAAGTAAAAGCACTCGAATAATTGTGGATAACTACGTGTTATCAACAGATTCTGTGGATAAAAGATTTGAAATCTGTGGATAATGTGGAAAAATCAAAATAAACCTTATTTTATAACTTTTTTAATGTGGATAAAAATGTTGATAAAAACCAAGCCATCCCTAACTTGGTTTTTTATCTTGATTTATTCGTCTTGTAGAGAAGTCCACTCTTCCATTAATGCTTCCAATTCTTCTTCAGTTGCTGTAAGAGTTGTCTGGATTTCCAATGATTTCTCATGGTCCTGATAGATTTCCGGATCACATAATTGTGTATTTAAATCGGATATCCGTGTATCAAGTTCTTCAATGGTAGTTTCAATTTCTGCGATACGTCTTTGGCGTTGGCGCTCTTTCTTTTTAAGCTCCTTGTCCTCCTGATAAGTAGTTTTATCTGAAACAGGGCGATTGTTGGAGATAGAATCCGCTGGTTTTTCCAGTTCAGCGAGTTCCGCTTGTTCTTGTTTTTTCTGAATATAGTAGTCATAATCTCCCAAGTATTCAATTGTACCATCTGCTTTCATTTCCAATACTTTATCGGCAATTCGATTGATAAAGTAACGGTCATGGGATACAAAGAGGAGAGTGCCTGAATAATCAACCAGTGCATTTTCAAGCACTAATTTACTGTCCAAATCCAAGTGGTTGGTCGGCTCATCTAAAATTAAAAGGTTGGCTTTTTGCATCATTAATTTTGAAAGAGCCAGCCGTGCTTTTTCACCACCGCTCAAGGTAGAGACAGTTTTCATTACATCGTCTCCGCTGAATAGAAAGTTTCCTAATATGGATCGGATATCCTTTTCAGGTTGGTTAGGGAAGTCATCCCATAACTCATTTAGCACAGTTTTGTTGGACGATAGATTAGCCTGCTCTTGATCATAATATCCGAGTGTCACATTGGCACCGAGCTGAAAATCTCCATGCAAAGCCGGAATTCTGTTAATCAATGTTTTTAATAAAGTAGATTTCCCTACCCCATTAGGACCAATCAGTGCAATGCTTTCTCCTCTAGTGATTCTAAAGTTCAAGTGGCTGGCAACAGGTGCTTCATATCCAATAGACAAATCATTTGCCTGAAGAACTTCATTACCACTTTGCTTTTCAATCTCAAAGGTAAAATTAGCTGATTTTTCATCGCCCAAGGGCCGATCCATTACTTCCATACGCTGCAGGGCCTTTTGCCGGCTCTGGGCTCGTTTAGTTGTAGATGCTCTGGCCATGTTTCTTTGGACAAAATCTTTTAATTTTGCAATCTCATCCTGCTGTTTTTCATAAAGCTTTGCATTACGTTCGTATTCCTCTGCCTTTTGCTCTAAGTATCTGCTGTAATTCCCTGTATATTTCTTAATTGATGTTCGGGAAAGCTCCATTACTTGATGGACAACCTTATCAAGGAAATAACGATCATGGGAAACAATTAGGATAGCGCCAGGGTAAGATTGAAGATAGCCTTCGAGCCAGCTTAATGTATCGATATCAAGATGGTTGGTCGGCTCGTCTAGAATCAGTAAATCAGGTTTCGTTAATAATAATTTACCTAGTGCAAGCCTGGTTTTTTGGCCGCCGCTTAAGGAATTAATAGATGTAGTATAATCATAATCCGAGAAACGCAGACCGTGTAAGACAGAACGTACATCTGCTTCCATTTGGTAACCGCCAGAATTTTTAAATTGCTCCTGGAGACGATCGTAATCTTTTAATACCCGGTTATATTTTTGTTCATCATTGTAGACAGAAGGATCAGCCATAGATTTTTCCAATAATCTCAATTCATCTTCTTGTTTTTGTAAGCCTTCAAAAACAGAGATCATTTCATCCCAAATAGAGCGGTCTGATTGGAGACCGGTATTTTGAGCCAAATATCCAATCGAAACATCTTTTGGCTTATAGATCTCCCCACTGTCATGTGAAAGGTGACCTGCAATGATCTTAAGCAGGGTGGATTTTCCTGCACCGTTTCTGCCAACAAGTGCTATACGGTCTTTCGTTTGAACTTCGAGCTTAATAGTAGATAAAATTGCTTCAGCTCCATAATATTTGGATACATTATTAACTTGTAAAATAATCATATTCTCACCTCAAGAAGTACATACCTTAAGTGTAGCCTACTCTTGATAAGCACCGCAACTTAATAGAAAATTTGTGAATACTCACACAAAAATTACCAAAAATGATAGAAATATTATAGAATAGGAATAGGAGAATAAACTTTCAGTGAATTTACGTGCTTTATTAATCAGGAAAGATCCCATATGATTGGTATCGCGGAGGTAACCTGGAAACAATCAGAACCGCTAGTCCTAGTATTTTGCTCGAATATAAAATTAACGAATCATTGATAAAAAAGCGGCGTATTATACATAGCTAAGATAGTTAGAATTATGGTAGTGAAGAAAACTTCTGATATAATTTCTATGTGGTACCCGGGCACTCCAAGGATTAGATATTGATTTTATATGGAAAAAAGCTGAAAATATGAATAGATTAATTATTCGTATAATCTTAAAAACGAAAGTAAGAAATAACAGCTGTTTCAGCAATACTTGATTAACCTTATATGTTATGTGCAAAGCAATCGAAAAATCAATGGTTATTGAAGGAAACTATCATCATTGGAAAACCGGGGGGGTAAAACCAGTCGGGATTATCAAAGGCAGTTTTGATATATGGAGTAACGATTGACAAGAAAGAATAGGGAGAAGGGAATTAATTTTGCAAGAAAATACTAAAATACCGCAGGCTACAGCCAAACGACTTCCATTATATTATCGTTTTATACAAAATCTACACGCGTCAGGAAAACTACGAGTTTCTTCCGCAGAACTAAGTGAAGCTGTTAAAGTAGATTCAGCTACTATACGAAGAGATTTCTCGTACTTTGGTGCTTTAGGTAAAAAAGGGTATGGTTACAATGTTAATTATCTATTATCCTTCTTTAGAAAAACTCTCGATCAAGATGAGATTACAAAGGTAGCTCTAATTGGAGTCGGGAATCTAGGTACAGCTTTCTTAAATTATAATTTTATGAAAAATAATAATACAAAGATTGAAATGGCGTTTGATGTTTCTCCTGATAAAGTAGGAACCCTTATAGGGGATGTTCCGCTCTATCATATGGATGAACTGGAGAAAAAACTTGAAAAGCAAGATATTAGTGTAGCTATTTTAACAGTTCCATCACAGGTTGCCCAATCTATTACAGATCGTTTAGTGGCTGCGAACATTAAGGCTATTTTAAACTTTACGCCGGCACGTCTGAATGTGCCAGACAGCATTCGTGTCCATCATATTGACCTTGCAGTCGAATTGCAATCATTAGTATATTTTCTTAAACATTATCCATCCGGAAATACGGAAGATACAGAATAAAAAATCTCGAAGGTTTTCCCTCCGAGATTTTTTTTGTTATTCTTTTGGTTTTTCACTTTTCATTTTCTTTATTTGCTTATGAATCATCACCAAGCGGATTCCTGAACCAACATCAAGTGTAGCCAGTATGATCAGGAAATAGGTAAAGAAATCCCAACCGCTGCGTGATACATTTTGAACAGCAAAAAATATAAAAATAGCACCTAAAATTAAGTAAGTCGTTGCCATATACAACGGTGAACGTCTCATAACAAACCTCCGATAAAGCTTTGAACTTTATTAAGCTCTTCCATATTTTTTAATATATCATCTTTGTAAAGTGATTGTACGATTACAACTAATGTATTCATAGTAATGTGGGCAAAAATAGGAACAAGGATTCTCTTTGTTTTAACATATAAATAAGCAAATGTGAATCCCATTGCTGTATAAAGCAGGATATGTACAAATTCCATGTGAGCAACGGCAAAGATCAGTGAACTGATTAACGCGCTCAGGAAGAAATTCAATCGCTTGTGTAATGTGCCAAAGATAATTTTCCTAAAGACAATCTCTTCTAAAAATGGCCCAAGTACAGAACTGACTACCATAACAAGCGGTACTGCCTCAATGAGACCGAGTATATTCTGTGTATTTTCAGACCCGGTAGGAATACCAATAATTCGTTCGATATTACCAGCTATAGATTGTGAAAACAAAGCAAGAAATACTCCGCCAATTGCCCAGCCGATCGAAGCTCCCACACTTGCCTGATCGCCTAAGCTTCTATTATTTTTTTCATATCTCAGTAGGACTAGAGTAATGATAGAAGCCAGAATAAAGCTTATAACAATCCAATACCCTGCAGCCAATACTTCTATCCGTTCCGCGGGGATATTCGTGTTCGATAAGAAAACCAGCATAATTGGGATACCAAGAATAGAAGAAAATTGCATGGCAATATAGGTAATGAGAATTGACCAGTAATATTTTTTCAAATAGAAAAACTCCCTTAATCTTTTATATAGATATTAGATTGCGTATATCTTTAATTTTAACCGTTTTTACCTCATAGTTACAATTGCGAAACATTTTCCTTCTCTTCATCTACCAAACTGAAATAAAAAGGATATTTAGACCTTATTTGGGTAAGATAAATAAATGGTGATAAAATTTAAAAATTTTAACTAATATTACTTGCAAATCATTGGTTCTTTATTTAAACTATAAATTGTGTTAGCACTCAACGATGATGAGTGCTAATAAAAATGGAGATAACTTTAAGGAGGTAGTTTTACTTGTTAAAGCCACTAGGAGATCGCGTTGTGATTGAACTTGTCGCACAAGAGGAAAAAACTGCAAGCGGCATCGTGTTACCAGACACTGCCAAAGAAAAACCATCTGAAGGCAAAATTGTAGCGGTAGGAACAGGCCGTGTCCTTGAGAATGGTGAGCGAGTAGGATTGGAAGTATCTGAAGGCGATCATATTATCTTCTCTAAATATTCAGGTACAGAAATTAAATACGAAGGTAAAGAATACTTAATTTTACGTGAAAGCGACATTTTGGCCGTTATTGCTTAACGAAAATGTCGATTAAAAAATAAGACATAACAAAAAAATCGAGGAGGTAATTTACGTATGGCAAAAGATATTAAATTTAGTGAAGAAGCTCGCCGCGCTATGTTACGTGGGGTAGATGCATTAGCTGATACAGTAAAAGTTACACTTGGACCAAAAGGACGTAACGTTGTTCTTGAAAAGAAATTCGGTTCCCCACTTATCACAAATGATGGTGTAACAATCGCAAAAGAAATCGAGCTTGAAGACGCGTTTGAAAACATGGGTGCTAAATTGGTTGCAGAAGTAGCAAGCAAAACAAATGAAATTGCTGGTGACGGTACAACTACTGCAACAGTTCTTGCCCAAGCTATGATTCGTGAAGGATTGAAAAACGTAACAGCTGGCGCTAACCCAATGGGCGTTCGTAAAGGGATTGAAAAAGCTGTTTCTGTTGCAATTGAAGAATTACAAGCAATCTCCAAACCAATCGAAGGCAAAGAATCCATTGCACAAGTTGCTGCGATTTCTTCTGCTGACGAAGAAGTTGGCGCTCTAATTGCTGAAGCAATGGAACGCGTTGGTAACGACGGAGTTATCACAATCGAAGAATCCAAAGGATTTACAACTGAACTAGATGTAGTAGAAGGTATGCAATTCGACCGTGGATATTCTTCTCCATACATGGTAACAGATTCCGATAAAATGGAAGCTGTACTAGAAAATCCATACATCTTGATCACAGATAAGAAAATCTCTAACATCCAGGAAGTACTTCCTGTCCTTGAACAAGTTGTTCAACAAGGTAAACCTTTATTGCTAATCGCTGAGGATGTTGAAGGTGAAGCACAAGCAACTCTAGTTGTGAACAAACTTCGCGGAACATTCAATGCAGTAGCTGTTAAAGCTCCTGGATTCGGTGACCGTCGTAAAGCTATGCTTGAAGATATCGCTGCATTAACTGGCGGTGAAGTAATCACTGAAGAACTAGGCCGTGACCTTAAATCTGCTACATTAACTTCTCTTGGACGCGCTGCGAAAGTTGTTGTTACAAAAGAAACAACTACAATCGTTGAAGGTGCTGGAGAAACTAGCGAAATCGGTGCACGTATCAATCAAATTCGTTCCCAATTAGAAGAAACTACTTCTGAATTTGATAAAGAAAAATTACAAGAGCGTCTTGCTAAACTTGCTGGCGGCGTAGCCGTTATCAAAGTAGGTGCAGCAACTGAAACAGAATTGAAAGAGCGCAAACTTCGCATTGAAGATGCTCTAAACTCCACTCGTGCTGCTGTTGAAGAAGGTATCGTAGCCGGTGGTGGTACTGCACTTGTAAGTGTGTACAATAAAGTGGCTGCTGTGGAACTTGAAGGCGATGCACAAACTGGTGTTAACATCGTACTTCGTGCTCTTGAAGAGCCAGTTCGCCAAATCGCTCACAACGCAGGCCTTGAAGGTTCTGTAGTTGTAGAACGTCTTAAAAAAGAAGAAATCGGCATTGGCTTCAATGCAGCTAATGGCCAATGGGTAAACATGATCGAATCCGGTATCGTGGATCCTACTAAAGTAACTCGTTCTGCACTTCAAAACGCAGCTTCTGTTGCAGCTATGTTCTTAACAACTGAAGCAGTTGTTGCTGACAAGCCAGAGCCAGCTGGTGCAGGCGGCGGAATGCCTGACATGGGTGGTATGGGCGGAATGGGCGGCATGATGTAATTTGCCCCCAAAACCCTTGATATATAAGGATTTTGAATAAGGGATAAGAGCGATGCTAACATTTTGCTAACATTTCTCGCCCGATTAGAGGCTTCTCATTAATTGAGCAAATTTATGAGAAGCCTCTTTTTTCATTTCTTTAGTTACATGCAGGTAAACGTTTTTCGTTGTTTCATCATCGCAGTGACCTAACCGGTCCATAATTTCCTCTAGTCCTACTCTCGCTTCTGCAAGCAATGATGTGTGCGTATGGCGTAAAGAGTGGGGAGTAAGCTCTGTGTTTAATCCTGCTAACTTCAGTAATCGAGCCATTCGATTTTCGACAGTTTTAATGAAGATGGGATAGCCGGGCTGTCTGTCATGTTTAGCAAAAATGAATCCTTCATCTAGATAAGTTGTACCCAAACGTTCTTTTACTTTCTTTTGTAATTCCATATGCTCTTTGAGTGTTGCAATAACACATTCATCAACGACTATGATTCGTTTTGATCTTCTGGTCTTAGGCGGCACAAGTTGATATTCCAACGTGTTATTAGTCGGATTATAATACGTTTTTGTAATGCTGATGGTATGGTTATCAAAGTCAATGTCTTTCCATTTAAGCGCTACTAATTCACCAACACGCATTCCTGTGTAAGAAAGGGTAAGGAAGATTAAGTAGTCCAAATCCAGTCCTTTCTGAGAGGATGTTTGCAGCAGTAATGCTAACTCTTCCTTTTCCATATATTTAGGGATTTCTTGCTCCTCTAATTCTTCAATGGTTTTTCGATCTTTCTTCAGATAAGCGAATTCTGTTGGATCATTTTTAATGATCCGCATCTCAATGGCCTTCTTGAAAATCATTCTCCCAGTACGATGCACACCATCCAATGTGTTATCAGCATATCCTTTTTCCTTTAAATCATTTAAAGCATCTTGATAACGTTTGGCTGTGATGTCTTTCAGTTTTAATAGAGAGAAGTAAGGTGATAATTTATCGATTTCGTGTTGTCTGATGCGAATGGTGCCCGGTTTCACACTATTCTTCTCACTATACATAAGAAGCCATTCGCTTGAGAAATCCTTGAAGATAACATTTTTCTCTTGCACATATAAACCTTGGTTAATTTCGTACATAAGTTCTGTAGCAGCTGATTCGGCCTCCTGCTTTGTTCGAAATCCTCCTTTCGTCTTTTGTTTTCGTTTGCCGGTAGCGGGATCTCTTCCGATATCGATTACAAAGCTCCAAGTAGATCCGCAAGTGCAACGTTTCTTTTTGCATGTACAGCCTCTTCGATGAAAATGTCCTTTCAATTTCATTAACCTCTTTTCTTTGAAATAATGATACTGCGATTATTTATTATTTCCACTCCGTATGTAGCAGATACGTTTTGTTCATTCACTTTGTAAGTAGAAGAGAGAAGGGATTATTTAAACTTCTTAAATTCCTAACCTACATTGCTTGGGCTTTTTTCTGTTTTTGATTGTTGATCCACATAGCTAAATCGGCTTTTTCTACTCGCTTAGAAGCACCAATATCAAAGTTGGGAATACCACCGTGTTCTATGTTTAGCTTGAATAACTCATAGACTGTCTTTCTTGAAATGCCAAGAAATTGTGCGATGTGTGATGCTGTTAATGTATCGGGGAGAGACTCCCACGTTGTGTATTGTTTTGTTTGACTCATAAGTAAATCCCTCCAGATTGTTTATGTATAAGTTTCGGTTGTTTGTCTATACTACTAATAGTTTTTCGGTAATCATTCCGTATTGGGATACCATTACGGATATACTATCGAAACCCTAATAGGTGAAAAGGCAGTATGAGTGCCTTTTCTGTTAAGTGGTTTTGTATATAAAGAATGTCGGTCGGTAGACATTCGGTTATCCATCCAATACAGATGTGACGTTTTCGGTAATATGTCTACCCTGTCTTAAATATGTCCCGCAACACATCCGATGTAAATCTGATTGATGGTGCGGAAGAAGGGGAGACAGTAACCGATTCAATGAAATATAAAATAAGTAATCGTAATTCCTGATCACTTAGTTGTACGTTTGAAATTAGTGAAAAACGGTTTATAAAAGAGCCATCATCTAAAGCATCCTGCATGGTATCTAAGAGTTGTTGCTTGGACATAAAGATTTCTCTTTCATGTATGAGTTCCTCGTTTTTCTGAGTGATTAGGCTCAATAATTTTTGGTCGGCATGTGTTTTGGCAAGTGCTTCTTTTGTAAGAAGGATGTCGAGTTTGTTCTCGATTTCTTTAATACAGTGTTCTAGGCACTCTTGATGTTGCTGTATGGATTGGCTCATTATCTGTAGCTGTTCATCATCAGATAAGAGTTGTTTTATATAGCGGGGCAACTTCTGATAAACCATTTGATGTAATTCTTCTCCGGGTAATTTGTAAGAACAGGGATCGCAGATGTAATACTGATATTTATATTGTCTGTCTGCTCTTCTTGTAGAGGAGTTCTTACATACCAAGGTTTGCTGACAGTTGCTGCACACCACTTTGTTTAAAAGTAGGAATGGTGTGTTTAAGCGTCCATGAATTTGTTGCAATTGATGGTTGATCTCAATCAGACCCATAAGATTTTTTGGTACTATCGGTGCATGGGAAGAGGGGAAAATAAATGTTCCCGGTTCCTTTCCTTTCCTGATATCCCACTTCAAAGTGCCTGAATAAACGTTGTTCTTCAAAATGGATTCGATACTGCTTACTGCCCATTTTCCATTTTTGGCAGAAGGGACGCCAGCGCTATTCAAACAGTCGGCTATATGCTTCATGGAGTAACCCCAGCTGTGCAAGTAATAAATGAATGAAACGATTTCCGATTGGTTGTTTGGAATCAATTTTTTGTTCACTTGGCTATATCCGTATGGAGTCTTAGACCCTGGCCGTTTTGCTTGATCGGACTGCAGACGACCTGCTAAATCACCTATAGCACGTTCCGATTTTATGCTTGATTCCTGATAGTGCAACATGAAGGAAATCTTGACGTGTTGAGCATCTGGATTCCAGACTTCACTGGATTCAGTCGTAAATACATTGACATTGCCGAATTGGTCTAACAATGGCCGATAAAAGTCGAGGACAAATGTGTAGCCGGTTCGATCCATTCGTGATTCTTCATTAAAGACAACCGTATTTATACCACTTTCAATCATGCGATTTTTTAGCATCATAAGGGCTTTTCTCTGACTGGCTCTTTTGCTGTAAGCACTTGTTACATCTTCAATGATGATGAAGTCTTCCGGTATCGATAATCCTTTATTTTTTGCGAAGTCCAGGATCCTTGCCTTCTGTGTTTCAACGCTATGATTTTGTTGTTGCTTGTAGGAAGAACGGCGTATATAGGCAAAAGCTAGTTGATTCATGATACACTCTCCTTCAAATGCAGGGTGATTTCATTGTCTAAATTAAAAATGTAATCACACTTGTTCACATCGAATTCAATGGACTGTTCGTATAATCGGACATCATTGATTAATAGGTCGCATAGAGCCCTAACATTTAATTCTGCTTGCTTTTCAATCGCTTCAACAGTCAATTGATGTAGTTGTTTGTTTTCTATCAGTAATTGTTGCTTCTTATTTATTTCGTCCACAAATAATAGACAGTCCTTTTGAAGGGAGAGGATTTCCTGATAGTCCTGTCTTTCACACCAATTTTGGTCATAGCCTTCTTTAGAAAATAGAATCGAGTCCTCGGCCTTCTTCAGTAAAACTTCTGTTTTTTCCTGCTCTTTCTTAATCATTCTCTTGATTTCTTTCATTCGGTTAGAAGAATCAACTAGTAGTCGATCTACATTCAGATGCGCTATTATTTTTTCGATTACCTCTTTGGTCGCTTCATTGATAGAAACTGTATCGTAATACACTTTGGTGTGACCCTTAGAACAGGAGAAATAAACTTCAGTTCGGTCAGAATTAAATCGAGGCCTCAGTGACTTTAGGCAATATCCGCATTTGGGATAGTCTATGTACAGTTCCTGAAGCTTTTGTATGTTTGCTATATAAGCTTTAATCAACGGACTCAGTTGTCCTTGAATCTGCAAGAACGTTTCCTTTGTTATGAAGGGGTCTACATGGGGAAGTTGATATTCTCCTTCATGTAAGTCATATCCGGCATAAAATGGATCGGTGGCTATCCGTATGAGAGTGTCATCTGGTTTGGCCAATATTTTTCGGTACTTAGAGAGGAACGAGTTGAAGAGCTCCAGAGAATCGATTTGCTGGATTTCCTCGAAAAACTGTGTCAGGGAAGGCTCAGTTTTCGCTGCCTTCTGATATGTCTTTTGTTTGGTCTTTACGTAACCGTATTTTTTGGGTGGATACTTCCTCCTAGCTTCTACCGTTCTTCTAGCGATGTTCTTCCCTTCAATATCACCAAATAGATTAAGCAACCCTTCTATAAAGATGTCGCCGGTAAAACCCATATGCCCGTTACTTGATGAGGTGTAGATGATTTCTACATTATGTTCAATGCAAGTATGGCAAAACTCCTGTGCCTCATAATAGTCACGAAATAGGCGTGTACGATCGTATGCATACACTTTCTCAACCTTATCTTCTTTGATAAGATTGATAATTTCTGTGATTTTTGGTCGTTGAGCGACACTCAATTTATTCGCGGATGTGTCATCCTCATTTACTTCCACTATTTGTTCTTTGTTGCATAGTTCTCTGTAGGGACGGTCAAATTCAATCTGTGTTGCCAAGTCTTGATTGGCGCTGCTGACTCTTCGAAAGAAAATATGCAGTTTCTGCTTCATTCGTCATCCTCTTTTCTTTGCAATGGTTTAGAAAGTTGGTAGGTCACTTTTGCCGCTAAGGGAATTGGAAGATTAAGTTGTTCCAACAAAATGCGGTTGATTAAGTGTTGCATCCACACCTGTATTGCTTTGTTGTCTTCGTTTACTGTCTGTAGTTTGACTACTTTGCGCATTTAGTTCACCTCATCATGCATCATTGACATGGAGATGAATGGTTTATACCTAAGAACTGTTAGGCAAAGAATTGTCTAGATCCTCAAGTGGTAACCGTAATTGAGAGAATGCTTCCTCTGTATTTACTTTGATGAAGACTGTAATTGTTTTCTTTTGTTGACCAGGGAAAGGAAGGTTAATCAATTCTTTCTTCAAATGACTTTACCCGCTCTTTCTCATAAGCTATGAAGCTATGAAATAGGAAAGAAGATATAAATCCCTGTTTCAGTAGTACATGACACTTCTCTTGTAGCTGGATGTTACGTGTATATTTCATAGAGCCAATCCTCTTTTACGTAGTTTCTTTATCTTTTGGATCGTAGTATTCCGTATCTTTTCCTCAGTTCTTGATGGAGTTGATTGTTTGTTCATGTGGAATCACCTTCCTGATTAAGTTTCGGCAGTTCATCCAACTGCCAAGTTATCTCAACCATTTGAAGGGGAAATATCAAGAGGTAAATTATAGAATTTTTCAGTTATAGCCATAACTGAAATGGAAGGAAGAATGAAGGATATAGTGCTTTTTCAGGTTAGCGGGTTATCTAATGAATAAAGATACCTACCCCTATCTCAAGAACCATGAAAGTTCTTGGATAAAAGGAGTGGTATTCATCTACGCCAACTCGATATATATTTAAAAGAAATCAACTAACATTTGCTTAGTTGATTTTTGTATTGCTTGCTAAAGGTTTGGAAGACTTAAGAACAAAAATCTTTGGTTTTTTTAAATATAGTGAAATATCTTTTCTCTCGGAATGTAGCGGCATATGAGTAGGTAACTTTCAACCATGAAATCGGAAATTTTATAGTTTAACAGGAAAGGAGCAAATCTGACAAAAAAAGTTAGATTTGTTGTTTTAAAATTATATTGCCACAAAAAAATATATTGATATAATAATAAAGAGTAAAAAAACTCTTAAAAGATAGATTTTTCCAAGGAAAAGATATGCTGGAGGAATATATAAATCTTTGCAATCAACAATATATACAAAACTAGGTTTTTTATAGAGATAGCTAGTAACATATGAACTAAAAAATACATAATTGGCAAATTTATTTAAAATGCACTGTACAAAACTACAGGGTACTCTTTTAGGAAAAGGGAAACGGTCATTTTAATGTGTGTTCCTTAAAAAATGGAATGCATTTTTTGTTTCTAAAGGTATGCAAAAAGGAACAAGGAGGAAGGTAGAGTGGAACGTGAAAAAAAATACAAAAAGATAATTACCATGTTATTGATCCTACTATGCATAAGCCTTGTTGCTCTAACAGGAACGGAGATATATAAGCATTTTGCACCGAAAGAATCGACCTCTGTTAGTGTGCCAGAAAATTATATTATCCCTGAAGAAGGCGGTAATACAGACAATCAAATAGAGAATACGGAAAATAATACTGGAACAAATAACAGCAATTCCTCGAACGAAGACAATGCTACTACAGAAGGTTCTAACGATGGTTCTAGCGGTGGTTCTAACGATGGTTCTAGCGGTGGTTCTAACGATGGTTCTAGCGGTGGTTCTAACGATGGTTCTAGCGGTGGTTCTAACGATGGTTCTAGCGGTGGTTCTAGCGGTGGTTCTAGCGATGGTTCTAGCGATGGCTCTAACGATGGTTCTAGCGGTGGCTCTAACGATGGTTCTAGTGATGGTTCTAACGGTGGTTCTAACGATGGTTCTAACGATAGCGATAGCAGTAAACCTACATCAACCGTTATATCACTCCATAAAGGGCAGTTCACCGACAATGAGCCTTTTAAGGTAATCAATATGTTGCCAGGTGATTCAGAAGTAAAGAATTTTTGTCTTAAGGTGTCCTATAAAAACTCCGGTAGAATTCATTTTTTGGTAGATATACATAACAAACCAGAAAAATTATTAGAAGTATTGAAACTAAAAGTTGTTCTTCTTAATAGTGGAGATGTTCTCTATGACGGACTAATGAGAGATATGGGTGAATTAGATACTTATACCTTGAAAAAATCAGATGTTGCAAAAACGGAAGAATTGTATTACGAAATATCCACCTATCTTGATGCTTCGGTTGGGAACGAGTATATGGATAGTACGGAATTGAAGGCTGATTTTAAATGGTGGGTAGATGAAAAAGCTAATTTAGTTCGTGCACCTGGTAAGCTAGATTATTCAAATGTAGCCTTATCGCTTGGTTTAATAACAGGTTCACTGCTGATACTAAAACTCTCCTTCCGAAAAAACAAAAAAATAGGGGGCGAGCCGGATGCAAAATAATCAACAGACAGGCAAAAAGTTGAAAACAAGTGTTGCTGCAATTGTCATACTTTCTATTTGCCTTTGTATGACTACCTTTGCTCTTATATGGTCGATGGTGTGGGTAAATAACAATATTTTTAGCACAGGGGAAATAGATATTGATCTTAATGATGGTAAACCAGTTATTGAGGAACATGAGTATCTTTTTAAGCCAGGTATGACCGTTGCAAAGGAGTTCTATATTCAAAATAACAGCACATGTGAAGCTTATTACAAGATATATTTTGACGACATAACAGGTGGACTTGCTGATGTAATGGAAGTGACCATCCGAGACGATAAACAAGTTTTATTCTTTGGAAAACCAAATGAGCTCACAAAACAGATGGTATCTTCAGCTATTGACCCATTACATTTAAAAGAAAAAAAAGAATTAGAAATTGAGTTCCATTATCCGAAAGAAAGTAGTAGTACGCAAAATCCAACACTAACATTTACCCTTTGCGCAGATGCCGTACAGACGAAAAATAATCCAAATAGAGAATTTGACTAAGGAGGAAACAACAAGGAAATGAAAAAAGCATTACATATCATAAAAGCCATCGTGACGTGGTTCCTTATGATAGCGAGTATAGGGATGATGGTGTTTACCATTATTTCTGTAACGACCTTTGATCAGCCAGATCGAAATCTTTTCGGGTATAAACCCTTTATTGTCTTATCTGATTCCATGAGTAAGACAGATTTTAATGCAGGGGATTTAGTTCTTGTAAAAGAAGCCGATCCGTCTACCTTGAAGCAAGGAGATATTATTGCCTATACTTCCACAGGTCCTGACAATTACGGAGAAACAGTTACTCATAAAATCAGAAGTTTAACGACGGATGCGAATGGAAATCCCGGATTTATTACATACGGAACAACGACAAATACAGATGATGAAACAGTAGTTACATATGAATATGTGTTAGGTAAATACGAAACTCATATTCCAAAAGTGGGGGCATTCTTCCAGTTTTTAAAGACTACACCGGGTTATATTTGCTGTATTTTCATTCCATTTATGCTGTTAATCCTCATTCATTTAATGGATAGTATTCGGCTATTTAGAAAATACAAATCCGAACAAAAAGCCGAGCTACAAGCAGAGAGAGACGAAATTGCAAAAGAACGAGCTGAATCTCAAAAGATGATGGAAGAGTTATTAAAATTGAAAGAACAGCTTGGAACAACTAACAATGGTGTAAACAGCAATGATGCTGCTACATATACACAAAGTAACGGTGAAGAGGGGAATCTCTCGACCGATACCAAAAATGTTTTAGGAGGAGAAAGGATATGAAAAAAGGATCTACTAAAAGAGCATTAGTTACGAGCATCGTGTCAACATGTGCGAGCGTAACAATGTTAGCCGGTGCAACATTTGCTTGGTTTACGGATACAGCAAGCACAGGCGTAAACAAAATTCAAGCAGGGACACTAAATATTGGGCTTTATGCTGAAGATGGAGTAACCTCTGTTGAAGGGGAGACTCTTAACTGGAAGACTGCTGATGGAGAAAAGAATGAAATCCTTTGGGAACCAGGGGCTACATACGAGTTAGAACCAGTGACTGTAAAGAATAATGGTAACCTGGCGGCTAAGTACAAAGTTCTCATTACTGGCATCAATGGTGATGCAGAACTTAACAAAGCAATTGAATGGAAAATTGAAGGTGTAAATATTGATAAAGAAAACCAATTAGGTGCTGGTAAAGAACAAGAAATTACAATCAGCGGTACGATGAAAACATCTGCTGGTAATGAGTATCAGGGTAAATATATTGATGGGGTTAGTATTACAGTAGTTGCGACTCAAGATACTGATGATGCGACTTACCCTGTGATTGTTTCCAGTATGGCTGAACTTAATGAAGCTATTGCAGCTGGCGCTACTGTAATTGATGCAAATGGTGCAAACCTGGGTGAATTTTACTATTCCGCGGCATTCCCAGATGGTACCATCCTGAAAAATGCTAAATTCACTTCTTTCTATGGCGGTAAAGCTACAGGGACTGTAACTTTCGACAACTGTGAGTTCGTGACTGAAAAATCTTACTCCGCTCACTTTGATAGTGGTAATGGTAACATTATCTTCAACAACTGCCTGTTTGATGGTTGGAACAGCTTCGGTAAAGATATTACTAATGTTGAAATGAACAACTGTACTTTCCAGAAGTCTTACAAATACGGTTCGTTGCGCTTCTATCAGGATGCACAGTTGAACAATTGTACCTTTGATGATAGTTTCCTATGGATCGATACTAACGTAACAGGCACAACAGTTGAATTCGACAATTGCACAGGTATTGACGGCAAAATCTTCAATAAAATAACAGATAACGTAGAACAAAAAGGGATTTGGATTGTTAATGGTGCAGATATCTCTGACACTGTTGGATCTCACTGACACTGTTGAATCTTGGTAGTTGTTGTGTCTAATATGAAAATGAACTGTTAAATTTTATTATATGCCACCCCGCATAAAGCGGGGGGGCAATCAAAGGGCATTCCCCAATATTTTTGTGTCGTGCCTTTTGATTGCTCATTTATAGCACAATTTAAGGGGGCAAGAAAATTGAAATTATTATATAAACTTAAATACATAATAGAGAGTAATAATTTGGTTAAAATGCTTATGCCCTCCTTGTTGGGAATAATTATATGCATAACCTGTTTAATGGGTACAACGTGGTCTTGGTTTACAGACAACGTTACCACTTCTATTCAAAGTATAAAAGCAGCCAGTTACAATATCACCGTTGATGTTGAAGATGGAGAAAAACTGGAAGAAGGCAAATACATCCTTTCTCAAAAGACAGAGGGAAATGGTTATCAGGTTACTGTAACGGCAAACGAGGCATACGGATCGGCAAGTACAGGGTATTTTAGAATATCCGGGCCGGAAGGTTTTTTACCATTATATAGTACTCAGTTAGCGCCGGGAGAAGTAATGACGTTTACTTTTTATCCTGATCAAAGAGGGGAATATTATTTTGAGAGTGCATGGGGAACGTATTCTAGAGAAAAAGGAATTACAACAATTAATGATTCTGATATAATCGGGACACCAAAACAATCAGAAGAGAACATGGATGATACGGAAGAATCAGCAGACACAGAAATATCGAATGATGCTGCGGATTCAACACCTGCACCTAGACCAAATGAGGAAGAAAATTTAGATAAAGACTTAAATGGAGATTCAGATGAAGAATTAGACGATATAACTTCTACTGTTCAGCCGACTGAAGATCCTGATGATACAGAAAAAACTTTTCCACCACATATATCAAATGGAGAAAGTGTTTCGGAAGATAGTGTAGAACAACCAACAAATGAAACGGCAGAAGAAACTTCTGGAAATACAGAACAGAACTAAGAATAGTCAAACAGAAACCCGACATTCATATTTTTGAGTGTCGGGTTTTTGGCACTATATATTTATGGGGCGCAGTTTTGGCCTGCTGCTCCAGCTCTTGATATGTAAGGGGTTTGGTTGAACAAAAAGTGAAGTGCTCACATTTTGTTCGCATCGTAAGTATTAGATCCTCCAAAATTGTATGTATGGTCTCCGATAGTGTATTTTTTTAAAGCGATGCATATTGAATCGCATCGCTTATAGAAAGGTGAAACCGTCTATATTTATTTGCTAACCAAATGCTAACATTTTGCTAACGAAACCTAATAAATCACAGTAAATCTATGTTAAAGATATTACACTTAAGGCGAGTGAAACACTGATTTGATGCAGTTTCGTTCCACTATGGGGATATATATTACACTTTAAAACCACATGGGCGGCATGATGTAATCTGCCTCTTCCATTAAAAGAAGTATCCTACAAGTTGAAAAACTTGCGGGATGCTTCTTTTTTTTGTTTTTAATGGTGAAAAAAGGATGTACATACACCATTTGAAAATACATAAGTTAAACTGCATTATAGCAAACAGCATTAGCGATAGCTTAGAAAACTAACAATGAATATTAGTCCCTTTTTTAAAAGGGTGAATTGACCAAGACCTTACCACAAACTATTAATCATCGAATTTTCTCCACTTAGGCACCAATAGGTATATAAAAAAATAAAATGGAGTTGAGTAAACAATTTCAACATATTCTTTGCGAAAAGGAGCTATCAACTTGGAAAAGAAGTCAAGTACAACAAAGATGGTTATTGTGATGAGAAAAGATTTACAAATGACAAAAGGGAAATATGTAGCCCAAGGAAGTCATGCTTCTTTAGGGGTTGTGAAGTGGATTGAATATAATGGAACTGAAAATCACAAACAAATTTTAAACAAATGGTTTAATGAAACATTTGTAAAAGTGACTGTTTATGTAGAAAGTTTGGATGAATTATATTCGATTTATCACCTTGCGAAAGAAAAAGAATTACCTGTAAGACTTATCACCGATAACGGATTGACCATGTTCAACGGTGTTAAAACAGATACGTGTCTTGCTATACTTGGCGAGAGAGGGAAAGTGGATGACGTAACTGGTCATTTAAAATTATTATAAATCTTGTAATGATATAGTTTTTGCTAACGTAATCCCATACAATACTGAAAATCACCGTTAAAGATGTTGTACCTCAAATATAGCGAAACCTCAATAGAAGGTACTTTTCGCGCACTTCATTAAAGATTTTACACAATTTCATTCTTAGGGCGGCCATTATGATGTTTAGAATCCGACGTTCGTTAAATAGTAGAATAGGATGATATAAAAAAAGCGCTCCTAGTGTAGCGATGCAGTCCTAACTTACGGATCCAATACACTAGGTACGCTTCTTTTTCTTTATATACATTACGTATATTAAAAATATTAAGAACATTGATGTTGGTTTAAATGGCCTTCTAATAGTTGTTTATAATGCTTTGCTTTCTTATATTGAGTAACTTTGTATAGATATTCAGCTGGATGCTTAGCACTGCTAACAGCGTATACAGCGTTCATATATTCTATGTTAAGTTGTGATTTAGTTTTATTGTCAATTTTGATTGTATTCATGGTAACACCTCATAAACTATTAATTAACTATAACGGAGTATACACCAAATTTTTATCGATTTTTTATATCTAACAGCCTTGTTAGGATGCGAAAAGTCTTTGTTATTTTCCAGAGTTGTGGTTGTTTTTTGAATTTTTAATTATAAAAAAGGATGCAGTACAAGCAATCTTTAATAGTTATGATAAAAGTATTTTCGACTAGAGTCCTCCTTTATTTAGAGATGACTATTAGGTTCAAGTTGTATTACCTATTAAGTTGAAACAGTCCTCTGGGTTACTCCTCAATATTTCTATATTTTACATATCGCCCAGCTCAGCAGTTTCCTGTTACCCTAAGATAATGTGGATTATTTTCGTTAACAAACTAACGACGGCGGTTATTGAATTATTTTTTCATTTAATCTTAATAATCCATGTAATCATTAGGAAGATAGGAAGATGTCAATGGAACAAAAATATTTAAAAAAGGGCGGGCTTATTGCTTTCATCGCGCTATTATCGATGACGCCTCCTCTGGCAACAGACTTATATATGCCTTCGTTGCCTGAAATGACAAACTATTATCAAACAACCTCGTCAGTTACAAGCTATACAATGACGATATTCTTTATTTTTATGGCAATTGGTATCCTCATTCTTGGCCCGATGAGTGATAAGTACGGACGAAAGCCAGTCCTGTTGGGCAGTATCCTTGTGGCACTGACCTTTAGTATCATCTGTGCAATTTCACCGTCGATTTGGATCTTGATTGCAGCCCGGGCAATTCAGGCATTTGGTGCAGGAGGGATGGTTGCCATCTCTACAGCTTTGATTAAAGACAGCTTCGAAGGAAAAGAGATGTCTAATGTTTTGTCAATCACGCAGGCGATCGTTCTGCTTGCTCCAATGCTAGCGCCTATTTTGGGCGCGGTTATTTTAGCCTTTTTCAGCTGGAAGATGACATTTGTTGCTCTAGCTGTTCTATTCCTAGTATCACTTATAGGAGGATTTCTTTTAGAAGAAACTTTGCCGCAGGAAAAGCGAGTATCTGGCAGTACATTTAAATCTATCTTAGGGCTTACAAGTATTGTGAAGGATAAGAAGTTTACCAGCCTATTGCTTGTTGTTGCTCTCTTAATGGCACCGTTTATGGCATATCTAACACTCGCTTCATACATTTATATAGATGGATTTGGCATCTCGGAATCTGCCTTCAGCCTTTACTTTGCCGGTGCAGCTTGTATAGGTTTGATTGGACCATTTCTTTATATGCGTGTTGGTGGCGGTTCGATAAAAAAATCGATCAATATCGCCTTTGTAATTGTCACAATATCTATCTGCCTGCTCTTCTTAGTAGGTTCCATCAGCCCATTTGTATTTCTTGTATGCTATGTGCCCTTCACGGTTATCACGACATATCTCAGACCGATGGTGTCAAATACGCTATTATCTATGCAAAAGTCAAATGTCGGAGCAGCTTCAAGTCTAATGAACTTTGGCTTTACAGTGATCGGCAGTGTAGGGATGATGGTTGGGTCACTCCAGTGGGGAGATTATATTAATGGCTTGAGCATGACAATGCTGATTTTCCTCGTTTTATCCTTGTTATTATGGATCTATTGTTTGCAAAAAAAAATTATTACGGATTAAAGGCTTGATTTTAATAAAAGAGTTGCCACAGGATGATGTCTTGTCGGCAACTTTTTTTTATTTGGATTATTGCCCATCTCAAAAACCTAATTTATTTTCCGCTGTTCTTAGTCTTTGGATAATTTAAATTGGGTCAAGGTGAAAATTTCCGGGCTTCTTCTGCTGTCTTTTTTGCATAAATCCATATTTCTGTAAAAGACTAATTCTGATAAGAAAGGGGAGAAGATTGAATGCATTATGGATATATTGGTCCTGGCACAAATCCAGGCCAGCTCGTACAAAAAAAAGGACGCTATATAACAGGATTTTCTGTGGGGATTTTATACCTAGATGAAGATTCCTATCCTGTCATTCCCGGCAATGTCGCAAATTATTCAACCTTTCCGTTTCCTGTTCATTATAAATTGGTTCCCGGCTGTACGGGTCAGCGTCTTTTAAATAATGATCGAACACTGGAAAAAGGGATTATTGATGCAGCTATGCAACTTCAAAGTGAAGGAGCAAAAGTTATTTCAAGTGCGTGTGGGTTCTTTGGAAACTTTCATAAGCAAATAGCAAATGCATTAGAAATTCCTGTCTATCTGTCTAGCCTCGTTCAACTGTCTATGATTCAGGTTGGATTAAAGCCAGGACAAAAAATTGGTATATTAACAGCCTATGAAAAAGGATTGACGGATTCCCTTTTGAAAACGTGCGGAGTTACAAACAGATCTAATTTGATCATTGGTGATTTGAGCCAGGGAGAAGAGTTTTCATCCATTTCGAATGGAGCAGGTACGTTTAATAATGAAAAGCTGAGGGATGAGGTTGTTAAAAAAGCAATTGAGATAAAGGAAAAGCATCCTGAAGTCGGAGCCATCTTATTAGAATGCAGTGACCTGCCTCCCTATGCATTTGATATCCAGCAAGCAGTGCAGCTGCCTGTGTATGATTTTATTACACTCATTAACTGGGCACATTATGCAAATAGCCAAAGCCCATATTATGGATTTATTTAATAAAGTGAATGAGTGAAGACAAACACAAGTCCAAAGAGCTTGTGTTTTTTAATATTTATCTTTGCTGGCCTTATAAAATTATATTATTTTTCTGTATCTTATGGCAAACAAGAGAGAGCAATATGAGTCAAAAAAATGGAAGTAGAAAGCACTTTCATGAAATGATTTTTTCTTGTTAGTATACTAGTATAATAAAAGGTGTTCCAAAAAGATTCCTCTAGAACACTGACTTCCGGGAGTGTGAACAGTAGTGAAAAATAGGGCGAGGGATTTTTATCAACCTAAAGTGTTGAATGAATCCATCTTGGCTTTTTATCGTCTTCAAGGATTGAATAAACATATGACTGGGTTTCATCAATTCGAATCACACAGTACATATGAGATTTATGTACTTGAAGAAGGGCAATGCAATTATTTTATTCATAATAAAATATATGATCTGCAGCCAGGAGATATCATTCTTTTGGATGGATTAACTTTGCATAAGTCAAATACCACATCTCCTGATACCTATGTACGGAGTATGGTTCATTTTTCTCCAGTGTGGTTGGAGAGTATGTTGTCTGTAATAGGAATGCCAAATCTTTTGGATCCTTTTCAAAAGCTGAATAACTGTATACTGCGGACAGGATTTGATTCCTCAGGTCAGTATGTGGCTGAGAAAATTAAGTGGCTTGAAAAGCAGTTGGAAGCTATAGACGAGGAATATAAATGTACAGGTAAAATCAATGTCCTATTGGAAACTGAACTGAAGGTTGAATTTCTTCAACTGTTGATAAAAATTTATAAAATGAGCGAATGTCAACAACTCCGAGTCGTACAGAAGAAAACGGAAAAAAAGCGACATGCTGAAAACATTGCCTCGTGGATTAATCAACACTACTGTGAAAAAGTCAGCTTGGAACGTATTGCTAAAGAGTTAAATTTAAATAAGTACTACGTTTCTCATGTTTTTAAAGAGGTTACCGGATATACAGTCATGCAATATGTAATGGAATGCAGGCTAATTCAGGTAAAGTATTTATTGGAAATGAAACCTGATCAATCAATGGAAGACATTTTTCTATCAACTGGGTTTGAAAGTGCTGCCCATTTCAGCCGCTTTTTTAAAGAAAGAATCGGGATGACACCTACCAGTTATCGAAAGATGAAAAGAAGCCAAACGTTTGATCCATCTTGCTCTTCTGTGAGCAAAGTTTAATTGTTAGATTAGAAGCAAAATGTAATTTAGTATGCTCACAATTGAGCAATATCTGTTAGATTTTAGAAGATTATAATAAGGATGGGAACATAGCATTCTTATAAGAGAAATAATGTGTAAATAAGGAATTTTTTCACTAAATATGCTCAAAGATGAGCAAACTTTAATGGATTAAGGAGGAAAACAAATGAGTATGAGAGAACCAGCACTCTAACAGGAGGAACAAGTTGAATCTAATTCAGTAAGACCATTCGGATTACGAGATAAAGTCGGCTATTTGCTGGGTGATTTTGGAAACGACTTCTTTTTCTTGCTTGCCAGCACATTCTTAATGGTATTTTATACAGATATTTTCCATATTAATGCTGCAACAGTCGGGGTATTATTTATGGTTGCCCGACTTTGGGATGCATTTGCTGATGTGGCTTGGGGCCGATTCATTGATACAAGACCAGCGACGAAACATGGAAAGTATAAACCATGGGTTCTGCGCATGTCTTTCCCACTAGTATTCACAGGTGTTTTAATGTTCACGACAATACCTGGTATGTCTGATGGTTTCTACCTGGCATGGGCATTTGTGACTTACATTGTATGGGGTACATTGTATGCGACTGTTAGTATTCCATATGGATCAATGGCATCCGTTATGACAGCTGATTCTGTAGAACGTACTTCATTATCAACATGGCGTACAGTAGGGGCAAGCTTAGCAGGTTTAATTATCAATGTTTTGGGACCAGTGATTGTGTTTGTAGACAATAAAATTGATGCAAACCGTATGTTCATGGCTGCGGCTGTGTTTGGCGTTTTGGCAATTGCATGTTATTTCGGTTGTTATAAACTCTCTACAGAACGTATCGTGGCACCGACAAAAGAAGTGGAAAAAGGTGCTTTCCTTCGCTCCATGAAAAGCTTAATGACTAATAAACCATTTGTTTGGGTCTTGTCAGCTTCGCTTATAGCTATGTTAGTACAATACCTACTAACTACTGTTAATATTTATTTGTTTAAAGATTATTTCGGAGATGCATCTGCTTTAAGTTTGATTGGGGCAATACAAATGGTATCTATGTTTTTATGTCTTCCATTAGTAAAGCCGTTAGTTGCGAAATTTGGTAAAAAAGAAACAGCTTTAATCGGTATGTCAATTACTACTATTGTCTATACACTATTATTTTTCTTAAAAGGTCTGTCAGCAATTCAATTTGTGGCCTTTGCGGCAGTGGGTACATTTAGTATGTATCTCTATAACTTTGTGACTTGGGCCTTCATTACTGACGTTACGGATTACCATGAATATAAAACTTCAATGAGAGAAGATGCGACCGTTTACTCTGTCATTGCAATGGCAAGAAAAGTAGGTCTTGCTTTAGCTGGCGGTATCGGCGGTGCTGCAATTGCCGCTGTTGGTTATGATGCAACACGTGGAACACAAACACAAGAAGTGCTAGATGGAATCTATGCGTTAGGTACAATCGTACCAGCCATTCTTTATGGTCTAGTTGTTTTAGTCTTGTTTATGTATCCATTAAATAAAAAGAAAACAGCTCAACTTGCTGAAGATTTAGCAGCGAAAAGAGCAAACAATTAATCAGTTGAATCATCTAGGATAAAAGATTGGACCGAATTACTCCATTCGGTCCAATCTTAAATATTTTTATTGCGGAGGATCCAATAATGATAGAGTTAAAGGAAAGAGCGGTAACGGTAGATTTAAAAGCAAAACCTTTTAATTTAACAGATGAAGCTATTAAATGGGTTGAAGAAACCATTGCTAATATGACAATTGAGGAGAAAATCGGTCAGTTATTCGTAAACATGGGTGCTAGCCGTGATGAAGAGTACTTAAAAGGAGTATTAGATAGCTACCATATCGGTGCGGTTCGTTACAACCCGGCTACAGCTGAGCAAGTATACGATCAAAATAAAATCTTACAAGAAAATAGTAAAATACCTTTATTAATCGCTGCAAACACGGAGAACGGCGGAAATGGCGCTTGTATAGATGGCACATATGTAGCAAACCAAGTTAAAATTGGTGCTACAAATGATCCTAAGTATGCTTATGAATTGGGTAGAGTATCTGGTGAAGAAGCAGCTGCTATCGGATGTAACTGGAGTTTTGCACCAGTTGTTGATATCGACATGAACTGGAGAAACCCAGTAATCTCTACTCGTTGCTATTCCAATAAAGCAGAGCAAGTTTTAGAATACTCTTTAGAATATATGAGAGGAATTATGGAAAGTGGTGTAGCTCCGGCTGCTAAGCACTTCCCAGGGGATGGTGTAGATGAAAGGGACCATCACTTATCATTTGCTCCAAACACATTAACAGTAGAAGAGTGGGATAACACATTCGGAAAAGTTTATGGAGGATTAATAGAAGCTGGACTACCGTCTATCATGACAGGACATATGGCTTTACCGGAATATGTACGTCATTTCAAACCAGATGCGACTATTGAAGAGTTAGCAACACCAGCAAGTTTAAGTAATATCGTATTACAAAATCTATTAAGAGATAAATTAAACTTCAATGGTGTAATCGTATCTGATGCTTCCCATATGGTAGCTATGACATCTGCTATGAAGCGGAAAGACATGCTTCCTACAGCAATAGCTGCTGGTTGTGATTTATTCTTATTCTTCAATGACCCAGAAGAAGACTTCAAGTGGATGATGGAAGGATATGAAAAAGGAATTATCACTGAACAAAGACTTGAAGAAGCATTAACTCGTATTTTAGGATTGAAAGCTTCTTTAGGATTGCATGCAAAAGCTAAGACTGAAATTTTACAGCCAAAAGAAGTAGCAATGGCTAAAATGAGAACAGAAAAAAATATGGCTATTGCACCGGAAATTTCAGATAAAGCGATCACATTAGTGAAGAATAAACAGGAATTATTACCAATCAATCCAGAAAAGAATAAGAAGGTTTTACTTGTTGAAGTAAAAGGACCAGAATCCGCATATGGTAAGTTAATGGCTGCTATGACAGCTGGTAAGAAGAAACCAATCGAATTAATGAAGGAACTGCTTGAGAAAGCAGGATTCGAAGTTGAAATCTACGAATCACCAATCGATAAGCTGATGAAACTTCCTCCACAAGAAATGATGGGTGCAATCATGAACGTATACGCTCAAAAACGCCCAATTGCTGAACTGACAAATAATTATGATTTAATCATCAACATAGCAGATGTAGCACCGACTACAGACCAACGTATACAATGGGCTCCTCTGAAGGGAACTCCAGATATACCGTTCTATGTAAATGAAGTACCGACTATCTTTATTTCTTTACAATGCCCGTTCCACTTGGCAGATGTACCGCAAATTAAGACATATATTAATGCATATGATAGTCATGATCATACGGTGACTGCGATCGTTGATAAATTATTGGGACGTTCAGAATTCAAAGGTGTAAGCCCTGTTGATGCATTCTGTGGATTTATCGATGCACAACTTTAATTAGAATTTTTTATAAAAATTCGTTGATTGTGCGATTTAAATCATAATCTTTAAATAAGAAGGTAGTTAGAGCGAGGTTAACTTAACTGAACTTAACTATCTTCTTTACTTTTTATAAAGAGTGAATAGTGTACTAGTAGAGAGGAGTGATAATGAAATATGGTAAAAATGGTATCCAGATTATCTGGTGAGAACAATAATAGCTATGCATACAGAGCCATAAAAGAAGGAATCGTATCATTGAATTTACTGCCTGGACAATTATTGAGTTTGGGAGAACTAACAGAGGCTCTTAACGTCTCAAGTACACCTATTAAAATTGCTATATGGAAGCTTCAGCAGGAACACCTCGTAGATGTAATCCCCCAAGTAGGATCCTATGTTTCAAGAATCAATTTGGAATTAGTTGAGGAAGCAGCATATATGTGGTTCGACTTAGAAAAAGAATACTTGAAATCAGCTTGTCATTCTTTTTCTAAAGAACATATGAATCAGTTGAAGATGAATCTTATTCTTCAAGAGACGCTGTTGGGTCAAAAGGACATAATGAATCAAAAAGAGCTGGCCAGGAAATTTAATGAGTTGGATGATCAGTTTCATTCGATTATCTTTCATGCACATCATAGAACTAATACATGGAAAGCAATTTCTCATATGACGCTGGATTATCACCGAATGATTAGCTTTAGCCAACATCCTTTTGAACAAATGATTGCCGAACACAAAGAAATTATTTCCATAATCGAAAATAAAGAGATAGAAAGAGTAGAAAGAGCTCTTGAAAAACATATATTTAAACCAATAGATGATTGGAGAAATGTATATAAAGAGGAAGTATGTTAGAAAAGTGTTAGTGAAATGAGAAAGAAAGCATTACACAACTGAAAAAGCCTCAAAACAAAGATATCCAAATATAAATGGATGATATATCGATTTAATCATGTTGAAGCTACCCAAAAGTTTCGAAAGGTTAATCTAACCAATAAAAAGAGTTGCCAGAAGAATATTTCCTGACGGTAACTCTTTTTATATTTGATGGGTTTTCCAACATGCTTAGATTATACAATCAAGTCTATGTTTCAATGTCTAACCTTTAACGGGATTGTGTAAAATAAATATTTCCTATATCAATATAATTTTAGGTCTCAATACGTATTAGCAAAATAAATCAAAAAACTTAAAAAAGTAAGCACTTTCATGTAATGAATTTTATTTATTGATATACTAGTATAATAAGTAGGTGTTCTAAAGAATGCCCTTTAAGAACGCTGACTTCCGGGAGTGTGAAAAGTAGTGAATAAATGGGCAAAGGATATTTATCAACCTAAAGTTTTAGATGGATCTATTTTGGCTTCTTATCGTCTTCAAGGATTAAATACAGATGTGACTGGATTTAATCAATTTGAAACACATGGTACATATGAGATTTATGTCTTTGAAGAGGGGCAGTGTAATTATTTTATTCATAATAAAATGTATGACTTACAACCAGGAGATATCATTCTTTTGGACAGATTTACTTTACATAAGACAAATACTGTTTCTCCTGATACCTATGTAAGGAGTACCATTCATTTTTCACCAGCTTGGTTAGGGAGGTTATTTCCTGTTTTGGGCATGCCAAATCTTTTGGACCCTTTTCAAAAGCTGAATAACTGTATTTTGCGAACTGGATTTGATGCTTCGGGTAAATATGTTGCAGAGAAAATTAAATGGTTCGCAAAGCAACTGGAGATAATCGATCAGGAGTTTCAATCTACAGGTAAAATAAATTCGATATTAGAAACAGAACTGAAAATAGAATTTCTCCAACTATTGATGAAGATTTATAAAATGAGCCAATGTTCACAGTTGCACGTCGAACAAAAGAAGACAGAAAAGAAACAGCATGCTGAGAATATTCTCTCATGGATTAATCAGCACTATTGCGAAAAAATCAGCTTAGAACGTATTGCAAAAGAGTTTAATCTAAATAAATACTATGTATCCCATGTCTTTAAAGAGGTTACTGGCTATACGGTCATGGAATATGTAATGGAATGCAGACTGATTCAGGTAAAGTATTTATTGGAAATGAAGCTTGATCAATCACTGGAAGACATATTCCGCTCGACGGGTTTTGGAAGTGCCGCCCACTTCAGTCGCTTTTTTAAAGAGAGAATTGGGATGACACCAACTAGTTATCGGAAAATGAAAGGAAGACAAACTTTTGGTTAATTATGCTCAGTACTGAGCAATCTAAATTTTCTATATCAAAAAGTTAGAAAACAACACTCATACCAATTTATAAGTAACTTTGATTGAATATGCTCAATATTGAGCAATATCTCGATTTATGTAACAAAGAAAGAAGAACACAATATACATACCAAATTATAAATAAAACTTTAATAAATTATGCTCAATATTGAGCAAATGTAAGGCTGTTCCGTTCATAAGAGTAAACACCCTTCTATCTTAAGAAAAAGAAGGTATATGTTTAGTTAATTATGCTCAATACTGAGCAAATTATATTTGTTGGATAGATTAAGGAGGATAACTAAATGAGCATGAGAGAACCAGTACTCCAGCAGGAGGAACAACTTAACTCTAGTACGGTAAGACCATTCGGCTTACGAGATAAAGTAGGCTATTTACTAGGTGACTTTGGAAACGATTTCTTTTTCTTATTAACTAGTACATTTTTAATGGTATTTTATACAGATATTTTCCATATTAGTGCTGCAACAGTAGGGGTATTATTTATGGTCGCTCGACTATGGGACGCATTTGCTGATGTAGCTTGGGGACGTTTTATTGATACACGACCAACAACAAAAAATGGAAAGTTTAAGCCTTGGATATTGCGTATGTCATTCCCATTAGTATTTACAGGTGTTTTAATGTTCACAACCATTCCTGGAATGTCAGATGGATTCTATCTAGCATGGGCATTTGTGACATATATTGTTTGGGGTACATTATACAGTACAGTTAATATTCCTTATGGATCAATGGCTTCTGTTATTACAGCTGATCCAGTTGAAAGAACAACATTGTCTACATGGCGTACAGTAGGTGCTAGCTTAGCAGGTCTTATTATTAATGTTCTTGGACCAATGATTGTATTTATTGATAACAAAATTAGTGCAGATCGCATGTTCATGACAGCTTGTATCTTCGGTGTGTTAGCAATTGCTTGTTATATTGGTTGCTACAAACTTTCAACAGAACGTATTGAGGCACCAGCAAAAGAAGTGAAGAAGGGTGATTTCCTGCGTTCTTTGAAAAGCTTAGTGAAAAATAAACCATTCCTATGGGTACTAACAGCATCACTCATGACTATGTTAACATCTTTTATTGTTATGGCAGTTAATACGTACTTGTTCAAAGATTATTTCGGTAATGCAGCAGCGCTAAGTATAATTGGACTTGTTCAAATGGCGTCAATGTTCATTACAGTTCCATTAGTTAAGCCACTAGTTGCAAAGTTTGGTAAAAAGGAAATCTCAATTGTCGGAATGGCATTTGCAAGTGTTATATACATTGCGCTATTCTTCTTAAAAGGTATTGAAACAATGCCGTTTATCGCTATTGTAGCACTAGCTATGATGGGCATGAGTTTCTATAGTTTTATTACTTATGCATTCATTTCAGATGTTATTGACTATCATGAATACCTAACATCATTACGAGAAGATGCAACGGTTTATTCTATTGTTTCTATGTCTAGAAAAATAGGACAAGCAGTAGCTGGTGGTATCGGTGGGGTGGCAATCGCCGCTGTTGGTTATAATGCTACATTAGGTACGCAACCACAAGAAGTATTAGATGGTATTTACATGCTAGGTACATTAGTGCCGGGTGTATTATACGGAATCATTGCAGTTGTTTTATTCATGTATCCTTTAAACAAGCAAAAAACAATTGAATTAAGTAAAGAATTAGAAGCAAAACGTAATGCAAATAGTTAATGAATTGAAGATTAAGGATGAATTATTGGCTCTAATTGGTATGAATAATCATTAGAGCCAATTCTAGATATTTTACGGTGGAGGATTTAGTTAATGATCGACTTAAAGGAAAAAACAATGATGGTAGATTTAAAAGCAAAACCGTTTAATTTAACAGATAAAGATATTAAATGGGTAGAAGATACAATTGCAGAGATGACAATCGAGGAAAAAATCGGTCAGTTATTCGTAAACATGGGAGCCAGCCGCGATGAAGAGTATTTAAAAGGAATGTTAGCTACTTATCATATCGGTGCCGTTCGTTACAATCCAGCTACAGCTGAACAAGTATATGACCAAAATAAAATCTTACAAGAAAATAGTAAGGTTCCTCTATTAATAGCTGCAAATACAGAGTGCGGTGGAAATGGTGCTTGTATAGATGGTACATATGTAGGTCATCAAGTAAAAATAGGTGCTACAAATGATCCTAAGTATGCTTATGAATTGGGGAGAGTATCCGGAGAGGAAGCTGCTGCTATCGGGTGTAACTGGAGCTTTGCACCAGTTGTTGATATCGATATGAACTGGAGAAACCCAGTAATATCTACTCGTTGCTACTCCAATAAAGCAGAGCAAGTTTTAGAATACTCTTTAGAATATATGAGAGGAATAATGGAAAGTGGTATAGCTCCAGCTGCTAAGCACTTCCCTGGAGATGGCGTAGATGAAAGGGATCATCACTTATCATTTGCTCCAAACACGTTAACAGTAGAAGAGTGGGATAATACATTCGGAAAAGTATATGGAGGATTAATAGAAGCGGGATTACCTTCTATCATGTCAGGACACATCGCTTTACCGGAATATGTACGTCACTTTAAACCAGATGCAACGATTGAAGAGTTAGCAACACCATCAAGTTTAAGTAATATCGTCTTACAAAATCTATTAAGAGATAAATTGAACTTTAATGGTGTAATCGTAACGGATGCTTCTCACATGGTAGCGATGACATCTGCTATGAAGCGCAGTGAGATGTTACCTACAGCTATAGCTGCTGGTTGTGACTTATTCTTATTCTTCAATGACCCGGAGGAAGACTTCAACTGGATGATGGAAGGCTATAAAAAAGGAATCATCACTGAAGAAAGACTTGAAGAGGCATTAACTCGTATATTAGGATTGAAAGCATCTTTAGGATTACACACAAAAGCTAAAACTGAAATTTTACAGCCAAAAGAAGAAGCCATGGCTAAAATCGGAACAGAAGCAAATAAGGCTGTTGCACCAGAAATATCAGATAAAGCGATCACATTAGTGAAGAATAAGCAGGAATTATTACCAATCAATCCAGAAAAGAATAAGAGGGTTTTACTTGTTGATGTAAAAGGACCAGAATCTGCTTATGGTAAAATCATGGCTGCTATGTCGGTTGGTAAGAAAAAGCCAATCGAATTAATGAAGGAATTACTTGAAAAAGCAGGTTTTGAAGTTGAAATATATGAATCTGCAATAGATAAGATATTAAAACTTCCACCACAAGAAATGTTAGGTGCAGTCATGAACGTATATGCTCAAAAACGTCCAATATCTGATTTAACAAGTAAGTATGATTTAATCATAAACATAGCAGACGTACCACCAAGCACAGATCAGCGTATTCAATGGAATCCTTCAAAGGGAACTCCAGATATACCGTTCTATGTAAATGAAGTACCGACAATATTTATATCTTTACAATGTCCATTCCATTTAGCAGATGTACCGCAAGTTAAGACATACATAAATGCCTATGATAGTCATGAACATACATTATCTGCAATAGTTGATAAATTGTTAGGACGTTCAGAATTTAAAGGTGTAAGCCCTGTCGATGCATTTTGTGGATTTATCGATACAAGAATTTAATGAAGTGTTTATATAAATAATAGGTTTTTAGATTATGTAATTTAAAACATCATTTCATTTCTGCCGTAGGTAAGAAGATAGTTAGACGGAATTTAACTATCTTCTTTACTTATATAAAGCTTTGAACAGAGACTAGCAGTGTTTTCTCTAATAGGAGTGAGACTAAGTATGGTGAAAATGTTATCAAGGTTACCAGGTGAGAATAATAATAACTACTCGTATAGAGCAATTAAAGAAGGGATATTATCATTAGAATTACTGCCTGGACAGTTATTGAGTGTTGGAGAACTGACTGAGGCATTAAAAGTATCAAGTACGCCTATAAAAAGTGCGTTATGGAAACTACATCAAGAGCATCTTGTAGATGTTATTCCACAAGTTGGGTCATATGTTTCAAGAATAAATTTGGAATTGGTTGAAGAAGCGTCGTTTATGTGGTTTGACTTAGAAAAGAAATATTTAAAATCAGCATGTAATTATTTTTCTGAAGAGAATGTTGATCAGTTAAGGAGAAATCTTGATCTTCAAGAAATACTGTTGATTCAACAAAACACACTGAGTCCAAAAAAGATGACTAGACAATTTAATGAATTAGATGATGGCTTTCATTCGATTATCTTCCGAGGCCATCATAGGGATAATACTTGGAAAGCAATTTCACGTATGAATATGGATTATCACCGAATGATTAACTTTAGCCAACATCATTTTGAACAGATGATTGCTGAACATAGAAATATACTTTCTATAATTGAGAATAAAGAGATGGAACGAGTGGAAGATACTCTTAAAAAACATATATTCAAACCACTAGATTATTGGAGAAGGTATAAAGAAGAAATCTGCGAGAAGAATGAGCGCAAAATATTCATGGCTACAACATGATCTTACGTTAACGTAATAAAAATTACAAAGAAGCCTCTCAAAAGCTACGCACTTTTAAGGGACTTCTTTTTAAGTTATTAACATAAAAATGTCGATTGTAATTTTTATAATATTAAAGAGTCTTTAGTGTCTTTAATGCACGATGAATTATTAATCAGTAAGATCTACAACAACTTTAATCGTTTCATTGGCAGCGATAGCTGTGTCAAAAGCCTTTGAAAGGTCGTCTAATTTATAGACTTGCGTTACCATTGTTGCGATTGGTGTTTTTTTCTTCTCAATATGATCAACAACACGTACGATATCTTCATGTGTATATCCGCTTGCACCAATAATTTTTACTTCTTTACTCATAATATCCGAGAAACTTACTGGTACGTCTTGTTTGTACACGGCAACAATGGCAAAACGAGCATCAGGTTTTGCCATTTTGAATGCTTGTTCAAATAATGGAGGAGCACCGGCAGCATCAATAAAAGCATCCACATTTGGAAGTGGAAAACCATAGTATTCAGCTGTGCCGAAATATTCAACAAGTGTTGTGGCTAGATCCTGTTTAGTGGTATTGATTGTTTTCGCACCTAATTCTTGAGCTTTAGCTAAACGCCAATCATTGATATCTACTACAACCACATCTTTAATACCTTCTCCGATCAAGCCGGCAGCAGCTGATAATCCGATCGGACCGGCACCAAGTACTACGATATGTTCACCTGGTTTAGGGTTAGTTGAGAAAGCACCATGAAAACCAACGCTCATCGGCTCCATTAATGCCGCTTCTTCAGGTGTTACTTCATCTGAGAAAGTGTATAAGTTATGATTTAAGGCTGCATCTTCGATGACCACAAATTGAGAAAATCCGCCTGCTTCACAAGAAAGTGCCTTACCAACTCGTTTAGCGGTAATCGGATTCACCCCAACGCGCATTCCAACTTGAATGTCCTTTACCTCTGAACCAACCTCTGCGACTTCACCGAAAAATTCATGCCCAAATTCTTTTTCATAACGGATGCCCATATTTCCGGCACCAGCTTTTACAATATTTATATCTGTACCGCAAATACCACAACGCAATGTACGCAATAATACATCCTTCGGTCCGATTGTTGGCATTGGTAACTCTTCAACTCGTACATCATTTAAGCCATGATAAACTCCTGCTTTCATCTCATTCACCCCAATTTTTATAAGTATACTTAATTTTATGACAATTAATATACCAGAGCAATTTGGAACCTTTTATATGAACAATAAAAATGTTACTAATCTCCCAAAGATATTTATTATAGGTGGTAATATATGTATATAGTATTTGAAATCTATATATCTGTAATTTCTATTAATTATTGACAAGTAATCAGTATTGCTATTGGTATTGTTTGTAAACGGATTTATCTGAAAATTATTAATGAGACCGACAGACTCTCCGAAACCTGAGTAACTGAAAGAAACTTTATTTTAAAAAATTAAAACCGGAAACGGAATAGCCTCGTCAATATTTAGGAAGGGGGAGAAATAGTGGATGAAATAACAATGGAACGCCTCGTTATTGAGGAAAAGGAGATCATCATCGACGAACTGATGGACCAATATGGGCAAGAAATTTTACAACTCTCCTATTCTTATGTGAAGAATCGTGAACTTGCTGAGGACCTTACCCAAGATATCTTTGTAAAATGCTATCAATCCCTTCATACATATAAGGGGAAATCAAAAATTAGGACATGGTTGTGGAGAATAGCTATTAATCATTGCAAGGATTATTTGAAAAGCTGGTACAAAAACCATGTCTTCCTCTCAAGTGATGAATACATTTATTCTGGTGAAAGTGGGCATAGCACTGAACAAGCGGTTATTCGGCAAGATGAGGAAGAACGTCTGGCGCATTCTGTTATGCATCTGCCGATTAAATATCGGGAAGTCATCTATCTTCATTATTTTGAGGAGATGCCCATTCGTGAAATGGCGCAGGTACTATATATTAATAACAATACAGTGAAAACGAGACTCCGCAGGGCGAAGGCACTTTTAAAGGATAGTTGGGAGGGATATAGCGAATGGAAGAACGGTTGAAGGGTCTTAAAAAGGCTATGAAGGAAACTTGCATGCGGGAGCTAGATTTCTCAGAAACTATGAAAAAACGCATTCATAAGTCCATCGCAAAAGAATCATTCAGCGAGCAGGATATGTTCATTAACCTCCTCCAGCTTCTTTTAAAGGAAAGGACAGGCTTTGAATTAACAAGGCTTCTTGCAGTAAGAGGCATAAGAAAGTATGAGGACGAGGAAGGTTCTATATATGCGTTTTTGCATGAACAGGAGCTAGCGGGAATCATTACGGCTTCATGGGGATCATCAGGAGAAAAAAAGTATCAGCTGACCGACAAGGGGAGGCGTGCGCTTGAAAAGTCTGATGAACGAGTATGGCTAGCTAGTCTTACCTTGAGAGGACAGGCGGAGAGGTGATTAGAATGGTCAATGATAGAGAACGCTTTTTGGGAGAAGTTATCGGGCAAATTCGCTCAAAGGAAGCGAAGGTAAGTGTTGAAAAAGAATTGAATTATCATCTTAAGGAAGCAAAGGAATATTGGCTGGGGAAAGGGCTGTCGGCTACGGAGGCACAGGAGAAGGCGATTAAGCAAATGGGAGATCCGTATAAGCTTGGTGAGAAGATGAACAAGCTATACCGACCGAAAGTGGATTGGCTGCTTTTTTCCCTGTTAGCAGCAGTGATGATGCTTGGATTTCTCCCGATTTTATCAATGGATTCGTCACAAGTGGAAATACAGGATTCATTTATGCGGAATAGAGTGATTTTTGGTCTGCTAGGCATAGCGCTGGCAATTGGGATTATGTACTTTGACTATCGGAAGCTGCAAAGATGGAGTTGGGCCTTTTATCTGGTTGGTGTAGCTATACTCTATGGGTTACGGCTAATTCCGTCTTATACAATCAATGGGGAACCTTATTTTGGTATACCAATGCTTGGTTCATTCAATTGTTGGATTGCATTGCCGTTCTTTTTCCTGGCTTGGGCTCAATTTTTTCAGAATAAGAAATTGAAAGTTTGGCAGCTTTTTCTTTTGTTTATCTACTCCTTTTATCTTTTCTTAATGGTTCCAGACCTAGCAATCTCATTTATCTATGGAATGACAGTTTTGATTATGTTATGGTGGAGCCATTTAAGTAAGAAAACTGCATTATTATATAACCGCAAGTACGATTACAGCATTCATAATTGGGTTGGTAGCCGTTTTGCCTTCTTTAAAAGGTTATCAGAATGAGCGGATAGCAGCCTATATAAATCCCGAGAAGTATGCAGATGGTTCAGGGTATATGTATGTGCAACTAAGGGAGCTGATGACCGAAGCAAAATGGTATGGAAGCTCTGCTGGCCAAGGTAATGTTCTTCCAGGAACATATTCCGATTATGCATTGGCGGGTCTGACCTCTCATTTCGGGTATGTTGTCACCGTGGCAGTTCTGATTATTCTTCTATTATTTGTGATTCGAATGGGGTATATTGCGATAGGAGCACGCAATAGATATGGAAAATTACTTGTTATCGGAGCTCTGGCCCTGTTTTCTTTACAATTTTTCTATAATATTGCGATGATATTCGGGTTTGTCCCGATTATGACAATCTACTTACCGTTTATCAGCTATGGCTGGATGTCGACGATTTTGAATGCGTTTTTAATAGGAATTGTACTTAGTGTTTACAGGCGTAAGCATTATGGTGTAATGACAGAAAGAGAGTGCGAGGTCAATTAGGCCTAGCATCCTTTTTAAGCGAGGTTCGGACCAAACCAATTAACATCATCTTCCATAGGCAGAAAATAAGAGTGGGAAATCACGAAAAGGATTTCAGGCTATATTAACGGACAAATCATCGCGGTTAATGGCGGACGTAATATGCTTAGAGGATAATGATATAATCCCATCTGTTAAACACAGGTGGGATTTTTATGTTAAGGTTAACTTATCCCTCATTATAGTGGGATTTTGGAGCAATGAGCTAATAGGAGTGTTTAATCATGCAACATTTGCAGTTCGAAAAATCGTGGGATAAAGCGTTATCTGCCCAGGACCGAAGCTATATAGAAAAAGTATTTGTAGAGACAAAGCATCTAAACGGCACAGGTGTAATTTTCTCTCCTATCTGGGAAGCCATCAACCACAAAGAGGCACTGCTTGTGACTGTATTAGTCCATAATTTTACAGATCAGCCGCTTACATTTAATAACACAGGATTACGATACAAAATTCAGGGAGAGGTTATTGCGGAAAATGAATTTACCTTACATAATCTTGTGATTCCAAATGAAGTGAGTATGCCATGGACATTTATATTTCCAAAAGAAAGCTACAAAACACAGATACCTATTAAGAATGGACGATTAGAGACAGTGTGATTTTCAACAGAGAAAAATTCCGAAATCAGTTAAATAAAATTATATCGAAAATAGTAAAAGGTTTTTTAATATAAATAAAGTTTCTGTAAAATCCAAACATGGATTGGTAATATAAAACGGCTTGATTCAAGTAGGAATCATCAAGCCGTTTTTATTATCAGGAAGATTTAGCATGAAGTATGACGAGGAATTTTCCATCCTGGACTTCATTAGAGTAACGTTGAGCGTCCTCTTCAGATAGTCCGATATTCATAAGAGAGTTTAATAATCCGCCTTCACTGGATCGAGCTCCAACTAGTGCACCGCCGAGCATAGTTAAAACAGGACCTGCAGCTAAAATTGCTCCCAAACCTGGGACCAATACAGCCGGTAATCCTGCGAGTGCGCCGGCAATGCCGAGTGCCCCTCCGGTAGCAGCTCCCGCAATAGCTCCATCCATAGTAGACGTTTTTACTTCCTGCGACATCTTGGATAAATCATTTGCTTGGTTAGCAATCACAGATATTTCATCAGTAGTATAGCCTTCCTTTTTAAACTCCTCAATAGCATCTGCTGCTTGTTGTTCGTTCTCATATACGTGAATCACATAATCTCCCATTCTATACCTCCCAATTTCATTAATATGGGTTATTTACCCGTTTTAATATCTTTAGACACTTTTTCCTGGGTGTGCTGGATAGATCGATTAAATTAGAGAGTTCTATTTGTTAAATAAATATATTCAAGCCAGACAAACATTCATATGTAAACAGCTTTTTATCTCTTTAAAATTACGAAAAATAAAATTTAATTCTTAATAAAACAATGAATAACTGAGTAATTTAAAGGTTTTGTATCATCTGTAAACCTAAATGGTTATATTTAACTGTTTTTTTGCATTTTCAGAAGAATTTGAGGTTTCAATGCTCTTTACAACTGGAAAATACCGGAGTAGTATTACTCTCATAATTAAATCATTCTTAATCGCTGAATCTTGAAAGAGCGGGGGAACCACTTTTGTGACAATGTCACTTGGGGTGAATCCTTAACAAGGTAGGGCTACTCTTTTGGCCCGAATCCGACAGCTAACCTCGTAAGCGTTAAGGGAGAGGATGGTGTAACTGGGGAGTCGAAGAAGTTATTTCGACCACAGGGTAGACCTCTGTGGTCTTTTTTGAAATTTAACAATTTAATACGTTAATATCTTAAATCGCTGAGTCTTTTAAAGAGCGGGGGAACCACTTTTGTGACAATGTCACTTGGGGTGAATCCTTAACAAGGTAGGGCTACTCTTTTGGCCCGAATCCGACAGCTAACCTCGTAAGCGTTAAGAGAGAAGGTATTACCTTTGGATTAAAGCCCACTGTGTAATACAGAGGGCTTTTTTGCGCTTTTTAAATGGTAAAATTTAACAAAAATTAAGGGGGAACCAACCAAATGTTACGTATGAGTTATCTGGATATTAAGCTGCTCGAGGAAAAAGCAAAAATAGAGGATGAGAATGCAAGAAGAGCTAGTTCAATCGTTTACCAGAATAACCAGATGAATATTTCATTTTATCCGAAGGTTTCTCTAAAGTTAGATAAAAGGGCAATAAGGCGTGTCCTTTCTATCATTCGATAAACAAATATGGGATATAGAAAGGACAGCTTTATCCTTCAATGAGATTTAAGGGGGATTTAAAAGTGGGAAACGTGCTGATTATCGGCAAAGGCAATCTTTATACATCAGTGATTTCTAGTAATAGCTTCAGAACAAGGGCATTTGATGTATTGTCATATAAGCAATATTTTAAATCTCTTTACAACACGGAAAATGGAAACAGGAGAATAGATAACCAAATTGAAATGGAAAAGGAACTTTTGGTATATAACAAGGTTTATATTATTTCAGATTCCATCAATGAAGGGTTCGAATTGATTACCTTCTTTTCTAAATTGGGTACGAGAAAAATCATTGTTGCGACACAATGCAGCAGGGATTATCAGCTTTACAAGAAGCTCGGCGCCAAACTTGTTTATATAAGTAAACCTGGAAGCAGCTCATATAGTTGGTTAACCAATCACCTTTAACCTTTAGCTGTGGATTAAAAAATTAATTTTATGAAAGGAAGGTTCTTGTGGATTTTATTTCAATTGGATTAGCAGTAGGTTCATTTCTAATATTTTGGGGATTTATCAAATTTTGTGACAATGTGATTGAGGAACGAGGGGTAGAAAAATGATCTTTATAGGAATTGTTGTAGGTGGACTTGCGATTTACTTGGTTGATGCCTTAATTCATCCAGAGAGATATTAATTTATTAAAACACTATGGGGGAAAGAATAATGGATTTTATACAAATAGCATTGGTATTAGCAGTTCTTTTATTGCTTGCTATACCTATGGGGCGCTACATAGCCCGTGCTTTCTCTTTGGAAGAGACAAAGCTTGATCGAGCATTTGGCGGAATAGAGAAAATAATTTATAAGCTGTCAGGAATTTCGCAAGGGAATATGAAATGGAAGCAATACGCAAAGGCTTTATTGGTTAGTAATATAGCAATGTTTGCTATATGTTATATAATCGTTCGTCTACAAGGTGTTTTACCGGGAAATCCAAGTGGGATTGCTTCAATGGATCCGTTCTTATCTTTTAATACAGTAGCGAGTTTTTTAACCAATACTAATTTACAACACTATAGCGGAGAATCAGGATTATCTTATTTATCACAAATGATGGTTATTATCTTTCTGATGTTTACAACACCAGCGACAGGAATTGCTTTATGTATCGCCTTTATGAGAGGCCTGACAGGGCAAAAAAGCATAGGTAACTTTTATGTGGATTTAATCCGTGCCCATACACGTATTCTGATCCCGCTTTCCATCCTGGTTGGAATCGTGCTAGTAGGTCAGGGAGTTCCGCAAACAATAGGGCCGACGATTACAGCTACGACCCTGGAGGGTGCCGAACAGCAGATTGCGCGTGGACCTGTTGCAGCTTTGGAATCTATTAAGCATTTAGGGACTAATGGCGGGGGATTTTTCGGTGTAAACTCTGCACATCCATTTGAGAATCCAACACCACTCACGAACGTTATTGAAATCTTATCCATGTTTTTACTACCAGCTTCACTGCCAATCGCTTTTGGACATATGGCTAGAAGCCGTAAGCAAGGTTGGATTTTATTCAGCGCGATGGGAATTATGTTTCTTGCGTTCTTATCATTAGCCTATTTTAGTGAAGCAAATGGAAATCCAGCGCTTCGAGAAATCGGCCTATCCCAATCAGATGGAAGTATGGAAGGGAAGGAAGTGAGGTTTGGAATTGCCCAAAGTGCTCTATTTACAACAGTTACAACAGCTGCAACGACAGGCACAGTAAACAATATGCATGATACGTTAACCCCGCTTGGAGGGTTGGTTCCATTGGGAGAAATGATGTTGAATTGTGTATTTGGCGGGGACGGTGTTGGAACTGTAAATATTTTAATGTATGCCATTCTTGCTGTTTTCTTAGCAGGATTAATGGTTGGGCGAACACCAGAATTTTTAGGGCGTAAAATCGAAGCGAAAGAAATGAAATTAATAGCCATTACCATTTTAATACATCCATTAATCATTCTGGCTCCATCGGCCATTGCGCTGGCAACAGAAATGGGGTCATCAGCGATTTCAAATTCAGGGTTCCATGGAATCACTCAAGTCATCTATGAATTCACTTCATCTGCAGCGAACAATGGATCAGGATTTGAAGGCTTAGGTGATAATACACCGTTTTGGAATATATCTACAGGGTTAGTTATGTTATTTGGCCGCTATTTCTCCATGATTGCCATGCTTGCTGTAGCTGGATCGTTACTAAGTAAAAAACCTGTTCCGGAAACGATTGGTACGTTTAAATCAGATAACGCCACATTCATCGTTCTTCTGGTGACTACGGTTTTAATCGTAGGGGCATTAACATTCTTCCCAGTTATCACGCTCGGACCAATTGCGGAGTATTTATCGATTCGCTAATAAAGAAAAAGAAGGTAAAGGAGTATTCTAATGAACACAAAGCGTAAAGCGGCAATTAATAACGCTATAGTCAAGCGTGCTTTAATAGATGCTTTTAAAAAGCTGGACCCGCGTCTGATGGCTAAAAATCCAGTCATGTTTGTAGTAGAGGTTGGGTTTGTTATCACCCTAATCCTGACCATTTTCCCCACCCTATTTGGAGGGGGAGCGAGTTCAATTTACAACGGGAGTGTAAGTGCAATCTTACTTCTAACCATCCTATTCGCTAACTTTGCGGAATCTTTAGCAGAAGGAAGAGGTAAGGCACAAGCTGACAGCTTGAAAAAGACAAAACAAGATACAAGTGCCAGATTGCTTTTGAAAGATGGATCAACCAAAATGGTCCAATCAACTGAATTGAGAAAAGGGGATATAGTTGTTGTCAAAGCAACTGAATTGATTCCTGCCGATGGGGAAATCATGGAAGGCGTAGCCTCTGTTGATGAATCAGCAATAACGGGTGAATCTGCACCGGTTATTAAAGAATCTGGTGGAGATTTCAGCTCAGTCACCGGTGGTACACGAGTAATTAGTGACAGGCTAAAGATTCGAGTGACGACGGATCCGGGTGAATCCTTCCTTGATCGTATGATTCATTTGGTTGAAGGAGCGAAGCGCCAAAAAACACCGAATGAAATTGCATTAAATACATTGCTCGTCAGCTTAACGTTGATATTCTTAATTGTTTGTACGACCCTGGTTCCAATCGCTGCCTATGTTGGAGTTACTATACCAATCGCAACTTTGGTAGCCTTACTTGTTTGTTTGATTCCTACGACGATCGGGGGACTACTTTCAGCGATCGGAGTCGCCGGGATGGACCGAGTTACTCAATTTAATGTAATTGCTATGTCAGGTAAAGCGGTGGAAGCAGCTGGGGATATTAATACGATCATTCTCGATAAAACAGGCACGATAACTCATGGGAATCGGATGGCTACAGCATTTGTGGCCGTTGGAAAATTAGATCAAATGGAGCTGAATAAAGCCGCACTAGCTAGCTCTCTTCATGATGAGACTCCTGAGGGGCGGTCGGTCATTGAGTTGGCAAAAAAATCAGGTGTTTTAGAAGCTGAGGGACATGAAATTGATTCAGAAGGTGTTGAATTTAAAGCGGAAACTCGAATGAGCGGAACGGACTTTGCGGATGGACGGAAAATTAGAAAAGGTGCCGTGGATGCTATTAAAGAGTACGTGACCGCTCAGGGAGGGACTGTGCCAAAGGATCTTGATAGTAAAACAAAAACAATCGCAATGGAAGGTGGCACACCGCTTGCTGTGGCAGAAGGAAACAAAATTCTAGGCTTAATATATTTAAAAGATACCGTTAAACCCGGAATGAAAGAACGGTTTGACGAATTACGAAAAATGGGGATAAAAACCGTCATGTGTACAGGGGATAACCCACTGACCGCCGCAACGATCGCTCGTGAAGCAGGTGTAGATGATTTCATCTCTGAGGCAAAGCCTGAAGATAAGATTTCCGTTATTAAAAAGGAACAAGCTGAAGGAAAGCTAGTAGCGATGACAGGGGACGGTACGAATGATGCTCCGGCACTCGCACAGGCTGACGTTGGTCTTGCGATGAATAGCGGAACGATTGCAGCAAAAGAGGCGGCGAACATGGTTGACTTAGATTCTGATCCAACGAAGATCATTGAAGTAGTAGCCATTGGGAAGCAGTTGTTGATGACACGGGGTGCTTTGACTACGTTCAGTATTGCTAATGATGTTGCGAAATACTTTGCGATTATCCCAGCTATGTTTATGGTGGCGATTCCGCAAATAGGGGCACTAAATATTATGAATCTGAATACACCACAAAGCGCGATTCTATCCGCACTCATCTTTAACGCAATTATCATTCCATTGCTTATACCCCTGGCAATGAAGGGTGTTAAATATGTACCGATGAGTTCTACAAAACTATTAAATCGTAACCTCACGATTTTTGGGTTCGGGGGAGTCATTGTTCCGTTTATCGGTATTAAGGTAATCGATTCTTTGCTTATGGTCATGAATCTTGTTTAAAAATAACTAATAAAGTAAAGGTGACGTATACATGTTGAAAAATTTGCGGGTAAGTCTGGTACTACTTCTTATATGCGGGTTCATGTATCCTTTGGCGATGACAGGGATATCACAGTTGATTTTCCCGGCTAAAGCCGATGGCAGTGTGATCGAAGCTAAAGATGGGGATGTGGTAGGTTCTGAATTGATTGGGCAGAGTTTTAAGGATTCGAAATACTTCATGAGTCGCGTATCTTCTATTGAATATAATGCCTCTGGATCTGGATCAGGAAATTATGCACCATCTAATGAGGATATGATTGAGCGGACTAAAAACGATATAAAGGCATTTTTAGAAAATAACCCTGATGTGCAAAAAGAAGATATTCCGGCAGATCTTTTAACAAATTCAGGTTCAGGTTTGGATCCGCATATTTCACCGATGGCAGCAAAGATTCAAGTGCCGAGAATTGCTGATGTCAGGGACATAGATGAAGAGCAATTAGAGTCCCTTATTATAAAAAATACGGATGGAAGGCAATATGGGATATTAGGAGAACCGCGGGTAAATGTATTACAGCTAAATATGGAGCTTGATAGATTGGAATAAGGAAGAAAGGGAGAGTATCGTATATACCAGCTCTTCTTTTCTTGTCTGTAGAAAGAGAGGAGTGAAAGGATGGTCGAATTTCGCAGAAAAACTCCCGAAGAATTTTTACAATCGATTTATGAGGTGAAACGAGGAAGGTTAAAAATTATTCTCGGGGCGGTTTCTGGATCGGGAAAGACCTATCATATGTTATTGGATGGGAATGTATTGAAGAAGAGATCGATTGATGTTGTGATTGGAATAATCAGTCCATCCAATCGTCCTAGTACAATTGAACAAATCGGGGATTTGGAGACGATTCGACCAATTGAATGGGTGGAGAACGGAAAAGTAAAACAGGATTTAGATATTGAAGCCATTAAAGAAAGAAATCCAGAAGTTGTTCTTGTTGATATCTTGTCACATCGCAACCGCTCAGATGCACCGCATAAGTCAAGACTTGAAGATGTAGTAGAGCTAATGAACCACAATATTAGTGTAATTACAACGATGAACATTTACGAATTAAATGGAGTTAGAGAGATTGTTGAAAAACTGTTAGGCATTAAAGTACAGGTGGATCATTGTGTACCGGATGACACCCTTGCGATGGCAGATGAGGTTAAGCTTTTGGATGTAACGCCTGACCAAATTCTTAATCGTTTACAGGATGGCAACATAGACCGGGTATTAAAAGAGAAATTATTTAAACGAGCAAATTTGGCAGTATTACGCGAGCTTGCCTTACGCCATTTAGCAGGTGAAGTAAATGACGAACTGGATGAATATCGAGAACAGCAAGGATTGATAGGACCATCCGGAGCATCGGAGAGAATTCTTGTTACCGTTCAATATCACTGGAATGGCTCAATTTTAGTACGTAGAGGACAACAAGTTGCCAAACGTTTGGGTGGTGAGCTATTAGTCGTATGTTTCCTTTCACAGGATAGAAAGCTTTCAAAGGAGGAGCAAACCTTTAGAAGATCTATTAAAAAGTTAGTTCATAAAGTTGGAGGTGAGTTTGAAGAATTTTCTATTGCTCGAACGGATGCAGCCGAGGAAATCGTCACCTATGCAACTGACAAGAAAATTACCAAAATTGTAATAGGCCATTCTAAAAGAAGCCGTCTGGAAGAAATCATAAACGGCTCGGTCATTAATAAAATTCTGCGAAGTACGCAAAACATAGATATTTTGGTTGTAGCTGACCGAACAGATAAAAGCGGGAAAAGGGTAATACCTGCTAAATTGGGAGACGACAATAAAACCAATCCATACCGTCGCTTATCAAATCGAGAAGTGGAAGAGCGGATTGGAAAAATGAAGCGTGGACAATTAAAGGTTTATATTGGGGCAGCTCCAGGTGTCGGGAAGACGTATACGATGCTGCGTGAGGCTAACGAGTTGAAGAAAAACGGAATAGATGTCGTAATTGGTTTGCTTGAAACACATGGTAGGAAAGAAACACTTGATCAAGTCGGAAGCTTGGAAATGATGCCACGAATGAAAATTAACTATAAAAATGTTGTGATTGAAGAAATGGATGTAGATGCCATTATAAAGAGAAATCCCGAGGTGGTACTAGTTGATGAATTGGCTCATACCAACGTACCAGGCAGCAATCATAAAAAACGTTATGAAGATGTTGAAGAGATTATAAAATCAGGGATTTCGGTCATCTCAACCATGAACATTCAGCATTTAGAAAGTTTAAATGACAGTATTGAACAAATTACAGGAGTGCGGGTACGGGAAACAGTACCCGATCAAGTTCTCCGAATGGCAGATGAGATTGAGCTTATTGATATTTCTCCAAAGGAGTTGCAGCAACGTATGCTGGAGGGGAATATATACGCAAAGGAAAAAGTAGAACAGGCACTGAATCATTTTTTTAAAACGTATAATTTAATCGCATTAAGAGAACTCGCCCTTCGTGAAGTCGCTGATGATGTTGATGAGAGACTAGAATTATTGGAACGTAACCGTACTTTAAGAGGACCGTGGCGAAAACAAGAGGTTATCTTTGTTTGTGTAAATTTACGCGGGAACAGTGAGCGTTTAATTCGACGTGGTTTTCGAACTGCTTATCGGTTGAAGGCTAACTGGTATGTGGGTTATGTAAAGGAGCATTCTGTTCTAACAGACGAAGAACAATCCAAAATAAAGAACTTGCAGTTTTTAACCGAAAGACTGGGCGGGCTTTTTGAACTATACGAAACTTCCCATCGAAGAAAAGTTGTTGAAGAATTGGTAGAACGATTAAATGACAAAGAGGCAACTCAAGTGTTTATAGGACAATCGACACGGACAAGAATGGAAGAGATCGTAAGAGGTTCGGTTGTCCAAAAGCTATTGCGTTTAGTCCGTCATTTAGATGTATTAATCATTGCAGATCAAAAACCTGATAAAAAGATGGACTAAGTTAACCGCCAAATTTAGAAAAGCATATAAACTAATCGGTCGGGCATTCTAAAGCAGAGCAGGAAGTATGAATAACTGATGAGGGGGTAAGCGGTGAATATAGCCTTTTTTCTAATCCCAAAAAGAGAAGTAGCCTTCGTTAAATATGAGTCCACGATGAGACAAGCGTTGGAAAAAATGGAGTTTCACAAATACTCTGCAGTTCCCATTATCGATAACCATGGAAGATATGTTGGCACCTTAACAGAGGGGGACTTACTCTGGAAAATGAAAAACACCCCTGACTTATCATTCGAAAACACCCATAAAACGAAACTGAAAGACATAAAACCAAAGCGTTATAATGAACCGATTCATATTGATGCTGATATGGAAAGTATTCTTTTAAGGGCAATGGAGCAGAATTTTGTCCCTGTTATTGATGACGCGGGCATTTTTATTGGAATTATTAGAAGAAGAGAAATCATAGAATACTGTGCTAAGGGGATTTTCGAGAAAAAAGCATAAAATTAATAGTAATAGTGTACTGTTTAACTTTTATTACCTTTCGCAAGGAATTATTTTATTACCATACAATAAGAGAGTCAAAAGTTAATGTTCAGTATAATCAGCAGTCACATAAGCTTTCTAACACGACTGCCTTGATTATAAGGTAATCTTTTAGAATTGACGGTTTAACAGCCCTATATTCTATAAAAAGTTCATACATACATAAAAAGGTGAATTTAAAAGATTGTTTCCTGTAAAAAAGGGAGCAGTCTTTTTTTATCAATAAGATGTAGTCGGTGTTTCTCGAGGTAAATAATAATTCGGTAATTTCTGAAAAAATAGATTGACAAAAGTAGGAAAAGAAATTATATTTAACTACGTATTGATAATCATTATCAATTAAATTGGGCTATATATCCTTTTAAGGAGGTTTACTATGAATCGCCTCTATACAGATCGTTTGAACATTGGGTACGGGGAAGAATTAATTGTAAAGGATCTCAGTGTAGAAATACCTGACCGGAAAATAACGACAATCATTGGCTCTAATGGGTGTGGGAAATCAACTTTATTGAAAGCCATTACACGCATTATATCTCATCAATCAGGCGACGTCGTTTTGGATGGGAAAAGTATCTTAAGTAATAATACAAAGATTCTTGCACAAAAAATGGCCATCCTTCCTCAGTCACCAGAAAGTGCAAGCGGACTTACAGTAGGTGAACTAGTTTCCTATGGAAGGTTTCCTTATCAAAAGGGATTTGGTCGTTTAACTAAAAAAGATTATGAGGTAATTGACTGGGCACTTGAGGTTACTGGAACGATAGATTACAAGTTTCGTCCGGTAGATGCCCTATCAGGCGGTCAGCGCCAACGTGTTTGGATTGCCATGGCACTAGCCCAGGAGACAGAAATCATCTTTCTCGACGAGCCAACCACCTATTTAGACATGGCTCATCAGTTAGAGGTCTTAGAGCTTTTACAAAAACTGAATCAAGAACAAGCACGTACCATTGTGATGGTCTTGCATGATTTAAACCAGGCAGCACGTTTTGCTGATTATATGATTGCCTTAAAAGATGGCCGAGTTGTAAAAGCCGGGTCCTGCGAGGAAGTGATTACTCCCGCTGTACTCAGAAAAGTATTCCATATTGATGCCCAAATAGGGAGAGATCCACGAACAAATAAACCAATGTGCCTTACTTATAACTTATTAAAAGGAGAACCCAAACATGAAAAAATGGATATTCCCGTTTATGCTGCTCTCAGTGTTAATTATTAGTGCATGCAGCAATAGTTCATCTACAGAGAAGGAAAATGATACAAAAAAAGAAGAAGCGCCAAAAACATTTACATATGAATCAGAAACAGGGCCAGTCGAAGTACCAACAGATCCGCAGCGTGTTGTCATGCTATCAGGATTCACTGGGAACGTGATTGAACTGGATGTGAATTTAGTTGGTGTTGACGTTTGGTCTAAAACAAACCCTACCTTTGAAAAGGAATTAAAGGATGTTGCCGAAGTTTCAGAGGATAATCTAGAAAAAATCATTGAATTGAATCCTGATCTCATTATTGCGTTATCTACTGTTAAAAACGTTGATAAATTAAAGGAGATTGCTCCTACTGTAACCTATACTTGGGGCAAATTGGATTACTTAGCTCAGCATGTGGAAATTGGAAAACTATTAGGTAAAGAGAAAGAAGCAGAGGACTGGGTTGATGACTTCCAAACACGTGCTGCGGAAGCCGGAGAAGAGATTCGCGCCAAAATCGGTGAGGATGCAACAGTATCTGTAATAGAAGCTTTTGATAAAAATTTATATGTATACGGTGATAATTGGGCACGCGGAACAGAAATCCTTTACCAAGCTATGAAATTGAAAATGCCTGATAAAGTAAAAGAGATGACATCTAAGGATGGATACTATACTCTTTCTACGGAAGTACTCTCTGAATACGCAGGAGATTATGTGATTTTAAGTAAATACGCAGCTGCTGATGTATCATTCCAGGAAACTGAAACCTATAAAAATATACCTGCCGTTAAAAATGGACATGTATATGAAATGGAAGGAGACGGTGCTTCCTTTAGTGACCCAGTTACATTAGAGAAGCATTTAGCTTTTTTCAAGAAATCATTTCTTGGTGAATAATTTTCGGGTGGAGGGATTCTAATTGGAATCCCTTTTCCCCTATTCTGACGAAAGAGAAGATGAGTAACTGATGACAAAAGAAATGAAACGTTCTGTCCCCTTTGTCTATAAAATGATTGCCAGTTTGCTTGTTCTTGCTGGGATGTTTGTGGCGGCCATGGTTTTTGGTGCTGCAGATACGACTGTCAAAGATGTATGGCTCGCTCTTACCTCTAACGTGAAAACGGATGAAACTCTTGTTCTGCGAGAGATTCGTTTTCCAAGAGAAGTTGCAGCCATTTTTGTAGGAGCAGCTTTAGCTGTTGCCGGCGCTATTATGCAAGGGTTGACGAGAAATCCGCTTGCTGATCCAGGTTTACTAGGATTGACTGCCGGCGCAAATGCGGCGCTGGCAATTACGCTGGTTGTTTTCCCATCTATTAATTATTTTGGGTTGATGATTGGCTGTTTTATTGGAGCAGCTGTTGGTACAATCATGGTATTTAGTATGGGGTTTATGAAAAAAGGAGGGTTTTCTCCGCTTCGAATCGTATTAGCAGGTGCTGCTGTATCTGCTTTCCTTTATGCGGTTGCGGATGGGGTAAGTATTTACTTTAAGGTATCTAAAAATGTTTCAGCATGGACTTCAGGAGGGTTAGTTGGAACTAGTTGGGACCAGCTCCAGATCATTGTTCCTTTTATTATAGTTGGCATTCTAGTGGCGCTCATTTTAGCAAGACAGCTGACGATTCTTAGTTTAAATGAAGAAGTTGCTGTTGGCTTGGGGCAAAACACGGCACAAGTAAAATTCATCCTTTATGTTGTCATTATCCTTCTGGCGGGTGCATCTGTTGCCCTTGTCGGGAATATGACCTTTATTGGCTTAATAATCCCGCATATTGTACGGGCCATCGTCGGAACGGATTACCGATTTATTATCCCAATGTCTGCCATTGCAGGAGCTGTTTTTATGCTTTTTGCGGATACGCTTGGACGGACCATAAATGCACCATTTGAAACTCCGGTAGCAGCTATTGTAGCTACAATAGGGTTGCCATTTTTCTTGATAATTGTTCGTAAAGGAGGGAAAGCATTCTCATGATTCATCCTCCTTTACTAAAAAAACAACGACTATTTCTTGTTGTTTTATTGACTCTCATTATTGCTACAGCGGTTGTCAGCATGGGGATGGGAGCAGCTGCTTTATCTTATGACCGGCTCATTCCAACACTACTTGGAGAGGGCACGTTTAAAGAAGAGTTTGTTTTATTTTCGATTCGTTTACCAAGAATACTGATTACAGTGTTGGCTGGAATGGCGCTTGCATTATCGGGTGCTATTTTACAAGGTATTACACGGAATGATTTAGCGGATCCTGGCATTATTGGGATTAATTCTGGAGCGGGTGTGGCTGTAGCTATCTTCTTTCTATTTTTTCCGATTGAACCAGGTTCATTTGTTTATATGCTGCCTCTTGTCGCGTTTTTCGGTGCGATCCTCACCGTATGTTTCATCTATTTATTTTCATATACGAAAAACTCAGGGTTGGAGCCGGTAAGGCTCGTGTTAGTAGGCATAGGTTTTTCGATGGCCCTCTCCGGTGCCATGATTGTCCTTATTTCATCGGCAGAACGAGAAAAAGTAGATTTTATTGCTCAATGGTTAGCAGGGAATATATGGGGAACAGATTGGCCTTTTATTTGGGCGTTGCTCCCTTGGTTAGTCATCCTTATTCCGTTTACTTTATTCAAAGCCAATCGTTTAAACCTTCTCGGGATTAGTGAACCTGCAGCTATTAGTGTAGGTGTGTCGATTGAGAAGGAAAGAATCATTTTACTGATCACAGCTGTTGCCCTGGCTGCCTCCGCTGTCTCGGTTACAGGGGGGATCTCCTTCATCGGTTTAATGGCACCGCATATAGCCAAAACTCTAGTAGGACCACGAAACCAATTATTTATCCCACTTGCCATTTTGATTGGGGGATGGTTATTATTATTCGCTGATACAATCGGCCGAAATCTAATTGAGCCTAACGGACTCCCGGCAGGTATTATGGTTGCCCTTATCGGTGCCCCTTATTTTATGTATTTATTATTGAAAAAATAAGCGAATATCCCTTGGGAATCTGCTTATTATCAAAGGTTTCTACTGTTTTGTTATCGGGATGGAAATGATAGCGTTCATTAACTGTGTGTAAATATTAATTCAGAAAATAAAGCTACTGTTCCCTGTAGCAAAAAGAATCAAGAATGCTAATTAACGGCATTCTTGCTTCTTTTTATTTGGTTATTCCAAATGCCCTTTTCCTCTACTAACTGGATGTTTAACTCGTCAGAAGAACTGGTAGGATGTAAAGCAAATGAACATTTACTCTCATTACTGTTTTAATTACGGAAGTTGATTCAGAAACGATCATTATGATGTCTAAAAATAGATGTGTTGTTGTGCCTTTAGTGAATATATGTAAAATTGATACAATGATTTAGTTTCAAAAAAGGGATGGCTATTGTCATCCTCATTTTAGGTGGGGATATTGATAAAAGTCTAAATAAAGCCGATAAAATTACGTATTTACCAGCTTTATGTATGGTTAAATGTTAAATTCCAGAATAGATTCTGTATTAAATTCCAAGCTCTTCTTTTAATAATAATTCGTTCCGTTCTTTGAATACTTCATTATGTGATGAGACCATTGCAGTATCGTATGCTGAAGGTTCAATAAAAACTTTGGCACTGTTGACAGCATTGAGAGCATCCTGGAAGGCACCGACCAATAAATTTACTTTTCCTTCGTAAGATATAATATCCCCGGCTGCAAAGATTCCTTCTGTGGAAAGAACGCCTTTGGGTGTACCGATATAATAGTAATCATCCTTCATCTCCGGCTGCAAGCCATCTTCAAATTTGAGAGAAGCTTCGCGATTATAGCCATGATTAATTAAAACTTCATCAACAGCAATCGCTCTATTATCACCATTAATCTCTAAAATCACTTGATCAATCGCATGGTTTTCCTTATTTGCTACTAAAGAAGTAATGGTAGCATTGAGGATGATTTCTACATGGTTCTCCTGCAAGTTTTTGATTTGAGCCTCGTGTGCAGTCAGTTCATCTTTACGGTAAATAACCGTCACACTCTCTGCGACATGCAGTAATTCTGCAGCCCAATCAATAGCAGCATTTCCTCCACCGGAAATTAAGACATGCTTATCCTTAAAACGCTCTATTCGCTGAACGGTGTAGTGTAAATTAGTAAGCTCGTACTTTGATGCACCTTCTATATCCAGCTTTTGTGGAGAGATAATTCCTCCGCCATTTGCCATAATAACGGTTTTTGATATATGCTTCTCGCCATTATCTGTTATAAGAGTAAATAATCCATTTTCTTTAGTAATATATTCAACTTTAGTATTCAAACATACGGTAGGTTCAAAGGTTAATCCTTGTGATATCAAATCCTTAACGAATTCCTCCCCACGCATAGGACGCAATCCCCCGACATCCCAAATCATCTTTTCAGGATAGATATTAACTTTTCCTCCCAGCATTGTCTGAGATTCAATAATCTTTGTTTTCATGGTTCGTAAACCGCTGTAAAACGCACTGTACAAACCCGCTGGTCCTCCGCCAACAATCGTTACATCATAAATATCCGGCATTAAAAACCCTCCTTTATTACAAAAGATGGAACTAGTAGTTAAGTACATTATATTGATAATAATTCTCATTATCAATGAGAATTTATAATTTGATCAAGCCATAGATGTACGACAGGGAAGTTAGAGGAGTAGGAAAGCAGCTATTCAATGGCTGTCCTACACCTATGCCAGAAGATAGAATCCTAAAATTAATAAACATTTTTCCTCACATGTAAATCACATAATGAATAATGATTCATTATGTGATAATATTTAACGAATAATCGCGGTAAGGAGGAGTGGGATGATAGCTAAAAAGAGCTTTACAACAGAGATGGTAAATGGAGTGCAGACGGGGAATGGAACCATTTCGTTACTTAATGTACATATGAATGTGTATGTTTTTTGTGTGGATGGAGTTTTAATTGATACGGGTGCTCAATCAATTGAAAAGGAATTTTGGCCATTTTTTAATGATTTGGAGATAGATCAGGTTGTTGTAACACATTATCATGAAGACCATACAGGTTGTGCAGCTTTTTTACAGCAGAAGTATCAAGTACCCATTCTTATGAATAAGATGATGATTGATTATTGCCGCAAAAAAGCAGATTATCCATTGTATCGCAAACTTTTTTGGGGTAGACGAAAACCATTTGAGGGTACGGAAATCGGTAAAACATTTGCCTCTCGTCATGCTATATGGGACGTGATTGAGACTCCAGGCCATTCAAAGGATCACCTATCTTTTTTAAATCGGCAAACCGGACAGTTGTTTACAGGGGATTTATATTGTCAGCCTCGGACAAAGGTTGTGTTACGGGAGGAAAGTGTACCGGCTATCATTCATTCATTAAAGCATGTCTTAACCCATGATTTTGAAGAGGTGTATTGCTGTCACTCAGGCTTTTTAAAGAAAGGGCGTATCGCATTACAAAGAAAACTGGATTATTTGTTGGAGATTCAGGAAAAAGTGATTACACAGTATAAAGAGGGGAAAACACCATATCAAATCAAAGAATCCCTGTTCCCAAGAAACTATCCTATTACGAAATTTTCACAAGGAGAATGGGATTCCATTCATATTATAAATTCGGTTCTTTTAAAGTATGATGAAGAAAATATCGCTTTAAAATAAAGTAATTTAACATAGATAAATCTTGGGTCTTGAGCATAGTTCCACAGATTCGGATTTTTTAATGTAAGTCCTCTATAGGATATGATGTATAGCCCTGCCATCAACTATTTGAAACCCAGAGTCATTAATAGGTGGTAAATTACAGGTTAAATACCAATATCACGATTAAAAGGTTAGTGGAAGGGTAAAATACCTATAAAATCCAAAGAGGTGATTTCATGTCAAATGTTCAAAATGAGAACAAACAAGAGTTGGAGAAATTAAGAGAGTTAATTAAAGATGTAGATACTGCAATGCTCACCACACAGACTAGTGAAGGATTGATTTCTCGTCCAATGAAAACTCAGGAAGTCGAATTTGATGGGGATCTATGGTTTTTTACAAAGAAAGAAACAGATAAATATAAAGAGGTGCTGGAACGTCCGGAAGTCAATGTAGCGTATGCCGGTAGATCCTATGTTTCTATTCGAGGTAAAGCTGAAATTGTAAATGACATTAACAAGAAAAAAGAACTCTGGAATGCAGCCTATGAAAAGCTACTGGAAACAAGTGTGGATGACCCAAATATCATTTTAATTAAGGTAGAAGCAGAAGCAGCAGAATATTGGGAAACCGGAAATCTCACTAAAAACATTGTTAATTTATATAAGAAGCTAACAAAGAATGAATCAGATATAGAGAATATAAATGAAACAATTGAATTAAAATAGAAAATACTAAATATTGCATAGAAAAAGGGCATGCCTAAAGTAGGTATGCCCTTTTTCTATACCTTTTTTCTTGGATAATTGTAAAGGAATCTTAAAGGCGATGTTCGTTATTTTATTAGATTGCTGTTCAACAATATGCACTTTAATTCAGGTACTTTCACTCATTAATAGCTCATCTTATATCATTCAGAGTGAACATTCTGTGAATTTAGTAGTATAGAAATTTCATAAAATTTATTCATTTTTTATCAAATGACTAGACATTTAAATCTAACTGTCTATAATAGTAAATGTAAGCGGTTTTACCATATTACTATAAAGGGAGTTTTAAATATGAGAAAAATTTTATTAGCTTGCAGTTCAGGTATGTCAACTAGTTTACTGGTTACTAAAATGGAGCAGCATGCCAAATCAATTGGTGAGGATGCAAAAATTTGGGCAGTAGGTCAGGATAAGGCAAAAGCTGAAATGGCAGATGCAGACGTCGTATTAATTGGCCCTCAAATGAGTTTCCTTAAAGCTGACCTGCAAAAAGAAGCAGACAAACATGGCATTAGAGTGGATGTAATCGATATGATGGCGTATGGAATGGCAGATGGTAAAAAAGCATATGAACAAGCGATTTCCCTTATAGGTGATAAGTAATGGAAAAATTGCAAATTGAACAACTAACAGAAGAACAGGTTAGCTTTCAGCTTATCTTACACAGCGGTAATGCAAGGAGTAAGATTATTCAGTCGTTAAGGGTTTACCGGGAAGGTAATGTTGAAGAAGCGGATGACTTATTAAAGCAGGCTGAGGCAGATCTTAGTATCTCTCATGATATTCATTTCCAAATGGTCCAAAAGGAAGCATCAGGAGAAAAAACGAAATTCTCTATGCTGTTAATGCATGCGGAAGATCATTTGATGTCTACTTTAACGATGAAAGAGTTAGTAAAAGAAATACTGGAAATTTTTAAGGCTAAAGGCTAAAAAGTTTTAGGTTATTACTATTATTCCTAAATTGAGGGGGAAGACCCGTGTTTGAAAAAATTAGTCAATTTCTTATGCCAATCGCAGGTAAACTGAATAACAACCGGTACTTAGGTGTCCTACGTGACGCTTTTATGTTAGCGTTTCCACTGACCGTGTTCGGTTCCATCGTAGTCGTTCTATTAAACCTACCATTCTTGGATTCATTTTTAAGTGACGGCACGATTACAACACTCCGCGATACTTTTGGTGTGGCAAGCAGTGCAACCATGAATATTATGTCTGTGTTTGTTGTATTCGGTATCGGATATTATCTATCAAAAAGCTATGATGTTGAGGCTGTATTTGGAGGAGTAGTTGCTCTTGCATCCTTTTTATTCCTGACTCCGTTTGTGGTTGAAACACAAGGGGGAGAAACAATTACAGGCGTTCTCTCACTAGATCGTCTTGGAGCAAAAGGAATGTTCCTTGGTATGATTTCTGCTTTTGTAGCAGGTGAAATTTACCGAAAAGCTGTTCAAAAAGATATTACGATTAAAATGCCAGCAGGTGTACCACCGGCAGTAGCCAAATCTTTTGCGGCATTGATTCCAGCACTTATTACATTAACTTTCTTCCTAGCGATACAAGGAATCGTAACTTTAGCATTTAATACAAATCTTCATGATGTTATTTATAAGATTATTCAAGAACCACTTACTGGCTTAGGCAGTGGCATTATTCCAACCCTAGTTGTTGTATTCTTTATTCAAATCCTTTGGTTCTTTGGGCTCCACGGTCAAATTATCATGAACTCCGTCATGGATCCTATCTGGAATACATTGGCTTTAGAGAATGTAGCTGCATTTAATGCAGGTAAAGAGTTACCACATATTATTTCGAAGCCATTTATGGATACGTTTACAGTAGGGATGGGCGGAACAGGTATGACCTTGGCAGTAGTATTGGCCATTCTCGTCTTTGTTAAATCCAAACAAATGAAACAGGTAGCTAAATTAGGCGGTTTGCCTGGTGTATTCAATGTCAATGAACCAATTATCTTCGGTCTTCCAATTGTTATGAATCCATTGATCTTAATCCCTTGGGTTCTTGCACCAATGATTGTGACAGCTGTTACCTATTTTGCCATGAGTACTGGTCTTGTACCACCGCCGACAGGCGTAACGGTTCCATGGACTGTACCAATTGGATTCAGCGGATATTTAGCAACTAACTCGATTGCGGGTTCTATTTTACAGCTAGTAAACTTCGCTATTGTATTTGCGATATGGCTTCCATTCCTGAAAGTCATTGACCGCGTTAACGTGAAAAAAGAACAAGAGGCAGAAGCGGAAGCGGCAGCATCTGCACAAAAATAAAAAATATCATTGAATAGAAGACTAGTAGTGAAGGGAGATATCTTTTACTGCTAGTCTCCTTACTCATTAAGCTACACAGACGAATCAACTTTGAGACGAGAGGATGGATTTTTTTGAAAACTACTAACGATCAAATAGACTATCAATTTCCTGAAGGATTCTGGTGGGGGTCAGCTGCTTCTGCTACTCAAACTGAAGGTGCGGCTGATGTAGATGGAAAAGGTAAAAATATTTGGGACCATTGGTATGAAGTTGAGCCAAATCGCTTCTTTAATGGAGTTGGACCTGAAAAGACATCCCAATTTTATTATAAATATAAGGAAGATATCGCATTAATGAAAGAAATTGGGCACAACTCCTTCCGGATGTCTATTTCCTGGTCACGAATGTTTCCGAATGGGACAGGCCAAGTAAATGAAAAAGCAGTAGAATTTTATAACAATGTTATTAATGAACTGATTGCAAATGATATTGAGCCATTTGTTGGGCTATTCCATTTTGATATGCCAATGGCTATGCAGGAGATTGGCGGATGGACAAATCGGAAAGTAGTTGATGCTTATGAACAATATGCAATTACTTGTTTCGAAACATTTGGTGATCGCGTTAAGAAATGGTTTACGCATAACGAGCCGATCGTACCTGTAGAAGGCGGATACCTGTATGATTTCCACTATCCTAATGAAGTGAATTTTCGAAATGCTGTACAAGTCGCATATCATACCATTCTTTCAAATGCCAAAGCAATTGCAGCCTATAAGAAGCTTGGTCTGGATGGAAAAGTTGGGATCGTTTTGAATTTGACCCCATCCTATCCGAGAAGTCAGCATCCAGCAGATGTAAAAGCTTCTGTTATTTGTGACGCATTCTTTAACCGGTCATTCCTTGATCCAACAGTTAAAGGTGAATTCCCTGCAGAGTTGGTTGAAATTCTGAAGGAAAAAGATTTCATGCCAGTCATTGAAGAAGGGGATTTGGAGTTAATTAAGAATAATACAGTATCCTTGCTTGGAGTCAATTACTATCAGCCGCGCCGTGTGAAGGCAAAAGAACATATGCCGAATCCTGATGGTCCATTTATGCCGGATCACTATTTTGATAATTATGTTATGCCTGGACGTAAAATGAATCCTCATCGTGGATGGGAAATCTATGAAAAAGGAATATACGATATTCTAATTAATTTGAAAGATAACTACGGTAATATCGAATGCTTCATTTCTGAAAATGGAATGGGTGTAGAGGGAGAAGAAAAATTCCGTAATGCTGACGGAATGATTGAGGATGATTACCGAATTGATTTTATCAAGGGCCATCTTCAATGGGTTCATGCTGCAATCCAGGAAGGCTCCAATGTAAAAGGATATCATTTATGGACGTTCATGGATAACTGGTCCTGGTCAAATGCCTATAAAAATCGTTATGGTTTTGTTTCCGTAAACTTAGATAAAGATGGTGAAAGAACCATTAAGAAAAGTGGATATTGGTATAAAGAGGTAGCTAAAAATAATGGTTTTTAAGTAAGATAGTTGAAGATAGTCTTGTTTGGCTATCTTCTTCTTTTTATAATGAAAGAGAGAATGTTATAAAAAGACAAGTTTAGAAAAAGAAGGGTGTAGCATGTCCAAGTATATTACTATATCAGATGAAATTAGAGAGCGAATTAAAAGTGGATATTATCCGGTTGATAAAATGATGCCGGATGAGCATAGTTTATGCCGCGAATTTAATTGCAGCAGAATGACAATGAAAAGAGCATTAGATATCTTGGCACAGGGAGGGATGATTTATCGGAAACGTGGCCACGGTACATTTATCATCCAATCTTCTATGCAGAATCACAATGTAAATGTCCTCAGTGATGAGACTGTTGGGTTATCCAATTTAATGAAGGATCGAAAAATAGTCAGCAAAGTAATTGAGTTTAATATCCAGTTCCCCTCTGAAGAAATCGCCAAAAACCTTTCAGTCAGCATGAATACACCTGTTTATCATATTATCCGTTTACGAATAGTGGAGGATGAGCCGTATGTGCTTGAAGAAACGTATATGCCCTCCAACTTGATTCCTGATATCAATGAAGAAGTACTGCATGATTCTATTTATCATCACATTGAAAATAAGTTGAATTTAAAGATAGGTGGAGCTCACAGGAAGATAAGAGCCTCTAAATCTAATGAGTTGGATCAAAAATATCTCCATTGTGGTGAACATGATCCAATACTAGAAGTAGAACAAATTGGTCATCTAGATATTGGTATTCCATTCGAGTATTCGTTTTCCAGGCATCGCTATGACCGTTTTACATTCATATCAGTAGCAGTAAGATAATTATGGGAGGTGCTCACATGTTATTAGGTGGGATTGAAGCGGGTGGTACAAAATTTGTTTGTGCTGTAGGAGACTCGGCAGGAACTATTCTGGAACGTATAACGATTCCTACCACTACACCTGAGGAAACAATGCCTCGGGTATTCGCTTTTTTTGAAAAGTATGAGCTAAATGCAATTGGTGTAGGTTCTTTTGGTCCAATTGATGTAAATATCGATAGTCCTACATACGGCTCCATTACCGCAACACCGAAACTTGCCTGGAGAGATTATCCGATTGTTAAGGAATTAAGGCAGCGGTTATCTGTTCCAATTGGTTTTAATACGGATGTAAATGCTGCTGCACTGGCGGAGGCCACCTTAGGTGCTGCCAAAGGACTGGACAGCTGTTTGTATATTACGGTGGGTACCGGAATTGGTGCAGGAGCAGTTGTGCACGGAAAGTTACTACAGGGGTTATCTCATCCGGAGATGGGGCATATCCTAGTTCGACGCCATGAAATGGACACCTACGAAGGGAAATGTCCATACCATCAAGACTGCCTTGAAGGATTAGCAGCGGGACCCGCGATTAAAGCACGCTGGGGCCAAAAAGCGGTTAACCTGGAAGGGCGGGAAGAAGTTTGGGAGATGGAAGGGTTTTATATCGCTCAAGCCCTTATGCAATATATTTTAATCCTATCTCCAAAGAAGATTATTTTAGGCGGCGGGGTTATGAAGCAAAAGCATGTATTCCCGATTATCTATAACCATTTAAAAAAATTACTTAATCAATATGTTGTATTACCTGAACTGGATACAGCCATCGATTCTTATATCGTTTCTCCCGGATTGGGTGACAATGCAGGCGTAGTTGGCTCACTCCTTCTTGCTGATCAAGCTATTCAAGGTAAATAAAGGAAGATGTGTCCAGGTTGGACACGTCTTTTTTTTGATTCTTCTATAGTCCTGGCTGAAAATAAGTTTGAGTTAAAATTATTGAGTCAACATATCTAGTTTTATTTTTCGAATATAAAAATTAAAGGGTAAAATTGTTTATTTTTATTAGTAAACGACCTTTATATCTCTGCTCTCCTCTTCAAGTGATTGCTATTAAATCCCCAATATATTTACAATTCAATCCCTAATTTTTTAGACTTTAATAACTATAAAAAACAAATGCTATTTTTAATAAATAGTAAAAATGCACTAGTTTATCCAATTAATGTAAGGGTATTTAAAAATATCTTAACGAAAAATGTCACAAAATTATCAAATTTAGGTTTAAAAATATGAAAGAGGGGGTCATATATTACTTTTTTACCAATTAACATCTTATTCTATTAAATTATTTGCAATTTATGTAAAAAGTTATAATAATTTCTATTAAAGTGAATATTTTGTGATTTTATGTAAAGGAAAGAGGGGTTGAGGGGAACCGATGTTAGAGTCAAAAAGGAAAGCTATTATATTCATGCTATTATCTTTATTTTTAGCTATTTTGGCCGGATTCTTTGTATTGCAGAAGGTAAAGGCTTTAAACAATGATTTAGGGACAGTTGTATCCGTTTATGCAGCTAATGAAGATATTTCTTCAAGACAGGAATTAAAGCCTACTATGATTACGACAAAAGATATTCCAAAGAAGTATTTGGAGGAATACCATATTACAAATGTCAGTGATTTAGAAAATAAGGTATTAGTCGTTCCGCTAAGTAAAGGGGACGTCATCTCTAAGAATATTCTTAAACAAGCCTCTGTAGTATTAGAAGAAAATAATCGATTGATTTCGATGATGTCGGATGAAAGAGTCCTATTCGATGAGGCATTGGAAGCATTGGATCGTGTAGATATTATCGTTTCAGATAAATTGGAAGGGAATAAGGCTCAAACTAAAATATTTATGAAAGACGTAAAAGTAGCCCGTATAGCCAAAAAAGATAATAAGTTTCAGGGTGTTCAACTGGAGATTCCATTGGACAAGGCTCCGGAATTAATACATATGCAGAATTACGCAGACAGTGTCCGGATTATTAAATCAAATGTAGGTCAGGCTACGGAGACTCCTGAAGCCGCAAAGAAAAATGAACCGGTGGTAACAGAAGAGGCAGTAGTTGAGCAAAAACCGGTAGAAAAGAAGGAGCCAGAGGTAAAAAAGACTGAAGAAGATGAAAAAAATAAGGAAGCAGATCCTGGAAAAGATACATCTAAGGATAAAGAGAAAGAATAAAAAACAAATTAGTTTGTACCTATTTTCTAGAGATGGCGGGGGAAGGTTTTATGAATGAAGAATTATCATTGCTGGTAATAGGAGATGAAGATAATAGTATTTATACAGCTATAAAGGATATTTTGTCTGAGTATCCCAAATTTACACTGGTATCAACCAGCCGTGTTATCCAGCAGTTAGAAGATGGCGAGCACATAGATATTGCTTTAGTTCTCAATCGACAGGAAGCGCCAGTAATAGAGGTCATACAAAAGATTAAAAGGACAAGTCCTGAAACGCTGGTTATGTTTTTGAATTCCATTCAGGATTTTCAATTAGTGAGAGAAGTTTTGCGTGCGGGCGCATTGGATTATTTAGTTATCCCCGATGAAATTAATTTATTATCAGAAAGGCTTCAAACGTTAAAAGAAATGACCAAAACTAACAAAGCGAGCGGGGCTGTAAATTCGTCTATCTTTTCAAGGGGACGAGGAGAAGTTTTGGCTTTTTATAGTGGAAAAGGGGGAAGCGGTACGACCTTCATTAGTTCCGCCTTTGCTCAAACCTTGAAGCTCGATTCAACTGCGGAAGTAATCTTACTGGATTTAAATTTGCAGTACGGAGGAATTGAAACTTATCTTGGGATTGAAACGAACCGTTCACTTGCCGATTTGAAACCTGTCATACAAGAGATTAATGACAGCCATATTCGAAACGTGACGGAGAAAGAGAAGTTTTCGAGACTTGAAGTCTTATTGAGTCCAAGAGACACAGAAGTTGCAGAGTCCATAGATGAAGACTATGTTCAACGTCTAATCAGAGCTTGCAAGAGAAGTTTTGATTTTGTCATTATTGACATACCTAGCTACATTGATATTGCCTCATTTGCTGCAATTGAAGAAGCAGATAAAATCTTCTATGTTATTACACCTGATACTCCTTCCATACGTGTGTTTAAAAGTGTAGAGGAACTCTTCAAACGCCTGGGAATTCATTTAGATGAACGTATGGAAATCATTATCAATAAAACAGGAAAAGATAGCGAATTAAATGGCAAAGATTTAAGTAGATTCATTCAATATCCGATTGCCGCAGAAATTAAAAAGGATATAAAGGGTGTTCTTCATTCCATTAATAAAGGTGAACCTATTCGAAAAGAAGCTAAGGAAAAGCGGCTCCCTGCAGTAGCGAAGGATGTTCAAAAATGGGTTGCCGGCTTATTGAAATAATCGAATGGCGATTTGGAAGGAGAGCAGATTATGGCACTTTTTAATAAAAAAAGGGACGTAACAATTGAAAAAGAGGTTACGTATAATTCCTTGCAATCAAATCCCTATATCGATGAATTGGTTGAACATTACAAAACCAGACTTCTAACTGAAACCAATTTAGATACGCTAACAGCATTATCTGAAGGCGAAAAGCGGCTCACAATCGAACGCTTAATCAGCGCATTTATGTCTGAAGAAAAAGTTGTGATCCCGCGGTACGATAAAGAGACGATGTTAGCTAGGCTTATCGACGAATCAGTGGGTTTTGGTCCATTAGAGCCGTTGCTCAATGATGATTCAATTACAGAAATACTCATTAATGGCCCCGCTGAAGTTTTTATTGAAAAACAGGGAAGATTGCAACGATCAGATGTCAATTTTAGAGACGAAGCCCATGTTAGACATATTATTGACCGAGTGGTTGCTCCTCTTGGGAGAAGGATAGATGAAAGTTCTCCAATGGTCGATGCTCGTCTTCCGGATGGCAGCCGTGTAAACGCTGTTATCCCGCCAATCAGTTTAAACGGGACATTGGTTTCTATCCGTAAATTTCGTAAAACACCATTTGAGATGCAGGATTTATTGAATTTTGATTCTCTAGATGAAACTATGGCGACCTTCCTTCAGGCCATAGTTGAAGCAAAAATGAATGTGCTGATTTCTGGAGGAACAGGAAGTGGGAAAACTACTTTTCTGAATGCTGTTGCAAAGTCCATACCGATTCATGAACGAGTTATTACAATAGAAGATTCAGCTGAACTACGATTAAATCGGGGATCTGTAGTCGGACTGGAGGCAAGACCTGCAAATGTTGAGGGACGTGGGGAAATTACGATCCGACAATTAGTAAAAAATGCCCTACGGATGCGTCCTGACAGGATTATTGTCGGAGAGGTACGGGGATCGGAAGCATTTGATATGCTGCAGGCTATGAATACCGGTCATGAAGGATCGTTGACGACTGTGCATGCCAATTCCCCATCAGATGCACTGAGCAGGGTTGAAGGAATGGTAATTATGGCGGGAATGGATTTACCGTCACATATTGTAAGGGAGTATATTGTAGGGGCTTTGGATTATATCATTCAAGCTGAGCGTTTATCAGATGGGAAAAGGAAAATCACCCATATATCTGAAGTAAGCGTTGATGAACAAAATAAAGTTCAAATCAGAGATATCTTTCATTTTAAACGTACAGGTATGGGAGCGAATGGAGAGGTATTGGGATACCATACTGCAACAGGCTTAGTTCCTAAAGCACTCGAGAGACTTCGTATATTCGGTATTCACTTGGATGAAGTAATCTTTAGGCCAAAGGAGGAGGAATTGGTGTATGAATGAAATGCTTTACATCCCTCTCACTGCTGGTGTGGCTATGTTGGCTTTTATAGTTGGCATTTATTTTTATCTTGGCTACCGTGCCCAAAAACGTGAATGGAAACAGAAGCTGGCAACCTGGTATCCAGAAGAAAAACGTAAAAGCTTTATTGTCGGTTTGGGTGATAAATACGACAAAACAGATCGGGCTAAAGTTTTAGCAGAGAAATTACATAATGCAAATCTTATATTAACCCCATCTGAATATCTTGGCTTTCATCTGCTTGGATTCCTGGGACTAGTTTTGGTCTTTACAAATATGTTTAAAATCCCCTTCCCTCTTAGTGTAATCATACCTATATTGATTTTACTAGGTGCCCATTCCGGTTTATTCATGGTCCGGAAAAATAAATATGAAGAACGCTTTAATGACCAACTGGCAGATATCTGTCGTTTGCTCGGAAATGCGGCCAGATCGGGTATGACACTAACTCAGGGAATCGATTTGGTGGCGAAAGAAACACCCGCACCGGCAGGAAAAGAATTTAAAAGAATTTCGCAGGAGTTGAAATTGGGGGTCCCATTGGAATACGCCCTGCGTTCTATTCAAAAACAAAATAAATCACGGGATTTCCAACTGTTTATAGCGACGTTGCTCATTCAGAAGAAAACTGGTGGTAACTTGGCAGCGATCCTAGAATCCATGTCCAACACACTTGAGGATCGCAAAATCCTTAATCAATCTATTAAAACCATGACAGCCGAGCAAAAATATATTTCATTTATTGTTCCGGCAATGCCTGTGTTTCTCGTCTTGATTATGAACGCTTCAGTGGATGGCTTTGTAGATCCGCTATGGACTGGACCGGGAATTGTATTACTTGTTTTGTTTGCAGCGGGTGTTGTACTTTCGTTTTTCTTGATTCGAAAAATCACGAATATAAAGGTGTAAATTATGGATGCTCTAATTATTTTATGTGTGCTGTTATTTTGGTTGTTTTTTACATTAACGATCCGTCATTATTCCCGCTATTTAAATGAGAAAAGGGGACTCATTGGCCATATTGCAGAAACGGTCCATGAAGGGTATTTGGGTGTTCCTAAAAAGAAGAAAAAGAACTCAAAACTTACTGATAAACTTCTCAGTTATTCGGATGATTTTGCTGAACTAGGGAAACGGATAAACTTCTTTAGTGAAAATAAAGATATTGAAGACTTGCTCAGAAAATCAGGACGTCCCTATAATTTAACACTGGACAGATTCCAGGGTCTGAAAATTTGGTTGGCTGTTACGCTTTTCTTTGGTTCTTTGATCTTTTTAATTCTAGGATTTCCGTTGGCTCAATTTGGTCCGATCTTTATGCCGCTAATTGGGTATATGGCTCCTATTATTCTGTTGAAGCAGGCAGCTAGAAAACGTCAGGAAGCATTAAGACATGATTTACCTGACTTCCTAGATACAGTGAGTACCAGTTTGCAGGCTGGTGTCAGTCTGGATCAAACCTTACGTGAGGTTATCCGTTATTTTGAAGGACCGCTACACGAGGAATTCTCCCGTTTTAACCATGAGATTGATTTAGGTGTTCCTCGTGAGATGGCATACAGAGGTCTGTTGGAGAGAAATGATAATAAGGAATTCCAGGGATTAATAAAATCTCTGATACAAGGATTAAAGCTGGGAGTGCCAATCGCAACGACATTTAAAGTACAAGCCGAGGACATGAGGCAATTCCGCGAAGAGAAAATTAAAGAACTCGCAGCCAAGGCTTCTCCAAAAGTAACAATGGTAACCACCTTTGTAGTAGCACCTGTATCACTTATGATCATTGCAGGATTAATGGTCTTAAATATGATTTATGGTGAAAACAGCATTGGAAGTTTATTTAAGTAACCCCCTCCCAAAGGGAGTTTAAAATAATAAAAATTATAAGAATAATAGGAGGAATGGAAATGAATTATTTAACAGGAATGTACGTAAAGGCAACAACTAAGCTAGGTGGATTGGTGAAAAACGAAAGAGGATCTCAGACTTTGGAATGGATTGGGATTGCAGCGGTTATTGTTATTTTGGTTGGGGTTATTTCGACAGCGTTTGCTGGGGGAGACCTTGGTGAAACTGTTAAAACTAAGTTTACTAGCCTTCTAGATAAAATGGTTGCTGATTGATAATTATACAACAAAAACTAGGAGGTATGGGGTCTTGAAAAAATGGGTGCTAATAGCAGTTGCTGCTTTGTTTATATCAGGATGCACTGATCAAGAAAAAGAAACAGAAGTAAATGAGAAGCCTAAAGAAAATAGTACTGAAGAAGTGAACAGTGTAGAAGAAACAGATCCGGAGAATGCTATACCAAAAGAAAATGTCTCAGTTGAAGAAACTTCATGGATTGAAAAATTTGAAGCTGCTCCAGAAGTAAAGATGAGTCCGGAATATTTAGCTAACCAACCTCAAGGACCTTATGCAGATATCAGCTACGATTCGAATCCAGAATCCTATCAAGAATTTTTGAAGGTGATGGAAGGTATTCCAGAGAATGCTACGGAAGAGGAATTAGACAAAGTGTTTAACTATATAGTAAGTCAGGTTTCTGTAGATGTTACAGACCCACAAACGGTTATAGATAGTTGGAAGGTGAGTTCCTTTGGTGATCCTGAAATAGAAGATAGTCGATATCAATTTAAGGAAAATTACAATATTGAGGTTATCTTAGATTCTAGTGGGAGTATGGCTAATATAACTAATGGTAAAACAAGAATGGTTGTAGCGAAGGAAGCGATTCAGCAATTCTTAATGAGTGCGCCTGAAAAAGCCAATGTTGCCCTTCGAGTATATGGTCATAAAGGAACAAGTAAGGACAGTGATAAAAAATTATCTTGTGATAGCAGTGAGTTAGTTTATAAGTTTGGATCCTACAAGGAAAAAGAGTTTAACCAAGCATTGAGTTCCTTTGAACCTGCTGGTTGGACTCCTTTGGCTCAGTCGTTGATGGATGCTCAGAATGATTTAAAAGAGTTTAAGAGTGATAAAAATACGAACATGATATACGTGGTTAGTGATGGAATTGAAACCTGTGATGGGAACCCTGTAGAAGCTGCTAAAAAACTTGGAGAGTCTGATTTGCAACCTGTCATTAATATTATTGGTTTTGGTGTCGATTCAGAAGGACAGAAACAATTGAAAGAAATGGCAACTGCATCGAATGGAACTTATACAAATGTTCATAACAGTAATCAACTAAAGTCGGAATTTGATAAGGCTAAAAATGCTTTAGAGAAATGGAAACAATGGAAGGAAAATGCTAATTATGATGCCAAGGTAGACCGTAATAAAAGATATTTGGATACTAACAGTTTGAATAATGAGTATTCTAATAATATCCAAAAGCAACAGAATAATATGGTTTTTATTATTAATGGATTGAGAAACAAAGACCTTATAACATCTGAACAGAAAGAATACTTAACTTCAAGAAAATCCGAATTAGCAAAAGAAATGGATGAAGCCAGAAAGACAATAAGAGAAGATCTCGAGAATTTAAATGCGAAAACTCTCGAAGATACCAAAAAACAAATCGAAGAGAAATACAATCAAAATACGCAATAATAGGAAAAGTCATACACCTTGATTAAACACTACTTCCTGATATGAGTAAGGAGGTTAAGGTGAAGCGAAATAGGTTGGTAAGAAAGCTCCTTGTCATGTTTGCCATATTATTTGTCCTGTTCCATTCCATCTCTATTCCTCTTGCGGCGGCCAGCTGGACCGGGGATGCCTGGAAGGGTGATGCTTGGAATGGCTCCGATTTGAAGTGGAAAGGGGATTCTTGGAAGCAAAAAGGCTGGGTGCAGGATGGCTGGGAGCGAGATGGTTGGACCCAAGAGGGATGGAATCAGGATAAGTGGAGTCAAGATGGTTGGGCTGGTGATGGCGTCAGCCCGATAGACCCTGCGACAGGAGAACCATGGACGGGGGATAAAATCAGCGAAATTAATCCGGCCACCGGAAAACCATGGACCGGTGATGAGATCAACGGAATCAATCCAGCTACCGGAAAGCCGTGGATTGGCGATGAGATCAACGGAATTAATCCAGCTACCGGAAAGCCGTGGACCGGCGAGGAGATTAACGGAATTATTCCGGCTACGGGAAAACCATGGACTGGTGATGAGATTAACGGAATTAATCCGGCTACCGGAAAGCCATGGAGTAGCGATGATATCAGTGGAATCAATCCGGCAACAGGAAAGCCTTGGTCATCGGATGCTTCCAATGGCGCTAACTCAATCACAGGTGGAAATAATGGTTTTATAAATCCACAGACCGGATTTCCTTATTTATACGCTCCAGGACGTATTTCAGTTGATGAGGTAAATGGTACAGATTCAGAAGGTAACATTGACCTTTATGGTCTTACTAAATATATTGCTAAAGATGTAATTGCGGGGCAAGTCAAATTTGTAAATGTAATTGAAAATGGGAAGTTTAGTTTGACTAAGCCAAATAGTATATATGGACTTATGATGAATGGATTCAGGCTGGGGCTTGGTGAATCGAACTCATCCTTTAATATGGCATATGAATCATATTTATGGGCTGATAATATAAACAGCGTTAACGATGCAATTACTACGCTGAGAACCTATTCTCCCATTCAGAATGCTGCTAATTCCGGGTTGGGGGGACTTACCTCAGCCTACAGGAATGCCTCTCTTGCGAATTCAGCTGCAAAATTTGGTACATTGGCAAAATTTAATGCAGCGGCAGGAGTAGTAGGAACAGTTTTTTCAACGATTGATACTGCTAAAAATACTTCGAAAGCAATCAATGTATTAAAAAGTTCAGCATCAGGAACAGAGAAAACAACTGCAGTAGCCAGTGCAACAGAAAGCTTTGGTTCTTTGTTAATGTCTAGTGGTGCTGTGGCGAGTGCTCTTCCAGGTGTACAAGCAGTTGGAGCAACAATGGTCCTTGTTGGGGCAGGCATTTGGGGAGTTTCAAAAGGTGTTAAATATGCTGCAAAGCATTGGAATTCTATAAAAAGCGGGGTTAATAATGCTAAGAAGAAAGTCGGAGGTTGGTTTAAATCATTAAGGGGTGCGTTTTCATAAACCATCTTCAAAATGGGAGGAAAACTTTTACCCCTCCTCCCATTCTTTTTTAGACATAATATGAAAATAGCTAAGAGAGAGGTTCCAAGTATGGAAAGAACCACAGTGGAGAAATACGCCAAAAAGTATAAAAAGCTTCTTGAGAAAGTTACCATTATTCATTTTGTTCTTTCTTATAATAAAAGAAAGTGGTGGTTAGCGGAGTATAGCTTTAATAATACCCCTAAAGGATATGCAGTGTTTACAGAAGGCGATTCAAGTGTCAACGAAAAGGAAATTGCCCTTGATCATATCGGTTCTTTTATCCGTACTTGTATAGGAATACAATCCATCGTTCATCCTCGAATTGCAGTGACAGAGGAGATAAATAATACGCTTAATAAAATGAACGATATCTTAAATTTGTGGGTGAAGAGTGAAGAAGAAATTAAGTTGAAAGATCAGTTTAATGAGTTTACTGATTTTATATTATGGTGCCAAGAAAAGACCAATGAATATAACAATGAATTTTCCAAAATAGCAAAAAAAATTGATGAAAATCATCTGTTTACAGTTGAACAAAGGGAGCAATTAGTTCTAATAGGAAGTAAGCTGGACTTAATTATTTATCTGCAAGTTAAGTCTCAATATGATCAACTGCATAAGAATCGGGAATTGTTGAGCCATTTGAAAAATCATAGAAATAATCTTGATAAAAAAGATTACTATTATATTGTTACCAATTTAAAAAAATATTGTGATTCAAATGCACAAAAAGACTTTGAAAAGTCCTTGTTTAATGAAGATGAGCTGATTTGGAAAGATGTAATAGCTACCATAGACAGTTTTGAAAGATTGAAGGAATCATCACATCAAAAATATAAAAATATTGATAAGCGTAAGTTGCAAGAAATGGTGCGTTTATTAAGGAATTAGTTATGATTGAAAATTTTAATAGATAAGAATTTCTATTATGGAATTATAAATAATGAATATGATGGGATGGAGATTAATGGACAAGCCTTTTCGTGAAGCATTTGCTCTTTTCACCAGCAGATTTGAACATATACTCTTGTTGGGAGTAACAATTATACTTCCCCTGCTACTAGGCCACGCTTTGTTATCAAACTATATATATGCGGTTACACCGACTGTGTTGGGAACGACAATAATATCTGATATTTACTACACATTTCTAACTGTTCTCTTAATGCTCTTCGCTCAAGTTCCGTTAATAAGATATATGTTTAATGAATACCAGGGACATGAAGGAAGCTTGAAAAATGCTTATTTTGTTTTTTTTGCTAATGGATTTCAATTTTTTGTTTTTGCTATTCTTGCTAGTTTTTTAACGACCGTTGGAATTATTCTATTTCTTTTACCGGGGTTGATTATTTTAACTCTTTTATATCCGATTCCTTTTGTAGCTGCAATGGATAATAAAAGTATATGGAAAAGTTGGAAATCAGGAATTAGGCTAGGTAAAAAGCATTTCTTTAAACTTTTTCTCTTAATTCTAGGGATGTCTTTAATTGAATTGATGATTTCTGGAGGAATTACACTATTAATTCTCTCATTAACTACTTCTTTTGCTGCACAAATTCTTTCTCATATTCTATTAAATTTGGTCTTCTTCCCAATCATCACACTTATCATCACAGGTTTTATTATCAAATGGAGAGAAGAAATCTATACATTGGAGGCAAATCGATCAGCTAAGGAGGAGTGGGCTTAATGAAATGGAAGGCTCTAATCCAGCGTGAGAATGGTTCTGCTACTCTCGAATTTTTGGGTATGGTACCTCTTGTTTTTATGCTAATGCTGATTATTTGGCAATTCGTTGTCGGAGTCCATGGAGTCATTGTCACACAGTCAGCTGTCAATGAGGCTGCTAAGGTATACTCCATAACAGGTGAATGGGATCAGGCAAGAGCTGCAGCGGAGAAAACAGTCCAGACGGGGGCTAAATATCTTACCTTTAATAGTGCGCAAACATCAGTGACAAGTTCAGATATATTTACAGCTAAAGTTTCAGTAAATATAGAACTAATCTTCTTCCCGGATAAATTATTTCCAAATGGCGCTCCTTCCCTGGCATTCTCCAGTGAAGCGAGCGGTAAGGTGATTGAATGAGGAAACGATTGAATGAGGATGGAAGTACGACACTTTTTATTCTCGGTATGTTAAGCGTAATGATGATTATGTTCATTGTTCTGTATAACTATGCCAAAGTTTATGCTGTCAAAGAACAAGCGTTTACAAGTTCACAACAGGCAAGTTTGGCGGCAACAGCAGAGTTTTACGATAGAGTGTGGAATCTTGTGGCAGAGTTTGATGGAACTGATGAAGAAAATCTTCCGCAGCCTGACCCGGATTCGGAAGATGCTCTTGAGGTAAATCCGATTACTAAACTAAAGATCAAAGAGATGGTTGAACGAAAAAAAACTGAACTGGCTAACAGCTATCCAGAAAAAAGCACAAATGAAGTTCATATAATGGCGATTGATGAAGTTCTGAGCGAAGAGCTTAGTAGTGGCTTGGGCAAAAAAAGGCTGAAAGAGATACTAATTGATAACTATGAACACTCCATAAAGGCCGGTACAGTAGCAAAGGCTAAGGAAGTTATTCTCGCTAATGATGGGAAATTGGAAAAGGCACAAATACGGCTTTTTAAAGATAATCGTATTTATGTCAGAGCGGCAAATGAATTTGAAGGACAAGGGAAGTTGTTTGATGGCTTTAAAGAAAAGCTATTTCAAACCGGAGCAGGTCCGGAAATCGGTTTTTTATCCTACCTTGATGGGATAAATGATGAAACGATCCAGCTATCGAATGAAGTCGATAATGGAGTGATATGGGGTCAGTGACAGTGGTTGTACAGTTCTTAACTCCCTTCAGATGGGGGAAACAGCTTGCAATAAGGAAACTTTTGAGGTTTTTAAGAAGTAGAGACTAGAAAAATACAATCAAAATACACAGTAATAGGAAAAGAACAGTCACCTTGCGTAAACAAACAACACTTCCTGATTGAATGAGGGGGATAAGGTGATGCGGAATAAGTTAGTAAAAAAGCTCTTTGTTGTATTTGCTATATTTTTTGTCCTGCTCCAATCAATTTCTATTCCGTTAGCAGCAGCCAGTTGGACAGGTGATGCATGGAAGGGTGATGCTTGGAAAGGCGACGCATGGAATGGCAACGATTTGCAATGGGAAGGAGAAACTTGGAAAGGAGATTCATGGAAGCAAAAAGGCTGGGTGCAGGATGGCTGGGAGCGTGATGGATGGACTCAAGAGGGCTGGGATCAGGATAATTGGAACCAGGATGGATGGACAGGTGATGGTGTCAGTCCGATAGACCCGGCGACGGGCAAGCCGTGGACCGGTGATAAGATAAACGGAATAAATCCAGCCACAGGCAAACCGTGGACTGGTGACGACATCAGTGGAATTAATCCGGCAACGGGAAAGCCATGGACCGGTGATGATATTAGTGGAATCAACCCTGCGACAGGTAAGCCATGGACTGGTGACGATATTAGTGGAATTAATCCAGCGACGGGCAAGCCATGGACTGGTGATGATATTAGTGGAATCAATCCGGCGACAGGCAAGCCATGGACTAATGGTGAAACCAATGGAATTAACCCAGAAACGGGCAAGCCTTGGTCGAATAAAGGAATTCAAGGGAGTTCACCTGCGATTGAAGGGAATGGACAGGATAAAATTGACATAGACCCCTATGAAGCGACAAAATTTATAATGAATGATGTTATTGGTGGTCAAGTAAAAGGAGCATATGAAATAGAAAGCGGTAAGTTTAGTTTATTGAAACCCAATAGTTTTGCTGGCATTATGCTCAATGGCATAAAATTAGGGGTTGGAGATTCATCGGGTTACAATTATTTACATGGTGGATATGAGATCGCTGATAAAGTGTATACGGGCATAGATGGTATTACAGATGCAAGGAAATATAGGAACTTAATTCAAAGCGGGCAAGATTTGTCTACATTTGATTCTATATTTGGTTCTTCTACTAACCCACCACCATCCGCGTCTTTTGGAATGTTGTCTAAACTTAATGTTGGTGCTGCAGGAATAAGTACAGTCTTTTCCACGATAGACACCGTTAAAAATGGTATTAGTACCTATGATTCAGTAAAGGAAAATGGTTGGCGTTCTGCTAAAACGGTGGCTGCTGGAGCAGATACTACGGCATCAATTGGAGAAGTATTAATGAACTCTGGCGTCGTGGCAGGTGCTATCCCCGGGGGGCAGTTAGTAGGAGCATATATGGTTGCAGGTGGTGCAGTGTTATGGGGAGCATCGAAGCTGGTTAAAGGTATAGCAGATGGCTCAATTAAAAAAGGAGTTAAGAAGGTCGGGGAAAAAATAGGATCAATGTTTAATTCTATTAAAGGTGTATTTTCTTAGATAGAATTTGCTCTATATACTCATCGCTTTTTGTATACAAATTAGGGGGATCCAAATGATTAAATCAGAAGCTGAAGAGATCGCAAAAAAACATAAAAAGTTATTAGAGAAATGTACCGTTATTAATTATTGTTTTAATTATCAATCTAAAAATTGGTGGCTTGCAGAATACAAAAAATTCCCGGGTAAAAAAAGAAGTGGCTACGTCATTATATCAAGCGTGGAAAGTTCCTATGATGAGAAGGTGTTTGTGCTTGATCATTACCTGTCCTTTATTGGAGGAGTTTTAAAAATCCAAGATATTGTTAGGCCGAGGATTAATGCGACAGACGCCATTCATAATACATTGGAACAAATGAACAATGTATTGGAAATTTGGGCAGAAAATGAAGAGGAAAAGAAACTATTAACCAGTTTTAAGGGGTTTTCTGAATACATTCTGTGGTGCCAGGAGATGAAGAACAACTTTTATGAGACATTTACTGATCTTGGTAAGAGAGTTGATAAGGAACGTTCATTTACAGTAGAGGATCGAGTTCAGCTATTAGACCTGTTGCCTAAAATGGATTTGATTATGTATCTGCAAGTAAAACGTCAGTATGAACAATTAGAAGCCAACAGACATTTATTAAAAACGGTTAAACAAACAAAATCAAGATTTAAATCAAAGGATTATTTATATATAAAAGAAAAACTTTATAAATATTGTGGGCCTGATGCTGAAAAAGACTTTCAATCAATCTTTGATGAAGGTGAATTAAATTGGAGTCAATATCCAGCAACTAAAGAAACATTTTACAATCTTCTTGATTCCTCCATTCAAAGGTACAAAAACCATGAAATGAAAGAGTTAGAGGAACGTAAAGTTTTAATCAGGAGCTAATGAATTTCTATTCCATCTTTATCTATATCTTAGGGAACTACTGATTTATCAAATAAAAGTATGGGAGATGATTATAGGTGAGTAAGAAGGAAAAACGATGGAGTAAATTTTATAAATATTTTATGATTTTCTTTTATGTCCTTCTTGTACCTATTGCGATTTTTGACTTCTTTGCTGGTGGAGGTTTCCCTTATGAGATCCTAATTGTTGGACTTGCTCTTCCAGCGATGAGGACAAATCACCTAAATATTATTAGAGCAAAGGGTGGATAATCCTTACATCAAATATTCAACTAGACTTGTAACCTCCGCTTTTGCATCAAGTGGAGGTTTTATTTATAACTGAAATAATGGGAATGTGTATACATCAAGGACTTATCAGCTTCCTCATAACTAGGAGGTTTATCATTGAATAAGTCATTATTTATTCAAAAGGTATTCATATTGATGGCGATTGCTTTTATACTCTTTCAATCTTTCATTATCCCATTCAGTTCAGCAGCATGGTCCGGAACACCATGGAAAGGGGAACCATGGGAGGGGGAATCTTGGGAGAATAAATCTTGGCATGGAGATAGTTGGCAGGGAGATATAGGAACGGGTGGAGAGCCGCAGTCCGGCTCTCCTAATGGCCAATCGGGAAATATCCCAGATATGGAAAACGGCCTGCCAGGAATAGGCCCTGTCCAACCGCCTTATAAAGTACCGGATTATTTACCTGGCCATAATCATAATAGAACAGATGGAAATGGCAATCCTACCTATCCAGGCGTAATATTACCTGGCAGTAAGATAGGTGGTGACTCCAATTCAACTCATCCGGGCGGACTATTACCAGGCTCTTCGCTTTCTCCTGGTCCAATAAACAGCAATGCTCCTAGTGGTGGGAGTGAAGGAATAGAGGGTAATGAACCAGATACGTGGAAAACCATTGACTTTGTAGGGAATACTATAATAAATGGGCAAGTCAGTTTTACAGTAGATGTACTGCAGCAAGGTGATCAATTTAAACCAAGCAGTGTATTTGGGAGACCAAACTATCTAACAAACATCCTGGTAAATGGAATTAAATTAGGAGTTGGAGATGGCACTTGGTTTGATTATGTTGAAGATATGAATACTGCTGTTGATATGGGATTTGGGATTTATGATACTGCTGAGGCATACACATTAGCTACCAGAGCAACCTCAGCTGCTGATGCAGCTACCGATATTATTCCAACCGTTCTTAATACGGGCAGTACTGGTGCATCAACATTGGGGATATTATCAAAGTTGAATATCGCGACAGCCGGGATAAGTACAGCTTTTTCAGCGGTTAATGCAGTAGATTCTCTAATTGAGACAGCTGATACATTTAATAGTAATGCAGAGACAAGTGTGAAAGTTTCAGCAGGAGCTGATACCTTTTCCAAAATTGGTGAAACGGTTTTTAATGCTGGACTGTTTGCCTCCGCCATACCGGGGGGACAGAATCGACGATAAAGAAAGTATGTACTCTATTGGAGCTATGATGGATTTACTCCTATTTCTTCAAATCAAAAACCAATTGGATGAATTTAATAATAATAAGGTTCTATTAGACAAATTGAAGAAATCTCGTAATAAGCTATCGTTCTTTAAATATAGGAAAATAAAAAAGATCCTCTCCATATATACGAAGGAGAATATGTACCAAAACTTGATCGCTTCAAAATCGACATTCGGAGACCAGTGGGATTCAATTAAAGCAGATTTGAACAGCGTTCATAATAGAGAACTATATCAAGATTTGTTGGAGCTCTACTATGAGCGGGATAGGGAACTGGTTCTGCAAGCTAAAGAAATGTTGCGGAATTAGTCTGTTAATCGTTTTTATGTTTAAAAATCAAGATGTTATTTGGTAGGTTTACATTCAAGAGACTTCATAAAACATAACTTGAGTAGAAACTCATCAGTAGTAAAACTAAAGCTTATCTTTATTAAAAGGGGGGGGAAATCTCTCCTTTTTTTATTTTGGGTCTTATTTCGCTCTTTCTTGAATGATTAAACCCCTTTTCTACAAAATATTTACAATAAAGTTATTGACTGTTAATACAGAATATTATAACAATAAGGTTATAAGTAGAGGGGGAATATGGCGTGAATGAAAAACTAAATCCTATGATAGATAAGATTATCCAAAATATAGAGAAAGTGATTATCGGTAAAAGAGAGGTTGCTAAGTTAAGCATTACAGCCCTTTTGGCAAAAGGACATGTATTGCTTGAGGATGTACCCGGTGTTGGGAAGACTATGTTAGTTAAGTCTATTGCCAAATCAATTCAGGCTGATTATAAGCGTATTCAGTTTACACCGGATTTATTGCCATCTGATGTAACCGGTATTTCCATCTATAATCCGAAAGAGCATGAATTTATCTTTCGTCCCGGGCCTATTATGGGGAATATCATATTGGCTGATGAAATCAATCGAACATCTCCCAAAACACAGTCATCCTTGCTGGAAGCAATGGAGGAACATAGAGTTACCGTTGATGGCGTGACACACAAATTGGCCAATCCATTCTTTGTTATGGCCACCCAAAACCCAATTGAATATGAAGGTACCTATTCTTTACCAGAAGCGCAGCTGGACCGATTTTTACTTAAAATGAAAATGGGTTATCCGGAGATGGCTGATGAATTGGCGATTTTGACAAATGCAAAAATGCTTGCTTCTGTTGAAGATTTAAATCCTGTAATTACTGTTGATGAAATGGTGAAGCTGCAGGAGGAAATCCAATCTGTATATGTGGATGATATGATTGCGCGGTATATTGTAGAACTGGCTGTGAAAACGAGGAACGATAATCGAGTTTATTTAGGCGTAAGCCCACGTGGAACGGTTGCTCTTATGAAGGCTTCGCAGGCTTGGGCTTTTATGCATAATCGTGATTACTGTATACCAGATGATGTACAATTTCTACTTCCATATGTATTTAATCATCGTATGATCGTGAAGGCTGAATCGGTTTATGATGGATTCAATGCTCAAGTTATTCTCGATGAAATTTTAGCAAGGACGCCTGTACCGGTACAAAGGCAAGTGAATTAAAAATGAAATTTATAAGAATGACGTTAAATAAATGGGAAAAGTGGTGGAAATTTGTCATTCTCCTGCTTTTACTAATTATGACGTTCACATATGCCATGTTCCAGGGAGGGTTTGTCAGCTGGTTCCTTTTTTATAGTTTTCTTCCGTTCGCCTTGTATGCTCTAATGATTTTTGTCTATCCATTAAGTGATTTTACAGTAGAGCGGGTCTTAGGTGATCAGGAATTAACGGCCGGTGACCCAGTAGTTATGAAAATTATTATTAAAAGGAATATGCCGGTTCCGATTGCCTACCTGCTCATTCATGAACTATTACCGGAAAGGCTGGAAATCCTACTCGGAAGGGAAAAAATCAGTTCTATCGTTTTTCCGGGATTCAGAAAAAGAATAGAATTGTCCTATAACATTAAGAGTATGCCAAGAGGAGAGCATACCTTTAATAAGCTTGAAATAAGAACAGGAGATATTCTCGGGTTAATTGAGAAGAGTAGAATGATAGATTCCGATAAAAAAATCCTTGTACTTCCTGCAACGGTTCCTTTGCCATTAAGACAGGTTCTCGGTGATTATGAACAAGGCAAGCGCACAAATTCCTATAAAATCAGAAATGAAACAGCGATGGTTTCTGGTATTCGAGATTATGCTCCGGGTGATCGTATGACCGTCATTGACTGGAAATCAAGTGCAAGGGGCGTCGGGCTCAAAACTAAAAACTTTGAAGAAAAACACAGCAGTGACTTCTTTCTTTTAATAAATTGTGAGAGTGACCACTCTGTTTTTGAAGAAATGGTGACCTTTAGTGCATCAATCGCTGAAATTGGTTTGACTAAGGGGATGAAATTGGGTCTCTGGGCTGGTGGAGGTGGACTGGATAACCTATTAGAAGTAAAGGAAGGAAAAGGATATGTTCATAAAGCCTTGAATTTTATGGCTAAAATAAAAGCTTCGCCAAAAATTGATGTAAGTTCCCCAAGATTTTATACACCTCAGACAAGATTTATACCGCCAAATGCATCTCTTATTGTTGTTACTTCTGTTTTACATTTACCATTCGTAAAAGCATATACCAACCTTGCTGGAGGAATCCATTCCTTGTATATTCTATTTTTCTGTGAATCTTCCCATGTACTCAATAAGGCTGAACAAGAGGCCTATACCTTTGGAATAAATCATGGAGCGAAAATGTCTATTATTCGAAATCGAGAGGATTGGGGAGTTTTTGAAGAGAGGGGCGGCAGATGAAAATGAAAACGAATAACCTGCATCCCGGTATACGTCTTCTGTTATTCCTGTTTGCTTTTATTATGCTAATAGAGTGGATGAGACCAGTTGGAGAAGTGACAAACACAAGCCAAATTAAGTATTTTATTATTTTTGCAGCCGTTTCATTGGTGATGTATGCATTCAGAGTGTCCTGGAAAATCATGACTCCTGCTTTATCCGTTTATATAGGTATGAGTCTTTATCTGATTTTTTATCGTCCTGAATTCTATTTGACAGAAGACAGTTGGATACGCGCTTTCTTCATCGATATAAAAGAGGGATTGTTCTCTGTATTTTCAACAGATTGGCAAGGGTTAAGTCCTGAATTCAGAACGTTTCTTTTCTTCATTTTAATATGGATGTTTACCTATTTAATTCATTATTGGGTACAAGTGAAACAGCGATTGTTCCTGTTTTTGTTTATGACATTTATCTATGTAACAGTTCTAGATACCTTTACAACCTATGATAGTGATCAAGCAATTGTACGAGTAGTCGTTATTGGATTTGCTATCCTTGGCATGCTCGCATTAGTACGTTTGCTAATCGGGGAGAACATCCACTATACGAATCGAACTGCTATCCGTTGGCTTATTCCTTTATCTAGCATGATTGCATTTGCGGTAGTCATTGGTTTTTTTGCTCCAAAGCCACAGGCGATATGGCCTGATCCTATTTCCTTCATTAAATCAACCTCAGAGAAATTTGGATCTACTCAAAAAAGGATAGGGTATGACAAGGATGACAGCAAATTAGGCGGAGATTTTATTGGCGATGATGGGGTAGTGTTTCGGGCTTCCTCATCTGTCCGTACGTATTGGAAAATTGAAAATAAAAACGTTTATACGGGTAAAGGATGGGAAACTGGTGCAGATTATGGCATGGGTCAAACGATATTAGAATCAGAACCAGCTATGCTATACGATTACAGGGGGGAAACTACGAATACATTGTCAACGGCTGAACTGGAATTTGAGATAGACCATGGCCATATTCCTTATCCAAGCCCTATGGCTATTGAGCAAATTTATAATCTGAATCCTGAGGATGAATCAGTTTTTTCTAGTTTATTGTATTCAGGTGACTCCTCTGAGATTACCCCGATATATGAGGACGATACGAATAAAAACGAATTAAAAAAGGTGGGCGTGCAATTTAGAAGCCCCACCTATTATCTGGATGTACTCCAACAGGATGAAATAAATGATTTGTATGAAATGGAAATGGATTTACTACTAAGACAATCGATGGGTATACCTGATTATGTTCCGGAGCGTGTCTCAAGCTTAGCAATAGAGCTTGCAGAAAAGACGGGATCCAACAGTATGTATGACCAAGTCAAAGCAATTGAGGATTATTTGAAAGGTGAAAAATTTACTTATAGTAAAGAAGATGTTCCATACCCTGAGGAAAGCCAGGATTATGTAGACCAGTTTTTATTTGAAACACAAATAGGCTATTGTGATAACTTTTCAAGTGCCATGGTTGTAATGGTCCGCTCTCTTGGAATCCCGGCGCGTTGGGTAAAGGGATATACAGCAGGTGATTTAGTGTATGACCAGGAGCTGGGTGAGTCTCGGTATGTGATTACAAATAACAATGCGCACTCATGGCCTGAAGTTTATTTTCCCAGCGTAGGATGGGTTCCTTTTGAACCAACGAAGGGCTTTAGTTCTGAAGTACGGTTTACAGCTTCTCAGGAGGTCAGCAATGACCAGGAGGAAACGCAGGTTACGCCAGAAACGAATCAACCAGAAAATAAGGAGCCAGAAAAGCCGGTCGAAACAAAGGATACAGCTTCCCAGTTTACGTTCGGAACAATCAAAGGTAAAATAGCGGAACATTGGAAGAAAGCTCTAGTGGTGATTTTGGTATTAGGTGGAGCTGCTGCTTTATTATATAGAATCAGAGGAAAATGGATGCCGCACATTTGGGTGTTTTATTATAAGAGGCTTATGAAAAAGCCGAATTATTCAAATGCCTATATGCAATTGCTTCGAGAATTAAATCGGTATGGAATAAAAAGAAAGCCTGGACAGACCCTGAGAGAGTATGCGATTTACGTGGATCGTTTCTTCGGATCATCAGATATGAATAGGCTAACGCATGCATATGAAAAACACATTTATTCTGGAGAAAAAACTGAAATGGATTGGCGAAATTTTCAAGAACAATGGGAGAAGATGATTTTAAGAACTATTGCTTGACCACACTTTTCTCTCAAGTTACAATTATGGCGGTTAATAAAAAGCAATCTACCCTTCATATAATTTCGAAAATAAGGTTCGAAAGTTCCTACCAAATCACCGAAAAATGATTTGACTATGGAGGAATTATATAAATGTTAACTAGAACTCTGAATGGTAAATAGGGATTCTAGTTTTTCTTTATTCGAATGAATAATCCTAAATTGTGGAATAGCTAGTACATAAAGGATAAGGATTCTAATAGGTTGATACCTGGTATTTCTTTATAAGCATATGGGGAAGAGAGATAAATATCTCTTTGGATGAAGTTGCTCAATTAACCGAAAATATCAGACGAGGTGAAAGTGATGATAGAAACAACTGATCTCCCGATTCAAGAAATGATTGTCGTTCTTGATTTTGGAAGTCAATATAATCAATTAATCACAAGGAGAATTCGTGAATTTGGAGTTTATAGTGAACTTCATCCCCATACAATTACGGTGGAAGAAATTCAGAAGCTAAATCCAAAGGGAATTATTTTCTCCGGCGGACCAAACAGCGTGTATGATGCTACAGCTTTTACATGTGATGAGCGGATTTTTGATATGGGCATTCCAGTTATGGGAATTTGCTATGGTATGCAGCTAATGACTCAGCATTTTGGCGGAAAAGTGGAACGTGCAAGCAAACGCGAATATGGAAAAGCCGAAATTAAGCTGAATCATGAAAGTTTATTATTTAATGGGCTCCCTACTGAACAAACGGTATGGATGAGTCATGGTGACCATGTTGTTACAGCTCCTGAGGGCTTCCAAGTTGATGCGACGAATCCATCATGCCCAATCGCGGCAATGAGTGATCACAGCCGTCAATTATATGCTGTACAATTCCATCCAGAAGTAAGGCATTCTGTATATGGTAACGACCTGTTGAAAAACTTCGTATTTGGAGCATGTAAATGTAAAGGCGATTGGTCCATGGCTAATTTCATTGAAATGGAAATGGATAAAATCCGCAAAACCGTTGGAGACAAACAAGTACTATGTGCATTGAGCGGCGGAGTAGACTCCTCTGTTGTAGCGGTATTGATTCATAAAGCCATCGGTGATCAATTGACATGTATCTTCGTGGATCACGGTTTACTTAGAAAAGGCGAAGCGGAAGGTGTCATGAAAACATTCCGTGAAGGCTTCAATATGAATGTAATTAAAGTCGATGCTAAAGAGCGATTCATGAAGAAGTTAGCTGGAGTTAGTGACCCAGAGCAAAAACGTAAGATCATTGGAAATGAATTTATTTACGTATTTGATGATGAAGCGACCAAGCTTGAAGGAATTGATTATCTCGCTCAAGGTACGCTTTATACTGATATCATTGAAAGTGGAACGGCTACTGCGCAAACCATTAAATCTCACCATAATGTAGGTGGATTACCGGAAGATATGCAATTCCAACTTATCGAGCCTTTAAATACACTCTTCAAGGATGAAGTGCGTGCACTTGGTTCAGAGCTGGGTATTCCGGATGAAATCGTTTGGAGACAGCCTTTCCCAGGACCTGGTTTAGGAATCCGTGTATTGGGAGAAATAACGGAAGACAAACTGGAAATCGTAAGGGAATCAGACGCGATTCTTCGTGAAGAAATTAAAAATGCCGGTCTTGATCGTGATATTTGGCAATACTTCACTGTCCTTCCTGATATCCGCAGTGTAGGTGTGATGGGGGATGCCCGCACATATGATTACACAATAGGAATCCGTGCGGTAACATCTATTGATGGAATGACATCTGACTGGGCAAGAATCCCATGGGATGTACTTGAAAAAATATCTGTGCGAATTGTCAATGAAGTAAATCATATTAACCGTGTTGTGTATGACATCACGTCCAAGCCACCTGCGACGATTGAGTGGGAATAGAATTGGAAATCGATAGAACCATTGAAAACACTGAGTTTTTGAAGTGGTTTTAGGCTGGGCTGATTGATAGAAAATTGATAGCAGATATATAAACGAGACGAAAAGGTCTATCTGAATAAATCATTTCAGGTAGACCTTTTTTTCGTGGTTTCTAAAAAGATATTCAAAAACAATGAAAATAGGTTGCCCGAATACACTTTCCATTACGAGATCTTATCAGAGCTCCTCGTAAACATGAGCTTTTAGCTCTTGCAACCGGAGCCCGTGTAGAACCACGAAGCAGAAAAAATTACCTATCGATTTGCACATCTGTTTCCAGGTAGAAAAAGCAATTATAAGTGTTCGAGAAAAAGATAATGAAGCTATGAGCGATTTTGAGAGAAAGCAGGAAAGTGAAATGAGTTGGTAGATTGTGGGGATTATATTAAAATAACTTTGAATAGTCGTTACAATGTATGCAATAGTTTCCACTGAAGAGGTAAATTAGAATTGTGGGAGAGTTATTATGACAACAAAATTATTCATTCAAGCACTAACTAAATTTTTATTGGGGGTTGTTTTAGTTGGTCTATTGATATTCTTACCTGCGGGTACTTTATTATTTGCGTATGGTTGGTTATTTATGGGGATTTTATTTGTGCCAATGTTCCTTGCAGGAATTGTGATGATGTTCAAAAACCCAGAACTGTTAAAAAAGCGACTCAATGTAAAAGAGAAGCAAGATGAACAATGTCTTGTGGTAAAGCTTAGCGGACTTATGTTTTTAGCAGGTTTTATTGTTGCGGGATTAGGTTTTCGTTTTGATTGGTACACCTTACCAAAGAGTGTTGTAATTTGTGCTGCGGTGGCATTTCTTGTAGCATATATTCTTTATGCAGAGGTACTCAGGGAGAATACATATCTTAGTCGTACTATTGAGGTACAGGAAAATCAGAAAGTTATCGATACGGGGCTATACGGTATTGTCAGACATCCAATGTATAGTGTGACATTACTTTTGTTTTTGTCGATGCCGATTGTGTTAGGTTCAATATATTCGTTTTTTATTTTTCTTGTATATCCCTTTATAATTGCCAAAAGGATTAAAAATGAAGAAAAACTTCTTGAAAAAGAACTCGATGGTTATCGTGAGTATAAGCAAAAAGTCAAATATCGCTTGATACCGTTTATTTGGTAATAGTAAAGCAAATTCCATTTTGTGAAGGATCAATTATTGGATATATAACACTAGGAGGATATCTATGAAAATTACTGAAGGATTTATGCCATATTTAGATTTTAAAACGTATTACCGCATCGTTGGAGAAAATACCGGTAATAAAAAACCACTCATTTTACTTCATGGCGGACCAGGCTCCACTCACAACTATTTTGAAGTACTCGATCAATTTGTTGAGGAAGATGGACGCCAATTAATTATGTACGATCAAATCGGTTGTGGCGAATCTTATGTAGAAAATCGCCCTAACCTCTGGAACGCAGAAGTTTGGACAGAAGAACTCATTGCACTTCGCAAGCACCTTGGCTTAGAAGAATGCCATCTTCTGGGTCAATCATGGGGAGGCATGCTTCTTTTGAATTATGTTTGCAATTACAAACCAAACGGAATCAAAAGCATCATCCTTTCTAGCACTCTTCCAGCTTCTTGGATGTGGGGAGAAGAACAGCAACGTATGATTAAATTCATGCCAAAAGATATGCAAGAAGCCATTGCCATTGCAACAAGCACTGGTAACTACGATGCCCCAGCCTATTTGGCGGCAGAAGAAGAATACATGATTCGCCACGCTGGAGGACCTGTCACAGAAGATTCACCAGAATGTATGAAGCGTCCTAGAAAAATAGGAAATGAAGCATATGTAGTCGGTTGGGGACCAAATGAATTTACTCCACTCGGCACATTAAAAGATTATGATGTTACAGCGCAACTAAAAGACATTCAAGAGCCAGCACTTGTAATTAATGGAGGTAGTGATCTTTGCACTCCTTACATCGCAAAATATATGTATGACCATATTCCAAACTCTCGTTGGGAACTCTTCCGCGACTGCAGACATTCATGTTTCGTAGAAGACACAGAAAAATACATCGCTCTTTTAAAGGAATGGCTCAATGCAAACGAATAAAACTTTCAGGTTATAAGTGAGATAGATTCTATTTTTCATTTTTAGTTCTGTAGTTATAGCCACAACGTTGGATGGAGCAGAGTTGATTTGTATTTTCATCAGCTTGCCCGCATATAAGAATAAAAATAAAATGTGACTCTCTTTTTTACCTGAGATTTGGGTGGGAAAGGGGATCTTTTTTTATGTCAAAAATAAGTCTAAAGGGATAATTAAAACCAACTACTTTTGGTAAGAGATGGTTGATGAATATATTGTAGTGCGATATACTTTATGTATCGAACCACGATATAGTAGATGTGAAATAGAGCTATAAATTGGAGGAAGTATGGAAGAGCGGATTAAAAGAATTTACATACCTATGACAGAAACAGGGTTTTATATACTATTTTGCATGCAGGAAGAAATGCATGGTTACAACATTGCTAAAAAGGTGAAGGAAATGACAGGCGGCGAGATAATAATCAGTCCGGGAACTATGTATGGGAGCCTGTCAAAAATGGAGAAAGACGGGTTAATTATGTTTGTTCGTGAAGAAAATAAAAGGAAGTTCTATATGATCACTGAACTAGGCAAGCAAATTCTTAATATTGAAATAAGGCGTATTGAGAGACTATATCAAAATAGTAGAGGAGGGTTATATGATGGAAAATGATATGAAAAGAGAATTTCGCTGGTTTATGTTAACAGATTACGAGAAAGAAGAGACATTTTTGCGTGAGATGCATAATAAAGGGTATAAATTGGTGAAAGTTAAACTGCCAGGGTTTTATTATTTTGAATTATGTGAGCCAGAAGATGTAGTCTACAAATTGGATTTCAATCCGCAGACATCAGAAGACAAGCAAAGTTATTTGCAGATGTATGCAGATTATGGCTGGGAATATATGCAGGATATAAATGAATACAGCTATTTTAGAAAATCAGCAGGTAACACAGATGAAGGAGATACAAATATTTTCAGTGATGATCAATCAAAACTGGACATGCTAAAGCGGATTTTTATGAAAAAATTAGTACCTCTTCTGGGGATTTTTCTATTATTTATAGTTTGTTCGGCCATGAGTATCGCTTTAGGCGGGATTGAGAGTTCATGGAATAGGGGATTTATTATATTTTGGTCTATTTTGTTTTTAATATATTTGGTGATTTTTGTGTATTGCGGAAGAGGATTTTATAAACTGAGAAAGAATTACTCACATAGGGTAGAGTAGCCTGTAGTATAGGTGGAAGGCGACCTATCTTTATTTTTCCTATTTTGTATAAGTCCTTGTTTTGATTGACCGAGCATATAGGGCTTTTTGTTAATTCTTCCAAGGTCGAAAAGTCCTTATTCCATTATGAAGTAGGTTATAAATCCAAAATAAGAGGATAGCCAACTGGTTATCCCCTTATTTTTTGTATGGTTTGATATTTTGTTCTCTGAAATCTTCTATTTTTCTTGGTACGTTTGTGACACCGCTAAAGTTGTTGTAAAAATCCTCCCAATCTTTACCCTCTAAACGATAATATCGTTCCATTGTATCTATATACAGAAACAACGCCTGTTCAGCAATAATATCAGGGATTTCATATTCTACAGGCTGTTTGGTATCTAATCTTTTACATAATAAATTTTGTAGATTCTTTGCATACTCTAATTGTTCTTTATCTATTTTCACATTTATAAAATTTTGGGTATCCATAGTTATTTCCTCAGTTTATCAAAATCTTTGGTGAATATGTCAGTGTATTCAAAGTGCGTCCATTTCTTAATTCACATTTAGTAAAGTATAAAACCAGTATTTCTGCATTAATATCATAGAGTTGAAAGGCTAGCTTGGTGAATATGCTAATCTGAATATTCAAATACCATTATGATTATACTTTAATATCTGCTGAATTCAACAACAATATTTAGGCTTCTGGTTGTAATATATACCAAATGTGTAGGCTTTAATGGTTACTTACAACATAATCTATAAAATGGAAAGGATGTTATTTGTGTAGATCATGAATGGAAATGAGTATAAATCCTGAAAGGTATGGTAATGTTTCTAGGACTGACTACACCAATCTAGCATCAGGAGTAAATGCGAACAAATCCTTCTCAACCTCTAGATAATGTTCGCTTTATTATTGACCAAGTATCATTCTCTTGATACAATACAAAAGACCTAATAATTTAATAAATATATAAATTCGTATAATCATGGGAATATGGCCCATAAGTTTCTACCGAGCTACCGTTAATAGCTTGACTACGGATATGAATGATACTGCCTATTTATAGGTTATTCTTTGTATTTGAGTCAGCCTCGAACGGATTCGTTCGAGGTTTTTTGGTTATCCGGAACTTATACGAAAGCGTATGAAAAGAAGGAGAGGAAGTAGGTTGAAAAAGTACTTTCAGTTTGACGAACTTGGCACCAATTACAAACGAGAGATTATTGGCGGGATTACAACTTTTCTGGCAATGGCGTATATTTTAGTTGTTAATCCATTGCAATTATCTTTGGCAGATGTACCAGACCTTCCGGATTCAATGAGAATGGATCATGGTGCTGTATTCGTTGCTACTGCACTTGCTGCTGCAGTTGGTTCAATTTTTATGGGGCTAATTGCAAAGTATCCGATTGCGCTTGCTCCGGGTATGGGGCTGAATGCTTTCTTCGCTTATACAGTAATTCTAACGTTTGGTATTCCTTGGCAAACAGCTTTAGCAGGCGTTTTAGCTTCCGGTTTTATTTTTGCTATATTAACGTTGACTGGATTAAGAGAGACCATTATTAATGCGATTCCTGCAGAATTAAAATATGCTGTTGGTGCAGGTATTGGGTTGTTTATTACCTTTGTTGGTATGAAAAATGCAGGAATTATCGTCAATAATGATGCTACTCTTATTGGAATCGGTGATTTCACGGATGGAAATACATTATTGGCAATCGTAGGCTTATTAATTACAGTTATCTTTTTAGTTAAAGGCGTTAAAGGTGGCATTTTCTATGGAATGATTATTACTGCCATCATTGGGATGTTAGCAAACCTTATTGAGATTCCTGACAGTATATTCGGTGCAATTCCAAGTGTGGCTCCTACTTTTGGTGTTGCGATTGAACCGTATTTCAATCCAATTCAATCAGATTTATTCACTATCCAATTTCTGGTTGTTGTACTGACATTCTTATTTATCGATTTTTTCGATACAGCCGGTACACTAATGGCGGTTGCCAACCAGGCAGGATTAACCAAAGATAATAAATTGCCAAGAGCAGGCAAGGCTTTATTTGCAGACTCCCTGGCAACGATGACAGGGGCATTGTTTGGGACATCTACAACGACATCATACATTGAATCAACAGCAGGTGTCGCAGCAGGGGCTAGAACTGGATTCGCAGCAGTTGTAACTGGACTGTTGTTCCTATTATCACTATTCTTATATCCGCTTTTATCTGTTATTACATCACCGGTTACAGCACCGGCCTTGATTATTGTCGGGGTGTTAATGTGCTCCTCACTCGGTGATATCAATTGGTCAAAATTAGAAATTGCAGTGCCTGCATTTCTTACAATCATCATGATGCCATTATCCGGAAGCATTGCGGCTGGGATTGCCTGTGGATTTATCTTCTATCCAATTACGATGATTGTGGCTGGACGTATTAAAGAGATCCACCCAATCATGTATGGAATGTTTGTTATATTTGTTTGTTACTTTATTTTCCTTTCATAAATATGTTCTCTAAAGGCTGCCGGCTGAGTTCGGCAGCTATTTTTTTATGGATAGGAAACATGTTTGCAATCCCATCTTTGGATAGGGCCTCCATAATATTCATGTTTTCTTGGTATTTGAGTGCCTTTTGGGCATATTAACAAGTAATTATTCAGATTGGTTATGGATAGCAGAAAATAATCAGTCGCTTTTATTTTGTTAATAAGTCTAAGGAGGACGTACTATGTTCAAGAAAGTATTCGGTGTCCTGCAGAAAATTGGGAAAGCTTTAATGCTTCCCGTCGCTATATTACCTGCGGCTGGGATTCTTTTAGCTCTTGGAAATGCCATTCATAATCCGAATCTGTTGGACCTAATGCCATTTTTAGATGCTGGGTGGATTCAAAAGGTTGCAACTGTGATGGAGGATTCTGGTCAAATTGTCTTTAGCAATCTTTCATTATTATTTGCGGTAGGTGTAGCAGTTGGACTTGCTGGAGGGGAAGGGGTCGCCGGCCTGGCTGCTATCATTGGTTATCTAATTATGAATGTGACCATGGGGGTTGTTTTGAATGTGACGGCTGACATGGCTGCCAATGATCCATCCTATGCTAATGTTTTAGGCATTAACACTTTGCAAACCGGAGTATTTGGGGGGATTATTGTTGGACTGCTGGCAGCTTATATGTATAATCGGTTTTTCCGAATTGAGTTACCCTCCTATTTAGGCTTTTTCGCGGGTAAGCGATTTGTCCCTATTATTACAGCTGCTTCCGCATTGATTCTAGGTCTATTAATGACACTGATATGGCCGCCAATTCAACACGGATTAAATACATTATCTCAAAATATGATAGATACAAACTTAACATTAGCGGCATTTATATTTGGGGTGATTGAACGATCGCTTATTCCATTTGGTCTTCATCACATATTCTATTCACCATTTTGGTATGAATTTGGACAGTACACAAATAAAGCTGGAGAAATTGTTCGTGGTGATCAGGCAATCTTTTTTGCGCAGATTAAAGATGGGGTTAAATTGACAGCAGGTACTTTTATGACAGGGAAATATCCGTTTATGATGTTTGGATTACCTGCAGCTGCTTTGGCCATTTATCACGAAGCGAAGCCTGAGAAAAAAACATTGGTAGCCGGGATCATGGGATCAGCAGCCCTAACTTCCTTCTTAACAGGTATTACAGAACCAATGGAATTTTCGTTTTTGTTCGTTGCGCCTGTTCTTTTTGGAATCCATGCTATTTTTGCAGGTCTCTCCTTTATGACTATGCAACTGTTGAACGTCAAAATAGGGATGACCTTTTCCGGTGGAGTTATAGATTTTATTTTATTTGGGATAGTACCAAATCGAACAGCCTGGTGGCTTGTTATTCCGGTCGGCTTGGTAATCGCAGTCATTTATTATTTCGGTTTCAGATTTGCAATCCGTACTTGGAATCTTCGAACGCCGGGAAGGGAAGATGAAGATGATGAAAGTGCTCAGGGTAAGGGTGGTTCAGTCGATGAGCTTCCGTATGATATTCTTGAGGCAATGGGGAAAAAAGAAAATATAGCACATTTAGATGCTTGTATTACCCGTTTGCGTGTTGAGGTTAACGATATTGCGAAAGTTGATAAAGATAAACTGAAAGCACTCGGAGCTGCTGGTGTGCTAGAGGTGGGGAACAATATTCAGGCAATCTTTGGCCCGCGTTCCGAAACGATTAAATCTCAGATGAAGGATATAATGGCAGGGAATAAGCCGCGTCCTACCAAAGCAGCCTCAGATAATGTTGAAGCTGAGATACAACAACAAATAGAAGAGGTAAATCCGGATGCGTTAAAAACAGATTTCTCAAAGGGAGAATTCGCTGCACCACTTGAGGGTCAGCTGATTCCGATTTCGGAGGTTCCTGACCAAGTGTTCGCTGAGAAAATGATGGGTGATGGATTTGCGATGATCCCAAGTGAAGGAATCGTTGCTTCTCCGGTTGATGGAGAGATTATAAGTATTTTCCCGACTAAACATGCTCTTGCTATAAAATCTGACAGTGGTCATGAACTATTAATTCATGTTGGCATTGATACGGTAAAGTTGAATGGTAAAGGATTTGAAACAAAGGTTAAAGATGGCGATAAGATTACGCAGGGCCAGATATTAATGGAATTTGATTTAAATTTCATTAAGTCAAATGCGACATCCATTATTACACCGATTGTTTTTACAAACCTGCTGGCAGGAGAAGGAATTAAGTTGGTTAAACAAGGCAAAGTAAAATTAGGAGAAGTACACATAGTTGATATCATGTAAATAATAACTCGCAACTCTATCTATACTGGAAAGGGTTGCGAGCTTTTCATTAATATATATGAAAGAAAAGAATGTTTAATAAGAGATGTTCTTTTGAGGACTCTTAATATTTTCTCATAGTATCTTGGAGTTGGTAACGAAATTCAACAATCTCCGACGCTTATTATGAGAACGTTCAACCTGAAATGAATATATTCTAGGTTTGGCGAAGACGGTAGTTATTGGTGCAAAGAATCAGCAGCAAATTGGAGAATTAGTCCTTAGGAATTAAGAAAACGGTATTGTTAAACGACGATATGGGTGACTTGTTTCAATTATTGCGTACCAGATCAAGCTTTCTCTGGAAGAACAACGGGAGCCTATTTTTGCAATAGCTTCTATAGATTAAGTATTTGCTTCGCTGTTGAATGGCAAGTAATTAAGGTATTCCCGATTGTATGCTGTTAGACAATGGGATAAATCTTGATTCACGTAGGGAGCGTTAAGTTGAAACTTAGCGATCAAGGTTAGAAGTTATTATATAGAAGGAAAAGCGTATATGAAGGAGTCATCTTTGAATATAGATGAGAACTGATGGTATTCGACAATAGTATTAATATACTATAAAAATTAATAACAAAATCGTCTTGTTGTTAATCTAGCACAATGAAATTGAATGTCTGAGTATTTTTATTTTAATTTAATGGTTGACGTATGCTTTAATAGCGTGCTACTATAAGTAAGCACCAGACAGGAACGAAACAATATCAAAAAAATGTTGACTTTCGAAAATGTAGGTGCTATGATAATAAAGTTGCTTTTGCAACGCGAACCAAATGAAAGATTGTTAGTTAAATACATTAAAAGAAACGCTTGACAACAACAAGTTATCTTGATATAATGTAAGAGTCGCTAACACGACA
>NZ_MAYV01000019.1:0-195409 GCF_001685035.1 Bacillus sp. FJAT-27986 | reverse complement strand
TTTTTTTATTTAATGTTTGTGCATCCCGGTGTTTCCCGGTCAGCTAAATCAGTATATCAATTCCCAGGCAGGAATGCAACACTTTTTTATAAAAAACTATAAAACAAATATAATCAACTAATCGTATTAGCTTAAAGGTTTTAACTCTGCCTCTCTTATCATCTCCAATCTACAGATGAATGCTGTTATTAGCATGTATCAACTCCATATAAACAGCATAATATGATACGACCTCAAACCAATTTCTTTAAACAATCATTTATAAAAACAACACCTCTTTTAAAAAGAGGTGTTGTTAGTAACAAGCTATTTTGTATATACCAAATGTATTATCTCCTATTATTCTTCTTCAGGTGAATCCAGTGGTTCAACATCCGTGCCTTGTTCTGTTTGTTCTTCTGATTGTATTTCTGTTTGTTCTACTGTTTCTTCCTGCTCGTCATCCTCAGGAGAGTCTTCTTCTTTTTGTACCTTAGCTACTGTAGACACATATTGATCATCACCTGATTCAAGTCTGATCAATTTAACACCCATTGTATTTCTTCCTAAACGGGAGATCTGTCCAACATCCATACGAATAATAACACCCGCAGCAGTAATAACCATTAAATCTTCTTCACCTGTAACAGTTTTTACAGATACTAATGAACCAGTTTTATCGGTTATATTGCAGGTTTTAATTCCTTTACCGCCACGACTTTGAATTCTATATTCTTCTTCTCCGGTACGTTTTCCATACCCATTGCGAGTAACGATTAATATATCATCATTTTCTTCGAGTATATCCATACCTACTACTTCATCATTCTCGCTTAAAGTGATTCCTTTCACACCCGTTGCTGTACGTCCCATTGAACGCACATCAGTTTCTGGGAATCGGATCAATTGACCATCTTTTGTTCCAATGATGATGTTCCGGGTGCCATCTGTTAGTTTAACGGAAATCAATTCATCGTTATCACGCAAACCAACTGCAATCAATCCGTTATTTCTAATATTGGCAAAAGAAGATAATGGGGAACGTTTAGAAATCCCTTGTTTAGTAGTAAAGAATAAGAACCAATCGTCCACAAATTCTTCAACTGGGATAATTGCATTAATCCACTCATCTTTTTCAATTTCAAGTAAGTTTATAATTGGCAGACCTTTAGCTGTCCGTCCATATTCAGGTATTTCATACCCCTTCGAACGATATACTTTCCCTTTATTAGTAAAGAAGAGAATTGTATCATGCGTTGAAGTTGTTAGCAGATGCTCAACAAAGTCATCTTCATTGGTACCCATTCCCTGAATACCTCGTCCTCCACGACGCTGACTTCTGTATGTGGATGCTGGCAGTCGCTTGATATACCCTTTATTCGTTAAAGAGATAACGATATTCTCTTGAGGGATTAAGTCTTCATCCTCAATATGTTCCAGACCGGCCAAGACAATTTCTGTTCTTCTTTCGTCATTAAACCGTTCTTTAATTTCAGTTAACTCTTCACGAATTAAGTCAAGCAACTTTTCTTCATCAGCAAGAATGGCTCTTAACTCGCCAATCAATGTCATAAGCTCTTTATATTCGTTTTCGATTTTATCTCGTTCTAAGCCTGTTAACCTTTGCAGACGCATATCCAAGATCGCCTGAGCTTGCTTTTCAGTCAATTCGAATTTAGTCATTAATCCTTCTCTGGCAATATCAGTAGTTTGAGAGCCACGGATTAAGGCTATAATTTCATCAATATGATCAAGTGCAATTCGTAGTCCTTCTAAAATATGCGCTCTTGCTTCTGCTTTACGAAGTTCAAATTGCGTTCTTCTGCGAATAATTACCTTCTGATGTTCCAAATAGTAATAAAGCATTTGTTTCAGATTCAGAACCTTCGGCTGGTCATCAACAAGAGAGAGCATGTTGATGCCAAAGGTTGTTTGCATTGCTGTATGCTTATATAAATTATTTAAAAGTACGTTTGCATTCGTGTCTCTTCTTAATTCAATTACGATACGCATACCATTACGGTCTGACTCATCCCGTAAATCTGTAATACCTTCAATTTTCTTGTCACGTACCAAGTCTGCAATACGTTCAACCAGTTTGGCTTTGTTCACTTGGTATGGAAGTTCCGTTACAATAATGACCTGTTTACCGTTTTGTTTCTCTTCAATAAACGATCTTGCCCTTAACGTGATGGAACCACGACCAGTTTCATAAGCTTTACGAATACCGCTTCTTCCTAAAATTTGACCTGCAGTTGGAAAGTCCGGACCCGGAATAATTTCCATCAATTCCTGTATGGAGATCTCAGGGTCTTTACTTAAAGCAAGCACACCATCAATGACCTCTCCTAACTGATGTGGAGGAATATTCGTAGCCATACCAACCGCAATTCCAGAAGAGCCATTTACAAGCAGGTTAGGAAAACGTGATGGAAGTACCACTGGTTCCTTTTCTGAACCATCGTAGTTGTCTCGGTAATCGATTGTATCCTTGTTTAAGTCTCTAACTAACTCCATTGATATTTTTGACATACGGGCTTCTGTATAACGCATTGCCGCAGCTGAATCACCATCAACAGATCCAAAGTTACCATGCCCCTCAACCAGCATATATCTAAGGTTGAAATCCTGAGCCATACGGACCATCGTGTCGTAGACTGCCGTATCACCATGAGGATGGTATTTACCGATAACTTCACCAACGATACGTGCCGATTTCTTAAATGCTTTATCCGACGTCATACCTAAATCATTCATAGCGTACAATACACGCCTATGCACAGGCTTCAACCCATCACGAACATCCGGAAGTGCTCTGGCTACGATAACACTCATAGCATAATCCAAGAATGATGTTCGCATTTCCTGACTTATATTTATTTCTTTAACCCTCGAGTTTTCCATTTCCGCCATGGAATTACCTCCTCTTATCCGCAAAATCCAGTTATACATGTAAAAAGACAGGATAGATGTTGTCTATCCTGCAGAAAAGATGTATGGATCGCTATTCCCCAATTCAATAACAATCCCATTGAAGTCATACTTAAAAATCAATCGAATTTATATATCTAGATTCTTAACTTGTAACGCATTTTCTTCAATGAAATTCCGACGCGGTTCGACTTTGTCGCCCATAAGCATTTCAAAGGTTTCATCTGCATCGATTGCATCTTCTAGACTAACCTGCAACAATGTTCTGTGCTCCGGATCCATCGTTGTATCCCATAACTGTGTTGCATTCATTTCACCCAAACCTTTATAACGCTGTAGACCAGGTTTTGGCTGGCTAGGGAGCTCACTCATAATACTTTCCAGCTCTCGATCATTATAAGCATACATTATACGCTTGCCTTGCTGTATTTTGTATAACGGTGGCTGAGCAATATAGATATAACCATTTTCAATAATCGGTCGCATATAACGATAGAAGAACGTCAACAATAAGGTTCTGATATGGGCACCGTCGACATCGGCATCAGTCATGATGACAACTTTATGATATCGTGCCTTCGTAATATCAAAATCCTCACCAATACCAGTTCCCAGAGCTGTTACAATCATTCTGATCTCTTGATTGCCAAGAATTCTATCCAGACGCGCTTTTTCCACGTTTAGTATTTTACCGCGTAAAGGCAAAATGGCCTGGAAGTGTCGATCACGGCCAGATTTTGCCGATCCGCCAGCAGAATCACCCTCAACGATGTAAATTTCGCTAATGGATGGATCTTTTGAAGAACAGTCAGCCAATTTCCCTGGTAAGTTGGAAATCTCCAATGCACTCTTTCTTCTTGTTAGCTCTCTAGCCTTTTTGGCTGCTGCTCTCGCTCTGGCAGCCATTAATCCTTTATCGATAATTTTTCTTGCGACACTAGGATTTTCAAGCATGAATTTCTCCATTTTTTCAGAGAAAATGGAGTCAGTAATCGTTCTTGCCTCAGAGTTACCAAGTTTAGTTTTCGTTTGTCCTTCGAACTGCGGATCAGGGTGTTTGATCGATACAATCGCAGTTAGGCCTTCGCGAACATCTTCACCGGTTAAATTTTGGTCATTTTCCTTGAAAATGCCGTATTTCCTTGCATAATCATTTATTACACGAGTTAAGGCTGTTTTAAATCCAGATTCGTGTGCTCCACCTTCATAGGTGTGGATATTATTGGCAAATGAATAAATATTACTTGTAAAACTATCATTGTATTGCAAAGCAACCTCAACAGAAATCCCATCTTTAGCACCCTCGACATAGATTGGTTCTTCGTGAAGTACCTCTCTCGTACGATTTAGATGTTCTACATAGGATTTAATGCCGCCTTCATAGTAATATTCATTTTCTTTACCATCTTCACGTTCATCCTTAATCGTGATTTTAATACCACGGTTTAAGAAGGCTAATTCCCTTAACCTTACCGCCAAAATCTCATATTCATATATAAGAGTTTCCGTAAAAATTTCACCATCAGGTTTAAATGTAATAGTTGTACCAGTACGATCGGATTCGCCTAAAATCTCAAGCTCGCCTTTTGGTGTACCTCTTTCAAAACGTTGAAGATGAATTTTCCCTTCACGTTCTACTTGGACAGACAATTCAGTAGACAGGGCATTAACAACTGAAGCACCCACACCATGAAGACCGCCGGAGACTTTGTAGCCTCCACCGCCAAATTTACCACCGGCATGTAAAGTTGTCATAATGACTTCTACTGCAGGACGGCCTACTTTTTCGTGTATACCAACAGGAATACCACGACCATTATCCTTAACCGTAATACTATTGTCTTTATTGATGAATACATTGATTTCATCACAATATCCTGCCAGTGCTTCATCAATACTGTTATCAACAATTTCCCAGACTAAATGGTGAAGCCCTCTGGAACTTGTGGAACCAATATACATACCAGGCCTTTTACGTACTGCCTCTAGCCCTTCAAGTATTTGTATCTGGTTTTCATCATAGGATTCTTTTTGTATTTCTTTTTGCTCCATTGTCAAATCATTTCACCTACACTTTTCATGCATTTATTTCGTATCTTATCGATTGTGTTACAACGTAGACATCTTTGCTGATTTTCTTTTCAAAGCAGTTAGTCCAATTGGTGAGAGATAGATGTGATGAACTGTAACCACAATTGATTTTGTATTACCTTCAGCCAGATCAATAACTTTATTTTCATCTAAAAATCTCTGTAATACAGGTGAATCTGTTAGCATTTTGGCATCAAGTGCCGTAACTAGTTCACTAGTCTTAATTACAGTATCATTTCCGACATGAAGATACATCTTAACCACCTCATTTCAATCTGGACATTGTTCCGCTTTTCACTTGAAAGGTTGCAGCTTCTCTCAATGTTTGATGATCGATTCCGTCTACACTTGTAGTCGTTACAAAGGTTTGTACCTTACCTTGAATGGTATTCAACAAATGCGATTGTCTGTAATCATCCAATTCAGATAGAACATCATCAAGCAAAAGAATTGGATATTCATTGATTTCTGAATGAATCAGCTCAATTTCAGCTAATTTTAAAGATAAGGCTGTTGTTCTTTGCTGGCCTTGCGACCCAAACGTTTGCACATCATGACCATTGACGAAGAATTGCAGGTCATCTCTATGTGGACCAATTAATGTTGTGCCTCGTTCTTTTTCTCTAGTACTTATTTTATCAAATTTTTCCTGAAATCTTTCTACTATTTTCGACAAGTCCATAGATTCTGATACCTCTATGGATGGTTTATATTGAATATCCAGCGTTTCTAGACCTCTAGAAATGCCTTTATGGATAGGTTTTGCCCAATTCTTAAGCAATTCAAGGAACTCAAACCTCTTTAAAAGAATTCTTGCAGCATAATGAATGAATTGGTCATTTAGAACCGCAAGCATAGCATCGTCAGCTCTTTTGCTCAGCTGTGCTTGCCTCAAAAACGCATTACGTTGATTGAGAATCTTTTGGTATTGGTTTATATCATGTAAATAAACAGGCGATACTTGTCCTATTTCCATATCTATAAAGCGTCTTCTGATTAAAGGGCTGCCCTTCACCAGGTTTAAGTCCTCCGGAGCAAACATAATCACATTCATATTGCCGATATACTGGCTCAAACGCTTTTGCTCCAAATGATTACTTTTAGCTTTTTTGCCTTTTTTGGAAATAATCAATTCCATAGGAAGAGGTCCTCTGTTTTTCAGTACTCTTCCCTCTATTTTAGCATATTCCTGGTCCCATCGAATAAGATCTTTATCATTGGAGGTGCGGTGAGATTTAGCCATGGCCAGTACATACATAGCTTCCATCACATTTGTTTTTCCTTGAGCATTTTCGCCCAGTATAACATTCACCTTATTTTCAAATTCGGCGGTCAGACTTTCATAGTTTCTATAATGTTGAAGACTAATCTTTTCAAGATACATATCTTTAGATCCTTTACTTTAATCCGTAATAATATAGGAACCGACATCCGGGATTTCAATACGGTCTCCAACCCGGAGCTTTCTGCCTCTGCGAACATCCAGTTCACCATTCACGTATACCTCATATTCTGAAAGAAACCATTTTGCGTTCCCGCCAGAGTCGATAATACTCGCTAATTTTAAAAATTGCCCGAGAGTAATATACTCGGTTTGAATACGTATTGATTCCATCATAATAATCCCACCTGTAAAAGTCTCTAAAAGTTTATTTTACTAAAAAATTTGGTTTTGCACAAAAAGAACCTGTTTCGATGTATATCCAAAAACAGGTTCTCAAAAATTTTTAAATCAATATGTTCTAACAGGCAGTATTAACTGCAGCATACTATCGTCATCTACACCTTTAAGAACAAATGGTCTCATCGCTCCAGTAAAATTAATAGTCACTTCTGTTACATTCAAGGCTTTTAGGGCATCCATCATATATTTCGCACTAAAGGATATTTTTAATTCCTCTCCCTCAATCGTTTGAGTAACAATTTCCTCAGTTACTGTACCAACCTCTGGTGTATGAGAGGAAATTTCAATATAGGAATTTCCCATTGTAGAAAGCTTAACAACATTATTTCTGCTTTCTCTCGCTAATAAAGAAGCACGATCAATGGCATGAAGAAGTTCCTTTGTATTTATTCTAACATCTGTTTTGCTTTCATTCGGTATTAATCGAGAAGTGTCTGGATAATTACCCTCTAATAATCTGGAGAAGAATAATAAATTTTTTGATTTAAACAGTACCTGATTTTCTGTAAATATAATTTTTATTTCTTCATCCGTGTCATCGAGGATTTTACTTAATTCACTTAAGCTCTTTCCAGGGACGACTACACTGTAGCTATCACCATTCCCATTAATCACCGTTTTTCTCATAGCCAAACGATGGCTATCTGTTGCAATACAGATTAATTGCCCATCTTCTATGCGCCAGTTTACACCTGTCAACACAGGGCGTGTTTCTGAGGTGGACACTGCGAAAATAGTTTGACGGATAATATTTTTTAATAAATCGATTGGCATAGAATACATATGCTGTTCTTCCATTTGAGGAAGCTGTGGATAATCTTCAGCATTTAGTCCGTTTAGTTTATATTCAGCTTTTCCTGAACGAATAATTGTTTGCAGGTGTGCATATACTTCCAAATCAACTGTGCTCTCTGGAAGTTTTTTTACGATTTCAGCAAAGAAACGAGCCGGTAAAACGATTGATCCAGACTCTTTAATTTCAACTAGTTCATTGCCTTCTTCTTCTGCTGGAATGAATGATTCAATAGAGATATCAGAATCACTTCCTGTTAAAGTGACCCCTTCTTCATTTGCTTTAATTTTTATTCCAGTAAGAATTGGTATCGTTGTACGGGTTGATACCGCTTTAAGAACATCAGTAACACTTTGGACCAGACGGTCGCGCTGAATCGTAATTTTCATAAGTAATCCTCCCAGTATGATGATTGATTTTAGATACATATTTATTAATTTATTTATAAAAATAAAAGAAGAAGTAATAGTAGGGCCTGTGGAAATGTGGATAACTCAACTATTTGACCGAAAAACAGTCTATCCACATGTGGACAGACTGTGAGTAATCTTGATAGCAACTTAATTGATTATCAACAGTTAGTAACTGCTTCGTTGATCAGTGATTGTTAAGTTTTAAAGTAATTTCCTTAATATGATCCTGTAGCTGAGAATCGATTTGTAAAAGCTTAGATATTTTTTCATGTGCATGTATAACAGTTGTATGGTCACGTCCTCCAAATTCTTCACCTATTTTGGGCAATGAAGAGTCCGTAAGCTCTCTGGACAAATACATAGCAATCTGCCTAGGGAAGGCAACTGATTTTGTCCGTTTTTTAGCTTTAAAATCATCTAATTTTACATTAAAGTATTCTCCAACTGTCCTCTGAATATCCGATATAGCGATAATTTTTGGTTTCGAATTCGGAATGATATCCTTTAGAGCTTCGGCAGCTAAGTCTGCGTTAATATCCTTATTTATTAAGGAAGAATAGGCTACCACTCTTATTAGGGCTCCTTCGAGCTCACGAATGTTGGAATCGATTTGGTTGGCTATATAAATCATAACTTCATTCGAAATATCCAGTCGTTCAGCTTTTGCTTTCTTCCGCAGGATCGCAATCCTTGTTTCGAGATCTGGTGGTGTAATATCAGTAATCAGACCCCATTCAAAACGAGACCGCAACCGATCTTCAAGAGTCGGAATCTCTTTCGGAGGACGATCACTTGAGATAACGATTTGCTTACTTTCCTCGTGGAGTGCATTAAACGTATGGAAAAATTCCTCCTGAGTCGATTCTTTTCCAGCTAAAAATTGAATATCATCAATTAGCAGTACATCGACATTCCGGTATTTATTACGGAAATCTTCAGCACGGTTATCTCGGATTGAATTAATAAATTCATTTGTAAATTTCTCGGATGACAAATAAACCACTTTAGCTGATGGGTTGTGCTCCAATACATAATGGCCGATAGCATGCATTAAATGTGTTTTACCAAGTCCAACTCCCCCATAAATAAATAGAGGATTATAGGCTTTAGCCGGAGCTTCCGCTACAGCCAAGGATGCTGCATGGGCAAAACGGTTGCCGGAACCAATAACGAAAGTATCAAAAGTATACTTTGGTATTAATAAGGTTTGAGGTATCTCATGCTGATCGTCATCTGATTTTCTAACCCTTTTGGCCGGTGCTGGTAAATCATATTCTTCTTCCCTTTGGTTGTGAGGAATAATGAATTTAACTTCCAATTGTTCGCCTGTAGTTTCGTATAAAACCTCACCTATTACATCTGAGTAACGTTCCTCTAGCCAATCTCGGGCAAACTCGTTTGGCGCAATTACTGTGAGTGTATCCTTTTTTAAAGAATAAGCTTTTGTAGACTTCAGCCAGGTTTCAAAGCTTGGCTTGCTTATTTTCTTTTCTAATATTGATAATGAGTGCTTCCATAGCTCATCTATATTTTTCACTCGTCAATCCTCCTTCAAAGACAGCCAAACCACAATAAACTTGAATTAAAACAATATAAATAGGAAATGTATAAATATAAAAAACAATGTATAAGGAACATTATGGGGAATATAGGTTTTCGACAATATCCACTTCCTGTGGACAAAGTTATACGCTCCTGTGTAAAATCCTATCCACAGCTTATTAACAATCTGTGGATAATTATTTATGTGGATAAGTTATTAAGAATGAAAACAAAAAATATGATATCAAAAATTTGCTTGAGTTGCAACGTTTTTTGTTATTTATCCACAAGACTCAGTGAATGGGGATGAAAGTTTTCCACAAGAAGTGGGTTTGTGCAAAACCTGTCGAAAAGGGGTGTGGATTGTTAAATAGTGATAATTTAATTATCCACAACCTATCCATAGAGAACAAGGTAAATTTTAAAAATGAAATTTAAGCGATCCATATAAATTTATTTATTTGTAAATCAGAAGGTAGTTTTTAATGTTTGAAAGTATAAGTTGACAATTACGTATCACCATCTATATAATTGTAAAGACTGTCTTTAACTGTAATCCTCAGGGAGGTGTACTAATATGAAAAGAACGTACCAACCAAATAAACGTAAACACAGCAAAGTTCATGGGTTCCGTGCCCGCATGAGCACAAAAAACGGACGTCGTGTTCTTGCAGCTCGTCGTCGTAAAGGAAGAAAAGTATTATCTGCCTAGACCACTGACCATTTCAGTGGTCTTTTTTTAAGCTTATAGCGTTTTTTAATGATTAAGATGAGAAATAGATCAAAGTTATATACAGATTGGCGTTTTAATAATGCGTAAATTTGTTAATGATGTACAATGGAAATATAATGGGATTAGAAATAAATCGAAACCCATTTAAAAGTTGAACGTATGTGTTAGGTGCAGGTGGATATATGAACAAAGAGCGCAGGATTAAAAAGAATCAGGATTTCCAGGAAGTATTTAAAAAAGGTAAATCTTTTGCGAACAGGCAATTTGTTATTTACGTATTAAAGAAGGAACAGACAAACTTTCGTCTGGGTCTTTCAGTGAGTAAGAAAATTGGCAATGCAGTGACACGGAACCGTGTTAAACGTTATGTAAGGCAATCCTTTTTAGAGCTTGATGATCGAATCATGAAGGGGAATGATTACATCATTGTTGCAAGAAAACCGACCTCAGAAATGGACTTCCATGAATCGAAAGCGAGTCTAATCCATGTATTAAAGCGTGCTGGCGTCTTGAGAAAAATGTAGTGTAGGTTTTCTGTTATAAAAAAGCCTAAAACATTTAGGCGTAGACATCTAAAAGATGTTAAAATACATTCATTGGCATATAAGAGGTATTAATGCCTCTTAAGTAGTTAGGAGGAAATAAGGCTTGAAGAAGAAACATATGCTTCTCTTTGGTTCGGTTGTTTTTCTCATTGCTGTTCTATCAGGATGTAGTGAAGTCAATCAACCAATAGATTCAGAAAGTACTGGTATCTGGAATCAATACTTTGTTTATCCGCTTTCCTGGCTGATAATCAAAATGGCTGAGTTATTAGGTAATAAATATGGAATATCGATTATTCTGGTCACAATTTTGGTTAGATTATTGATTTTACCATTGATGATTAAACAAATTAAAAGTACAAAAGCGATGCAGGCTATTCAACCGGAAATGAATAGATTGAAAGAGAAATACAGCTCTAAGGATGCTGAAACTCAACAAAAACTGCAGCAGGAAACAATGGCTTTGTTCCAAAAACATGGGGTAAACCCATTGGCAGGATGTTTGCCGATTTTTGTTCAAATGCCGATTTTGATTGCGTTCTATCACGCAATTATGAGAACAACTGAAATTGCTAATCATAGTTTCCTATGGTTTGATTTAGGCGACAAGGATCCATACTTTATCCTTCCGCTAATTGCAGGTGCAACAACCTTTATTCAACAAAAAATATCCATGGTTGGACAGGATGATAATCCAACTATGCAAATGATGCTATATATTATGCCGATTATGATTATTGTGTTCGCAATTAACTTCCCGGCAGCACTATCTTTATACTGGGTTGTTGGTAATATTTTCTCGATTGCCCAAACTTACTTCATTAAAGGGCCTGATTTAAAGCAAGCAAAAGCCGATAAATCAAATGTAAAAGCCGGAGGTAAGAAAAAGTGAAACAAGTAACCGCTACAGCCCAAACAGTTAATGAAGCTGTTGAATCTGCTCTTAAGGAATTAAATACAACGAAGGAAAAGACTGAAATCCAAGTTGTAGATGAAGGGAAAAAAGGTTTTTTAGGCTTGTTTGGCTCAAGACCGGCTATCGTGAAGGTGACTGTAAAGCATGATCCGTTAGCAGAAGCAAAACAATTCATCGAGAATGTAGCAGAAAAAATGGGTGCAGAGGTACATGTTCATCATAAGCAAGAAGGCAAAGTTGTTACATTTGAGTTATCTGGTGAGAAAATAGCCATGCTGATTGGAAAAAGGGGACAAACATTAAATTCCCTTCAATACCTGACTCAGCTTGTAGTAAATAAGAACTCTACCCAATATCTAACGATCATGCTCGATGCAGAGGATTACCGGAGCCGAAGAAATGAAGCTTTAGTTAATCTTTCGGAAAAAATGGCTAATAAAGCTATCTATACAAAAAAAGAAGTTTCATTGGAGCCCATGCCATCATTTGAAAGAAAAGTGATTCATACGGCGCTGATGAATAATAAAAAAGTCAAAACGTACTCTGCTGGTACTGAACCACATCGTCATATCGTGATTTCGCCAAATAAATAGCGTGAACAAAATCTCCGAATGATTTCGGAGATTTTTTTTTGAATGCTTCCAGTTATAATTGATTGAATTTATCGGCTTTTAATAATTAAAAGAACTGGACTTTCTGATATCTAAACGAGTGTATTAGGGCAAAGTAGATATAAGGTGAAAAAAATATAAGAACAGAGTTCACAATTTAGCTGAATAATTTATATCTAAAAGGAAGATTGTGCTTAGATTCTTGTTATTCACATGTGGATAAGTTAAAATTATACGTACTGCATTTTAGTGGTTGTGGATAAGAGCGGCGGGTACAAATGGTATGTGTCGATTATTATAGATTTTTAATTTTGTTATGAAAGGAGTATAGGTCATGGATTTTGATACAATTGCTGCGATATCAACTCCGATGGGAGAGGGAGCAATCGGAATTGTTCGTATAAGCGGAGATGAGGCAATAAGTATCGCAGACTCTGTTTATCGGAGCCCTAAAGGGAAGAGATTGACTGATGTGCCAAGTCATACGATACACTATGGAAATATCATAGATCCTAAAACGAATACCATTATAGAAGAAGTAATGGTGACCGTTTTAAAAGCTCCAAATACATTTACTCGTGAAGATATCGTCGAAATTAATTGCCATGGCGGTTTAGTTTCCGTGAATAGAGTACTTCAGCTTATCTTAAGACAGGGAGCTACTTTAGCCGAGCCTGGAGAGTTTACAAAACGGGCGTTTTTAAATGGAAGAATTGATTTGTCTCAAGCGGAAGCTGTAATGGATTTAATCAGAGCGAAGACAGATAAAGCGATGAATGTAGCTTTAGGGCAAGTTGAAGGTAAACTGTCAAGATTGATAAAGAAATTGCGCCAGGATATCCTTGAAACACTAGCTCAGGTGGAGGTTAATATAGATTACCCTGAATATGATGATGTGGAGGAAATGACTCACCACTTATTTAAGGAACGCTGTGAATATGTCAGTGGGGAAATTGAAAAATTACTACAAACCAGTCATCAGGGGAAAATTTTAAGAGAAGGTATTTCAACCGTAATTGTCGGCAGACCTAACGTAGGAAAGTCTTCCTTATTAAATAGTTTGGTACAGGAAAATAAAGCAATTGTTACAGATATTCCAGGAACCACAAGGGATGTCATTGAAGAATATGTTAATGTAAGGGGAGTACCGCTTCGTTTGGTGGATACTGCCGGAATACGTGAAACAGAAGATATAGTAGAGCGTATCGGAGTGGAACGTTCCAGAGAGGTATTAAAGAAAGCAGATTTAATACTTCTTGTGCTAAATCATGCAGAAGAATTTACAGAAGAAGACCAACGTTTGTTTGAAGCTGTCAATGGGATGGATGTCATTGTGCTTATTAACAAAACAGATCTTCCTGGAAAGCTTGAAATTGATAAAGTTAAAGCTGTTGCAAAGAACTATTCGATTATTTTAACATCGCTAAAAGAGGATAAAGGTGTAGATGACTTAGAGGAAGCTATTTCTGGACTTTTCTTTGAGGGAAATTTAAATTCCGGCGATGCGACATATGTATCTAACTCACGTCATATAGCCCTTTTGAATAAAGCAAAACAGGCAATTGATGATGCACTGGATGGCATTAATGCCGGTGTACCAATTGATCTGGTTCAAATCGATTTAACAAAGTCATGGGAACTATTAGGGGAAGTTATTGGAGAAAGTGTCCATGAGAGTTTAATCAATCAGTTGTTTTCGCAGTTTTGTCTTGGGAAATAAGGAGGTAAAACAATGGCATATCATGCTGGTGAATATGATGTAATAGTAATAGGAGCAGGTCATGCGGGGAGTGAAGCAGGTCTTGCTGCTGCCAGACAAGGGGCTAAAACACTTGTATTAACAATTAATTTGGATATGGTTGCATTTATGCCCTGTAATCCATCAGTTGGTGGTCCTGCAAAAGGGATCGTAGTCAGAGAGATTGATGCTCTTGGTGGAGAGATGGGTAAAAATATTGATAAGACCCATATTCAAATGAGAATGCTCAATACAGGTAAGGGACCGGCTGTGCGTGCGTTAAGAGCACAGGCAGATAAATTCGCCTATCAGAACGAAATGAAAAAAACGCTCGAAAATGAAAAGAATCTAACCCTCATGCAAGGGATGGTTGATCGCTTACTTATTGAGGATGGGGAATGTAAGGGCGTTATTACACAGACAGGGGCTATCTATCATTCAAAAGCAGTTGTTATTACAACAGGGACTTTTTTACGCGGAGAAATTATTTTAGGAGAATTAAAATACTCCAGCGGTCCAAATAATCAACAACCATCCATCAAGCTATCTGAACACCTTGAAGAGCTTGGATTAGATTTAGTCCGTTTTAAAACAGGTACACCGCCAAGAGTGAACGGTGATACAATTGATTACAATAAAACTGAAATACAACCTGGGGACGATGTACCAAGGGCATTTTCCTATGAGACAACGACCTATATTACGGATCAGTTGCCATGTTGGCTGACATACACAAATGAAGGAACACATACGATTATCGATAATAATTTACATCGCTCTCCTATGTATTCTGGAATGATTAAGGGTACTGGACCGCGTTACTGTCCTTCAATAGAAGATAAAGTAGTTCGTTTTAATGATAAGCCACGCCATCAAATCTTCCTTGAACCGGAAGGCAGAGACACGAATGAAGTATATGTACAAGGGCTTTCAACAAGTTTGCCGGAAGATGTTCAAAAGGAAATCCTGGCAACCATACCGGGGCTCGAAAATGTACAGATGATGCGGGCTGGCTATGCAATTGAGTATGATGCTATCGTACCAACACAGCTCTGGCCGACATTAGAAACAAAAAATATTAAAAATTTATATACTGCTGGCCAAATTAATGGTACATCAGGTTATGAAGAAGCTGCTGGACAGGGGCTAATGGCTGGGATCAATGCAGGCCGCAGAGCTCTGAATGAAGAGGAGATTATTCTGAGCCGTTCGGATGCCTATATTGGGGTTCTGATTGATGACCTGGTTACGAAGGGAACGAATGAGCCTTATAGATTGCTTACATCCCGTGCTGAATATCGTTTATTGCTGAGACATGATAATGCAGACCTGAGATTAACAGAAATAGGCCATCGCATTGGATTGATCAGTGAGGACCGTTATGAACGCTTCTTGACTAAAAAGCAAGCTATTCAGAATGAAATCGAAAGGCTGGCTGCTACCATCATTAAACCAAATGAAACTACCCAATCTTATTTAAGAGAATGGGGAAGCAGTGAACTAAAGGATGGCATTCGCGGCAATGACCTGCTTAGAAGGACAGAATTATCGTACAAACATATCAGTCAATTAATTCCTGCAGAGAGTGAAGTTCCTGAGGATGTAGCAGAGCAGGTGGAAATACAGGTTAAATATGAGGGTTATATTGAAAAGTCGATTCAGCAAGTAGAAAAGCTGAAGAAAATGGAAAACAAAAGAATCCCTGATTTAATTGATTATGACGCTATTACAGGGCTTGCTTCTGAAGCACGTCAGAAATTAAAACAGGTTCGTCCATTATCTATGGCCCAAGCTTCACGTATATCAGGTGTTAACCCAGCTGATATTTCTATCTTGCTCGTTTATATTGAACAAGGGAAAATTGCAAAAATACCCCAAAATTAAGAGGTAAATAAATGAACATATCAGAATTTAAACATGCATTAGAGGAGAAGGGAATTGTTCTTTCTCCATCTCAGCTTGACCAATTCGAAACGTATTTTAAGCTTTTGGTAGAATGGAATGAAAAAGTAAATCTGACAGCTATTACGGATAAAGAAGAGGTTTATTTGAAACATTTCTATGATTCCATCTCACCATCTTTCTTTATTGATTTTAATCAGGATCTTTCTTTATGTGATGTTGGAGCGGGAGCAGGGTTTCCCAGTATACCACTAAAGATTTGCTTTCCATCAATAAAATTGTCTATTGTAGATTCTTTAAATAAGCGGATTACCTTTTTAAAAACCTTAACAGATGAGCTGGGTTTACAGGATGTCAATTTATATCATGATCGTGCAGAAACATTTGGTAAATTAGCAGCACACCGGGAACAATATGATTATGTTACGGCTAGAGCAGTTGCCAGATTATCGGTTTTAAGCGAGTTATGCCTTCCATTAGTAAAAAAAGGAGGCAAATTTATCGCTTTAAAAGGTGCCGGTGCTGATGATGAAGTATTGGCAGGGAAAAAGGCGTTGACAATTTTAGGTGGTAAAATGGATCAGGACTTTTATTTCCAACTGCCAAAGGAAGACAGCAAACGTCATATTATCTTAATAGATAAAGTAAAAGAAACGCCAAAAAAATATCCACGAAAACCGGGAACACCAAATAAGCAGCCATTAGAGTAAACTTTATTGAGACGGATATTCTAAAAAACGGTATAATAAAGATAGTTATTACCAAAAAATGAGACAATCTGAACTTATTTAAATATGATTTTTGCCAATGATTAAGCTAGTTGGAAGTTTTTTAAAGGTGGTGTAGGGATGACAAAACATCCTTTTTCACGTTTTTTTGGACTTGGAGATAAAGAACAAAATGTTGACAGGGAATCGGAAATTGAGACGGAAAAAGAAGAAATAAACCATGACGAAATCCATAAATTACCTATTTCTTCAATTGTACCAAATCGTTTTCAACCAAGAAGTATTTTTGATGATGAGAAAATTGAAGAACTTGCTCTGACTATAGAAACGCATGGAATTATTCAACCCATTGTTGTCAGAGAAATCCATGATGGACAATTTGAAATAATTGCCGGTGAACGTCGATACCGAGCCATAAGTAAATTGGGTTGGGATAAAATTCCTGCCATTATTAATAATCTCTCAGACACTGAAACAGCATCTGTTGCTTTAATAGAGAACCTTCAACGTGAGGAATTATCTCCTATTGAAGAAGCTGTGGCATACAGTAAATTAATTGAACTGCATCAATTGACCCAGGAAGGTCTTGCAAACAGGCTTGGAATAGGACAATCTACGGTTGCCAATAAAATCCGTTTACTTAAATTGCCGCAGGTGGTTCAGAATGCGGTCATGCAAAAGGCAATCACAGAAAGACATGCACGCTCCTTAATCCCATTAAAAGATCCTGAAAAACAGGCGAAGCTTGTCGAAGAAATTATTGATAAAGGACTGAATGTGAAGCAGACAGAGGAACGAGTCAACAAACTGCTTTCAGCTGATGAAGACAAAAAGCCTCGTGCCATCCGAAAAGCATTCAGTAAGGATATGCGCATAGCGGTAAATACTATCCGTCAATCAATGAGCATGGTTAAGGATAATGGAATTAACTTAGACTCAGAGGAAACAGAGTTTGATGATTTTTATCAAATTACAATCCGTATTCCGAAAAAGAGGAAATAATAGTTTGATTAATTGATAACTTGGCAATCCGATAGGTTGCCAGTTTTTTTTATATAATCAAAACTTTTTACAAAAATCGATACTTTCTGTGTGATAATTTTAAATATATGAACTTTGAAAAATAGAAACATGTTAAAATAGAAACGTTATAAGTCTGAATGTAAAGTGAGGCAGGTGACAACATGGGAAAAGTAATATCTATTGCAAACCAAAAAGGAGGAGTTGGTAAAACAACAACCTCAGTTAATTTGGGGGCCTGCTTGGCGTACATAGGAAAGAAAGTTTTGCTAGTCGATGTTGATCCACAAGGAAATGCGACCAGTGGAGTAGGGATAGAGAAGGCTGATGTTGAACAATGCATTTATGATGTACTTATTGATGATGTGGATGTTGCTGATGTTATTAAGGCAACGAAAGTTGAAAACCTAGATGTCATACCGGCTACTATTCAACTTGCAGGTGCTGAAATAGAATTGGTTCCTACCATATCCAGAGAAGTACGCTTGAAAAGAGCGTTAGAAGCAGTCGTTAATGAGTATGATTATATTATTATTGATTGCCCTCCATCTTTAGGTTTATTAACTCTAAATTCCCTTACAGCATCTGATGCTGTGCTTATACCTGTGCAATGTGAATACTACGCCCTTGAAGGCCTCAGTCAATTACTTAATACGGTTAGATTAGTCCAGAAACATTTAAACCATGATTTAAAAATAGAGGGAGTATTATTAACCATGCTTGATGCCCGGACAAACCTGGGTATACAAGTCATAGATGAGGTTAAGAAGTACTTTCAGGATAAAGTATATAAAACGATCATTCCACGTACCGTACGTTTAAGTGAAGCACCAAGCCATGGTGAGCCGATTATTATTTATGATCCAAAGTCACGTGGAGCGGAAGTATATTTAGATTTGGCAAAGGAAGTGGTTGCAAATGGGTAAGGGATTGGGGAAAGGTCTTGATGCCCTTATTGCTAACATGGAAGTCAGCAAAGAAGAAGTGGTACAAGAGATTGCGATTAAAAATTTGCGGCCAAATCCATATCAACCAAGGAAATCTTTTCAGCCTGAAGCTATTGAAGAATTAAAGAACTCAATTCTTCAACATGGAATTTTACAGCCTCTGATTGTACGGAAAAGCAGTATTAAAGGCTATGAAATAGTGGCTGGAGAAAGGCGCTTTCGTGCTGCTAAAGAAGCAAAAATGAAAACTGTGCCTGCTGTAGTTCGTGAATTTGATGATCGACAAATGATGGAACTTGCTTTATTGGAAAATCTTCAAAGAGAAGATTTAAATCCAGTAGAGGAGGGTGCTGCTTATCAGTCATTATTGAGAAACCTTGATATCACTCAAGAAGAATTGGCGAAAAGAATGGGGAAAAGCCGACCTCATATAGCCAATCATATTCGATTGTTATCATTGCCTGCATTGATTCAGGATTATATTTCTCAAGGAAAATTATCAATGGGACATGGAAGAGCATTGTTAAGCCTGAAATCAAAAAAAGATATTAAACCTCTGGCTGATAAAGTAATTAAGGAAAATCTTAATGTTAGGCAATTAGAGGGGATCATTCAAGGTTTGAATGAAAGTGTTCCACGTGAAACAAAAAAAGTCCCTGCTAAGGATATATTTATTCAGGAAAGAGAAAATCAATTAAGAGAACGTTTCGGTACAACAGTTAATATTAAACAGAATAATAAGCGTGGGAAGATAGAAATAGAATTTTTCTCCAATGAGGATTTAGAGAGACTCCTTGAAATTTTAGAAAAATAAAAAACCATTTATATGGTTTTTTATTTTTCTCTATAAATTATTGTCATGTACCTTTTCTTCTTCGAAGTTCCAATTAAATGTTGTAGTTATGGAAGCGGCATGATTATAGGATAAACCGGCTAAATAAATACCTTTTGTAATAGCTTTAGCCATTTTTAAGACTAAATTTAAACGAGTATTTTGAAGCACAAAGTATTCCATAAATCCACTAACATTAACGATTCCTGTAATATGGGCTTCTCCCACATTGGGCAATTCTTTATTTACACCGGCACCAGGCTTTACAGGGCCTTTACCAACCTGGATAATTCCAACACTTTTAACTCTGCCAAGACAAGCGTCTATTCCAATAATAAATGGATTTTCATGTATGCTATGAATATAATTAAGTTTTTCTTGTAAATTCACAGCATGGATTGGATCCTCTAATGTACCATATATATAAAAATTGGGCAGTGTTTTCTCACTTAACAATGTTCCAATTAAAGGACCAAGTGAATCACCAGTTGAACGGTCTGTACCGATACAAACAATGACAACAGGACGTACTTTATGAGAAGGGAGGATTGTGAGTAATTCTCTAGAGATAACATGGTGGGCATTCTCTTCCTCATATGATATTCGATTTGTTGTATTGCGTTGTTCAAAAAAAGAAGGCCTCATGTTCATAATTACCACTCCTCTGCAAAAGTACTATCAGTATACGGAAAATATAGGGATTTTATACACTGAACTTTGGAATATTTTGCAGACTTTCGAATCCTATATTCTTCCCATCCGGTTATCAGGATGAAAATACTTGTCTTTTTATATACACTTTTTCCTTCCAAAGCTGAGATGTAGTAAAATGGTTAACGTTTCTTTTAAACAGATTGATTTATCATATGTATACCCAAGCATAAGGAATAAAGAAACATTGTCATTATTCATTTATATAGGTATTTAGATCCTAGTAGATTTGAATAAGTTATATTAAAAAAACATTTAGTTTCAATTCATATACCCAGGTAATAATAGTGAATGGTTCTTTATAGCGAATTTAGTGTGAAACGTTATTCTTATATGATGAAATGAAAGGAAAGAAATTAGAGAAACGGGAGTCTAGGTAGATTTCTGTTTATTCTGGATGTTGGTTTTAATTGGAGGTCTGGCCATATGCTGATATAATTCATGGATATAAAGGGAAAAGTTTAAATAATGGAGGATTAAAAAACTATGGATGATAAGGATTTTGGATTGAATGATGTTGTTGAAATGAAAAAGCCTCATCCATGTGGTATCAACCGCTGGAAGATTATTAGACTTGGTATGGACGTCCGAATTAAATGTGAAGGATGTGACCATAGTGTCATGTTGCCCCGTAAAGATTTTGTTAGGAAGATGAAAAAGATACTTCAGAAACACGAGGCATAATCTCAAAGCTTAATGTACAGCTTGTATGCTATCATAATAAAGTGTAATTCAAATACTAATTGAAAAATAATAGCGGCTTGTCTTTTAGATGACTTGTCACTATAATTGGTAAAGGTTTATCACATATAGATTATATAACATTTAATATGTTTTCACATAAGGAGTGAATGATGTGGCATTAACAGCTGGAATAGTAGGTCTGCCTAACGTAGGGAAGTCTACTCTCTTTAATGCAATAACACAGGCTGGAGCAGAATCTGCTAACTATCCATTTTGTACGATTGATCCTAATGTAGGGATTGTAGAGGTACCAGATCATAGATTGCAAAAGCTGACAGAGCTTGTAGTACCGAAGAAAACAGTACCGACTGCTTTTGAATTTACCGATATCGCAGGAATTGTAAAAGGGGCAAGTAAAGGAGAAGGCTTAGGCAATAAATTCCTTTCCCATATTCGCCAGGTAGATGCAATTTGCCATGTAGTAAGATGCTTTGCTGATGAAAATATTACCCACGTTTCAGGTAAGGTTAATCCAATCGATGATATTGAAACGATTAATCTCGAATTAATTCTCGCTGATATGGAAACGGTAGAGAAAAGAATTGACCGTGTAGGTAAATTAGCTAAACAAAAAGATAAGGAAGCAGTTGTTGAGTATGAAGTTCTTTCCTTATTAAAAGAAGCATTTGAAGCTGAAAAACCAGCCAGAGCAGTTGAATTCACGGAAGAACAGCTCAAAATCGTGAAAGGATTACATCTTCTCACGATTAAACCAGTTTTATATGTTGCTAATGTTGATGAAGATGAAGTAGCAGATGCGTCCGATAATGATTACGTGACTCAGGTTCGTGAATTTGCAGCGAAGGAAAATGCTGAGGTAATCGTGATTTGTGCCAAAATTGAATCGGAAATTGCAGAGCTTGAAGGCGAAGAAAAAGCGATGTTCCTTGAAGAACTAGGCATAGAAGAATCTGGGTTGGATCAATTAATTCGAGCGTCTTATCAATTGTTGGGCTTGGCAACATATTTCACGGCAGGTGTTCAAGAAGTACGTGCCTGGACTTTCCGTAAAGGGATGAAGGCGCCACAGTGTGCTGGAATTATTCACTCTGATTTTGAACGTGGATTTATTCGCGCAGAAATCGTTTCTTATGAAGATCTGATGGCAGCTGGTTCCATGAATGCTGCGAAAGAAGCGGGTAAAGTTAGATTAGAAGGTAAAGAATACGAAGTAAAAGACGGAGACATTATTCACTTCCGTTTCAATGTATAAACAAGAGGACCGGTCAGTATGATCGGTCTTTTTTATCAATTTGCAAACTTCTTATATGTATGCTATACTTTTAACTTGTGAGTAATTGTAATTAATTGCTCCTTGCCCATAAGGGCCGTTTAGACCAAAAGGAGGTGACAGTGATGACAAAATACGAAGTTATGTATATCATCCGTCCAAACATTGAGGAAGATGGAAAAAAAGCTTTAGTTGAGCGTTTTAACACAATTTTAGCTGACAAGGGTGCTGAAGTTCTTGAAACAAAAGAATGGGGCAAACGCCGTCTTGCTTATGAAATCAATGATTTCCGTGATGGATATTACATGATCAACAAAATCCAAGCTGAAACTGCAGAGGCTGTTCAAGAATTTGACCGTCTTGCTAAAATCAGCGAAGATATCATCCGTCATATTGTAGTTAAAGAAGAAGAGTAATTTTGATTGAACATAAATTGTTTCATGTGGAACAATTTTCTAATATTAGGAGTTGATTCTGTTGATAAACCGTGTCATTTTGGTAGGTCGTTTAACGAAGGATCCTGATCTCCGCTATACTCCGAATGGTGTTCCTGTTTCAACCTTCACATTAGCAGTGAATCGCCCATTTTCTAACCAACAAGGTGAACGGGAAACAGATTTTATTAACTGTGTTGTTTGGCGACGCCAGGCAGAAAATGCAGCTAATTATCTAAAAAAGGGTAATCTTGCTGGAGTTGATGGACGTATTCAAACTCGTAATTATGAAGGTCAGGATGGAAAACGTGTCTATGTAACAGAAGTGTTGGCAGAGAGCGTACAATTCCTAGAGCCTAAAGGTTCATCTGCCGGTGAAAAAAGCGGCGGAAGCCAATATGGTGGTCATGATACCAATCCATTTGGCCAGGGAAATAGCAACCAAAACCAGAATCAACGGAAGGACAGTAATTATACGAAGATTGATGATGATCCATTCAGTAGTAATGGACAAACTATCGATATTTCGGATGATGACCTTCCATTCTAACATTGATAATTCGAACGGACGTATATAATTATAATGAAAGGGAGTGAATAATATGGCAGGCGGACGCAGAGGCGGACGTGCAAAACGCCGTAAGGTTTGTTATTTCACAGCAAACGGCATTACGCACATCGACTATAAAGATGTAGATCTTCTTAAAAAGTTTATCTCTGAGCGTGGAAAAATTCTTCCACGTCGTGTAACTGGAACAAGCGCTAAGTACCAACGTAGATTGACTATTGCAATCAAACGTGCTCGTACTATGGCTCTTCTACCATTCGTAGCAGAGGAAAAATAAGATTTTACACATAAAAACGGAAAGGGAATCCTTTCCGTTTTTTAATTGTATTTAAGGAAACAGTATTGACATGAGGAATTATTAATAAAATTACAGACATCGAATTACATTATTTTTAAATATTATTTCAATATAACATTATGGTTCAATGTAATGTCTTGTTTTTTGGATATCATTTTATTTATGCTTTATAATATTCTTTGTATGTATTTATTGTTTTAAATAGGTACTAATGAAGGGTATTAATTATACGCCTCTGAACAGGTAATTAATTGCTCTGTTGGTCATAATGGAGTTTTATCAAGTATAATGATAAGTAATACATAAATTGATCCACATTATTTAGGAGCTGAATCTATGCCATCTTATTTAAACAGGCAAGCGATCCGTTATCCCATCTACGCATTATTGGGTGTATCTTTAGTAATCATCGGAGTTCTTGCTTATTATAATTGGATATTTGCAATAGTAGCTTCTTTGCTTTTTGGCATTCTCTTCTTTCTAATATTAAAAATTGAATATGGAATACAAAAAGAAACGGAAATCTATATTTCCACTCTATCCTATCGATTAAAAAAAGTGGGGGAAGAAGCTCTATTAGAAATGCCAATAGGTATACTGCTTTTCAACGAGGATTATGTAATTGAATGGACCAACCCATATATGGCTAAGTGTCTCCAGGAAGATACTTTGGTTGGAAAATACATTTCTGAGGTTGCAGAACCCTTAATACCTTTGGTGAAAAGAGAGGAAAGCGAAGATATTGTAGCAATTTATAATCGTAAGTTTCGAGTAGTCCATAAACCGGAGGAAAGATTGCTTTATTTCTTCGATGTTACAGAGCAAACAGAAATTGAAAAAATGTACGAAGAAGAGCGAACTGTCATTGGAATTATCTATCTAGATAACTATGACGATGTGACACAAGGAATGGACGACCAGCGAAAAAGCAGCTTAAATAGCTTTGTAACCGCCCTATTAAATAATTGGGCTAAAGAATATGGAGTCTTTTTAAAGAGAATTTCCTCGGATCGGTTTATCGCTATTTTTAGCGAAAGTATTCTTAACCACCTAGAAAAAACGAAATTTTCCATACTGGATGATGTACGGGAAACAACGGCCAAGCAAAATGTTCCGTTAACACTGAGTATAGGTGTGGGGAGCGGAGTTTCTGTATTACCTGAATTGGGCAGCATTGCTCAATCAAGTCTTGATCTGGCTCTGGGTAGAGGTGGAGATCAGGTTGCCATTAAACTCCCAAATGGAAAAGTGAAATTTTATGGTGGCAAAACGAATCCTATGGAGAAAAGAACTAGAGTTCGCGCACGGGTAATTTCACATGCACTGCGTGATTTGATAGTCGATAGTGATAAAGTTATTGTAATGGGACATAAGTTTCCCGATATGGATGCTATTGGTTCGTCCTTAGGGATATTAAAAATTGCCGAAATGAATAACCGTGAAGGATATATTATTCTAGACAGAAGTGAATTAGATTCAAGTGTTAAACGACTTCTATCTCAAGTGAAGCAAAAGCCTGAGTTGGACTCCAGATTTATATCACCTGAAATTGGTGTTGAGCTAATCACCGATAAAACATTACTTGTTATCGTAGATACTCATAAGCCAAGCATGGTCATTGAGGAAAAACTGGTTTCCCGGGCTGAAAAAATCGTGGTGATTGATCATCACAGGCGTGGCGAGGAATTTATAGATAATTCTATCCTGGTTTATATGGAGCCATATGCATCATCTACAGCCGAGTTAGTAACGGAGCTTATTGAATACCAGCCAAAGCGTGTTAAGGTAGGTATGCTGGAAGCAACTGCTTTGCTGGCTGGTATTATAGTGGATACAAAATCCTTTACATTTAGAACAGGATCCAGAACTTTCGATGCTGCTTCTTTTTTAAGAGGGCATGGTGCAGACACAGTCCTTGTACAAAAGCTTCTTAAGGAAGATGTAGATACTTACCTAAAGCGCGCAAAGCTGATTGAGGACGTTTATTTTTATCATAAAGGGATTGCTATTGCTCATGGTGATTTAAATGAATTTGCTGATCAGGTTTTGATTGCCCAGGCTGCAGACACATTGTTAGCAATGGATGAAGTGATCGCATCCTTTGTGTTATCACGAAAATCAGAAACTAGCATTGGCATAAGTGCAAGATCTCTTGGCGATATAAATGTTCAGGTTATTATGGAACGTTTGGGTGGCGGAGGGCATCTTACAAATGCGGCAACTCAACTGGATGACATTTCAATGGAAAAAGCAGAGCAAATGTTGAAAGATGCAATTGATGAGCTATATGAAGGAGGCACAAACACATGAGAGTAATATTTTTAAAAGATGTTAAAGGAAAAGGAAAAAAAGGTGAAATTAAAAATGTTGCAGATGGGTATGCACATAATTTCCTTTTGAAACAGGGATTAGCTGTAGAAGCAACCGGCAGCAATATGAAAACACTAGAAAATCAGAAAAATAAAGAAGTACAGCTTGCAGCTGAGGAACTAGAAAATGCAAAAAAATTAAAAGAGCAATTAGAAAAGCTTACAATTGAATTAAAAGCGAAGACTGGTGAGGGCGGCAGAATCTTTGGATCCATTACCAGCAAACAGATTGCTGACGAATTACAAAAACAGCATAAGCATAAAATTGATAAACGTAAAATTGAATTAGAAGACGCAATTCGCTCTCTCGGCTACACAAAAGTTCCGGTTAAGCTTCATCATGAGGTAACCGCTACTTTAAATGTTCATGTGAAAGAACAATAAAATATTTTCCCAGGAAATAATTTTCTTAAAAAAAGTGATGAAAAGCTTGTTAGCTGATTTCATCACTTTTTTTTAGTATGATAGAAGTTACTAATGCAAATGAAAGTTAAAATAAATAATTTCCTGTACCTATTCTCTTCATTTCCATATACAATAGAATAGCAATCCATTTTAATTGCTAATAAAAATATATAATTACGTTTAAATATATAAAGGGGGTTTGCCGAATGAATGAGCTCTTTACTGATTTGGTTCCACCACAAAATGTTGAGGCGGAACAAGCGGTTTTAGGAGCAATTTTTCTTGTGCCTTCCTCTTTAATACTTGCCTCTGAGATTTTGATACCTGAGGATTTTTATAGAAGTGCACACCAAAAAATCTTCCTGGTTATGCTGAAGCTAAACGACAAAGGAAAGGCTGTCGATTTAGTCACAGTAACAGAAGAACTAAGTGCAACAAAGCAGCTTGAAGAGGTAGGGGGAGTTCCCTATTTAACAGAACTGGCGTCATCAGTACCTACCGCGGCCAATATAGAATATTATGCCCGAATTGTTGAAGAAAAGTCCGTTCTTAGAAGATTAATTAATACAGCAACTGGCATTGTACAAGATGGGTATTCACGTGAAGATGAAGTAGAAAGTCTCTTGGGTGAAGCCGAAAAGAGCATTATGGAAGTTGCCTCCCGAAAAAATGCCGGAGCCTTTCACAACATTAAAGATGTTTTAGTTCGGACCTATGACAATATTGAGTTACTTCATAACCGCGTAGGAGATGTAACTGGAATACCTACAGGCTTTAATGACTTGGATCACATGACAGCAGGCTTTCAGCGTAATGATTTAATTATCGTTGCTGCCCGTCCATCTGTTGGTAAAACAGCCTTTGCACTTAATATTGCCCAAAACGTTGCAACAAAAACGGATGAAAATGTTGCGATTTTCAGTTTGGAGATGGGTGCAGAACAATTGGTCATGCGTATGCTTTGCGCAGAAGGTAATATAAATGCTCAAAACCTTAGAACAGGATCTCTGACAGACGAAGATTGGCGCAAATTAACACTGGCAATGGGAAGCTTATCAAATGCAGGTATATTTATAGATGATACTCCGGGTGTCCGAATTAGTGAAATCCGTTCAAAATGCCGTCGTTTAAAGCAAGAACATGGACTTGGCATGATCCTGATTGACTATCTCCAGCTTATTCAGGGAAATGGCAGATCAGGCGAAAACAGACAACAGGAAGTATCAGAAATTTCCCGTTCCCTTAAGGCCTTGGCAAGGGAGCTAGAAGTTCCGGTTATCGCTCTTTCCCAGCTCTCTCGTGGTGTTGAGCAACGTCAGGACAAGCGTCCGATGATGTCTGATATCCGTGAGTCAGGAAGTATTGAGCAAGATGCTGATATTGTAGCCTTCTTATACAGGGAAGATTATTATGATAAAGAAACAGAAAACCAAAATGTTATTGAAATTATCATTGCGAAACAGCGTAATGGCCCGGTTGGAACAGTTCAACTGGCATTTGTGAAGGAATACAATAAGTTTGTTAATTTAGAGAGAAGATTCCAGGATGATGCCATACCTTCTGGAGCATAATAGTTTATAGACCGACCCACCAAACAAAGGTGGGTTTATTTTTATTACATCAATACACGAACATATTTTACTATTTTCATATAAACGTTCGTGAATTCCTTGAAATTACTTCATGTAATTGATACACTTAATTTGTTTGTTAAGCCAAAGTGCAAGATGTTGGTAAATTAGTGGAGGTGTAAAGAATGTCTTCAGTCGTAGTAGTAGGTACACAATGGGGAGACGAAGGTAAAGGAAAGATTACAGATTTCCTTTCAGAAAACGCAGAAGTAATTGCCAGATATCAAGGTGGAAATAATGCGGGACATACAATAAAATTTAATGGTGAAACATATAAGCTTCATTTGATTCCCTCAGGCATATTCTATAAGGATAAGATATCGGTAATTGGAAATGGTATGGTCGTTGACCCTAAAGCACTTATTGAGGAGCTTACTTATCTGCACGATCGTGGGATTACCACAGATAATTTACGTATCAGCAATAGAGCCCATGTGATTCTTCCTTATCATCTGAAACTTGATGAAGTAGAGGAAGAGAGAAAAGGGAGTAATAAAATAGGTACTACTAAAAAGGGAATTGGCCCGGCTTATATGGATAAAGCAGCCCGTATAGGTATCAGGATTGCCGATTTATTAGATAAAGAAGTATTTGAAGAGAAGTTAACAAGAAACTTGGAAGAGAAAAACCGTATGCTGGAACGTTTTTATGAAACTGAAGGCTTTACGATGGATGATTTCTTTGAAGAATATTATGAATATGGACAGCAAATTAAACAATATGTGTGTGATACCTCTGTTGTTTTAAATGACGCCTTGGATGAAGGACGCCGTGTTTTATTTGAAGGAGCACAAGGGGTAATGCTTGATATCGATCAGGGAACATACCCATTCGTTACATCCTCCAACCCAGTTGCGGGCGGCGTGACAATCGGTTCCGGAGTTGGACCATCAAAAATCAATCATGTAGTGGGTGTATGTAAAGCCTACACGACACGTGTTGGAGATGGACCATTCCCTACCGAACTTGATAACGAAATTGGTAATCAAATTCGTGAGGTAGGAAGAGAATATGGTACTACTACGGGACGTCCGCGAAGGGTAGGTTGGTTCGATAGCGTCGTTGTCCGCCATGCGCGCCGCGTTAGTGGAATCACTGATCTTTCTCTTAACTCTATCGATGTTTTAACAGGTATTGAAACATTAAAAATCTGTGTTGCTTATCGACACGATGGAAAAGTATTGGAGGAGTTCCCGGCGAGTCTGAAAATATTGGCTGAATGTGAACCAATCTATGAAGAACTGCCAGGCTGGACAGAAGATATCACGGGTGTGAAAACATTGTCTGAACTGCCTGCAAATGCACGTACTTATCTAGAAAGAGTATCTCAGTTAACAGGTATTCCATTATCAATCTTTTCTGTAGGACCGGACCGTAATCAAACGAATATACTCCGCAATCCATACGGTATATAAAAAATAACTGGCTGACAGACGAAAACGTTTGTCAGCTTTTTGAATAAATTAATCATTAGTACTAGTATATTTCATAGAGAATTTGAGGGTTAGACACCAGTCTAATCCTTTTTGGTATTCACCCTTGTATATATTTGGAATTAAATTTTAAAAAGATGACCTGTTTCAATAGAAATGGTAAAGTAAGATTAGGATAGTTTAACAAAATTGTGACTCGCAGATGTCATTAATATAGACATTTTATTATATAAAAGGGAGAAATAGACGATGGATAAAAAGATACTGGTTGTTGATGATGAAAAGCCTATTGCAGATATATTACAGTTTAACTTGAAAAAAGAAGGATTTGATGTGTATTGTGCCTATGACGGTAATGATGCCATTAAACTGGTAGAAGAACTTCAGCCAGATTTGATTTTATTAGATATCATGCTACCGCAACAGGACGGAATGGAAGTATGCAGGGAAGTGCGGAAGAAATATGATATGCCAATTATTATGCTGACGGCAAAGGATTCCGAAATAGATAAAGTGCTTGGCCTGGAACTGGGCGCAGACGATTATGTGACAAAGCCGTTCAGTACTCGTGAATTAATTGCGCGCGTAAAAGCGAATTTACGCAGGCAAAAACATGCTGCAAATCAGCAGGAAGATAACGAGGAAACAAATGAAATTACGATTGGCAATCTAGTGATACATCCTGATTCTTATATGGTATCCAAAAGAGGTGACACCATTGAATTAACCCATAGGGAATTTGAGCTTCTCTTTTATCTCGCTAAACATATAGGCCAGGTAATGACAAGGGAGCATCTTCTGCAGACAGTATGGGGCTATGATTACTATGGAGATGTCAGAACAGTTGATGTAACCGTTCGACGCTTACGTGAAAAAATAGAAGATAATCCAAGCCATCCTGCATGGATTGTTACAAGAAGAGGAGTTGGGTACTACCTCCGTCATCCTGAACAGGAGTAAAAATTATGAGAAAAGTTGGTTTCTTTAAATCGATTTATTTTAAGTTTGTACTAATTTATGTGCTGCTTATTTTAGTTGCCATGCAAATTATCGGAGTTTATTTTGCACAGGGACTTGAACAGCAGCTATTGGAGAATTTTAAGAGCTCTATTCAAGAGCGGGTAACGATTCTTTCCTATAGTTTAGAAAAAGAAATAACGGAAACCCGCAAAGTTGAAGATCCCACCTTAATAGAAGACATTAAGACGACATTGGAGGGATATTCCTCTGGGGATATAACGGAAATACGGGTAATGGATCAGGATTCAAAAATTATTGGCACATCTGATCCGGAGAAACAAGATATAATAGGGAGCCGTTCAACTGAAAAGCTTGTTGATAGGGCAAATAACCAAGGAACGCCCCAAACAGAAATCAGAATCGATTCTCAGACGGGAAAAAGAATTCTCCTTTGGTCAGAACCGATTTTGAGTGATGGACAAATTATAGGGAATTTATATCTGAATACGAAAATAGAGAATGTCTATTCCCAATTAAAACAAATTAATACGATAATGGCGAAGGGAACGATTATTTCTCTTGCAGTGACAGCCTTTTTAGGAATATTGCTGGCACAAACCATTACAAGGCCAATATCTGACATGCGTAAGCAAGCTTTAGCGATGTCACGTGGTAACTTTTCGAGAAAAGTTAAGGTGTATGGATACGATGAAATTGGCCAGCTTGCTATTACATTCAATAGTTTAACTAAAAAGCTACAAGATGCACAGGCGACAACTGATGCAGAGAAAAGGAAGCTATCTTCTGTATTGACTAATATGACAGATGGCGTGCTAACAACAGATCGCAGAGGCCGAGTCATTTTGATTAACGACACAGCACTATCAATGCTGAAAGTTTCACGTGAAACGTCATTATCTAAGCCGATTACAGAGGTATTAGGATTAGAGGATACGTTCACTTTTGATCAATTATTGAGTGAGAAAGATTCCATTATCCTTAATTACAGCAATGAAAAGAAACTGCTTTATTTAAGAGCGAATTTCTCTGTTATTCAAAGAGAAACAGGTTTTATTAATGGGTTAATTGTCGTTCTTCATGATATTACCGAGCAAGAAAAGATCGATGAAGAGAGAAGAGAATTTGTTGCGAATGTTTCCCATGAGCTTAGAACGCCGCTGACAACGATGAGAAGCTATCTTGAAGCTTTGGCAGATGGCGCTATGGAAGATAAAGAGCTTGCTCCGCGTTTTCTGAATATAGCTCAAACAGAAACAGAGCGGATGATCAGATTGGTCAATGATCTCTTGCAGCTTTCAAAGCTAGATAATACAGACTATAAGCTTTCTACAACCTGGGTCGATTTTGGCCGTTATTTCCACCGAATTATCGATCGTTTTGAAATGTCTAAATCGCGAAATGTAACTTTTAAGCGTTTAATCCCATCTGAGCCAATTGGTGTTGAAATAGATGAGGATAAAATTACTCAAGTACTCGATAATATTATTTCGAATGCATTGAAGTATTCACCTGAGGGTGGACAAGTTACCTTTAAGCTGCAAGTAATCGGACAATTTGTGGAAATTAGCATTAGAGATGAAGGAATGGGTATTCCAAAAGAAAATGTAGCTAAGATATTTGAAAGATTCTACCGTGTAGATAAAGCCAGATCAAGAAAGATGGGCGGTACAGGTTTAGGTCTCGCGATAGCGAAGGAAATGATTGAAGCACATAAGGGGCATATTTGGGCTTCTAGTGAGGAAGGGAAGGGGACAACCATTTTCTTTACTCTCCCTTATGAAACATTACAAGAGGATGATTGGGAATGAGCTGGGAAGGATTTAAAAATATCTTATTGGTGTCCCTCATTTTGATAAGTGGCCTTTTGACTTGGTCATATTGGTTTTATCAGCCAACCTATAACGAGACGGAGAATACAAACTATGTTCAGGAGAAAATCTTCAGTAATCTTGAACCCGATGAAGTCGTAAAGCCAACAAAAATGATTTATCATAAAGGTAATTTATCCTATGGAACTTACTCTGAGGAAATGATTACACAAGCAATCAACTCCATAAAAAAATGGAATATGTTTAACTTTCAGGATCAATCATCAAAGTATAAAAATACTGCTGCTATCAATAAGTTTAGTGAGAAGGATGGATTCATTGAATTAATATTTAATGATATCGTTCCGCTGTCTTTTTATAAAAATTATTTAAAAATAGAAGATAATGAGTTGCCAAATGTTAAATTTGACAGGGTTATTATTCATACCGATAATGATTCTATCTACTTTGTTTCTAGTGAAAAGAAAACAGTCATTGAAGCATCCGTTGATAAAAGTTTGATTGAAGACTTCACAAAAGAGTACGCGAGGGTTGAAAATCTAAAACCCTACACAAAGCTGAAATTATCAGAAACTAACTCAATCCTGGTTCCATCCGGCGAAATAAAAGTAAGTAAATATGATTTTCTAACAAAAGCTACTGATGTGAAAAGCTTTAAGGAAGCTCTGTTTATCAGACCAAGCACTGTTAAGCAGGAAGGGGATATCTATACCGATGGATTGAGTATAATGAAAAAGAACCCAAAGACATCAATGATTGAATACAAAAATCTTGTTGTCGGTGCCAAAGATGAGAAAAAGCTGGAAACTCATATATTGCAAAGCAGCATAGAATTTATCAATATTCATGCCGGTTGGGATACACGCCACCGGTATGCGTCATTAGATGAGTTTAGCAGAGAAGTCGCTTTCCGTTTATATATTGATGGACTTCCTGTATTTAATGAGGAAGGTATGACTGAAATTCACCTGGAATATGGAACTCAAAATGTGAAGAGATATGAACGTTCCTATTTTAATCTTGTGGATGAGCCCTTGGATCAAAGCGCAGTTACTCTTCCTTCTGCAAATGAAGCATTAAAGTCCTTCAAAAACGGTATGGGTAAACAATATGATGCAAATAAACTTACGGATATGACTGTCGGCTATAAGCTAATTTATGATGATAATTCAGGCACGACTCTTTTGGAATTGAAACCTGTCTGGTACTATCAGTATGGTGGCAGCTGGATGGAGATCCCCGAAAAGGATTTAGGAGGACTTATGGATGGATTGGAATAAAACAAAAGGTTTATTTATTGTTGTGTTTCTAATTCTGGATGTATTCCTCCTATATCAGTTCCTGGATTTTAGGGCAGCAAAGCTTGAAATCAATAAGGATTCGGATTCAACCATTGAAGAAAGGCTAAAGGCTGAGGGAATCAAGTATCATGTAGGAACTCAGGAAAGAGTAAGTGAAAAGACGATAAGTGCTAAGCCTAAGGAATTCAGTAAAGAGGAATTAAATACCCTCAAAAATCAAACCTTAATTATTGATAATAAAAGAACCATTCGATCGACGCTGGATAAACCAATTAAAATTGGTACTGGTGAAGGGAAATATTTTGAGCTGGAAAGCTTCATTAACAAAAATGTATATTCGGGAGATGAGTATAAATTTTGGCGTAAAGAAGATGGGACAATAACATATTATCAAACCTACAAAAGCCGTTTACTTTTTAATAATAAAAACGGCGCCTTAATATTTACGCTTAATGAAAATGATGAAGTAATTTCGTATATACAAACACACCTCGATGATATTGAGGAATTTAATGAAAACCAAGAGATTAATCCGCCAATTCAAGCAGTAGAAAGTCTGTTGAATGGAGGATACTTGTCATCTGGAAGTGAAGTTTCAAAGGGAGAGCTTGGTTTTTATACCTTAATAGAAGTATCAGAATCAAAAGTGCTTGTCCTTGTACCAACATGGCATTTTACAGTAAATAAGCAAGAGGATTATTTCGTAAATGGTATTGAAGGACAAGTGCTGAATACAGAAGAAGGAAATGTAACGGAGTGAGGAAGAATGTCGATGAAATTTAGCGTTCTAGCCAGTGGAAGCACGGGGAATTCACTCTATGTGGAATCAGGAGAGCATTCATTTTTAGTGGACGCTGGTTTAAGCGGCAAAAAAATGACCGAGCTATTAAATAAAATTGATAAAAGGCCTGAGGATTTATCAGGAATTTTTGTGACACATGAGCACAGTGACCATATAAAAGGGCTTGGTATTATGGCTCGTAAATATCAGCTGCCTATTTATGCAAATGCCAACACATGGAGAGCAATGGATGGGTTAATTGGCGAAATTCCTACAGATTTAAAATTTGAATTTGGAATGGAGACCGTTAAGTCATTTGGCAACCTTGATGTAGAGTCCTTTGGTGTTTCGCACGATGCGGCAGAGCCGATGTTTTATGTATTTCACCAGGATGGTAAGAAACTGGTGACAATTACAGATACGGGGTATGTAAGTGATCGAATGAAGGGCATTATTAAAAATGCAGATGTGTACATCTTTGAGAGCAATCATGATGTAAGTATGCTCCGCATGGGTCGATATCCATGGAGTGTAAAGCGTCGGATACTAAGCGATGTAGGCCATGTTTGTAATGAGGATGCTGCTATAGCCATGAGTGAAGTTGCGGGTGACCGTACAAAACGGTTTTATCTGGCTCATTTAAGTAAGGACAATAATATGAAGGATCTGGCACGTATGTCTGTCAGTCAAACACTTGAAACAAAAGGGATCAGAGCGGGAGAGCAATTTAGCCTGTATGATACGGATCCTAACGAACCAACTGAATTAATACTTGTTTAACAGAGGAGGTTTCCTCTGTTATTTTTTTAGGTAATATATATAATGTTGGTAAAGGTTGGAGAATACTCACTAGTTATTAAACATATCATTAAACTCTGCAACAAGAATTTCCTTTCGATGCTGTTTTTGTTTATAAAATGGAAAACAACAAATACTAGACCTACATAAGTAAATAGTGAAGGGAATGTTGGCAAATGGGCTATTATGATCAAGATTATAATCAGTCAGAACAACAGCAAACTAAACGAAAAGGAAGTAAAGCAGGCTATTTTCTCTCTGGTTTAATTGGTGCTATTATTGGTGCATTATTAGTCCTTCTATTGACAGGCAACTTGAATAATAATGGATTAAATCAGAATACTAGTACAAATAACGGTAATGATGCATCCAAATTGACTCAAAATGTTTCTATGGATGTGACGACTGACGTTACTAAAGCTGTTGAAAAAACGGGAGACGCGGTAATCGGGATTACAAATATCCAAGGCTCTGATTTTTTTAATGAAACTCAGGAGGCAGGCACAGGCTCAGGAGTCATCTATAAAAAGGAGAATGGAAAAGCGTTTATCGTTACCAATAATCATGTGGTGGAGGGTGCATCTTCCTTAGAGGTTACTTTAGCTGATGGTACTAAAACAAAGGCAGAACTTTTAGGAAGCGACATATGGACAGATTTAGCTGTTATCCAAATAGATGATAAGGGTATTGATGTAGTTGCTGAATTTGGTAATTCTGATAAATTAAAAGCCGGAGAACCAGTTATTGCAATTGGTAATCCACTAGGTTTGAATTTCTCCGGATCCGTGACCCAAGGGATTATCTCGGGTTTGAACAGAACTATACCGATTGATGTGAATTCAGATGGTGTGGAGGACTGGAATGCAGAGGTTATTCAGACAGATGCAGCGATTAACCCAGGGAATAGCGGAGGTGCTTTAATTAATATAGGCGGCCAAGTGATTGGGATAAACTCCATGAAAATAGCCGAGTCATCCGTTGAGGGAATTGGATTATCGATTCCAAGCAATTATGCTATACCGATTATTGAGGATTTAGAGGCACATGGAAAAGTGAAACGGGCTTATATGGGAACTAGTCTTCGTTCCTTGAATGAAGTGACCAATTATCAGAGGCAGGAAACATTGAAATTACCTACTGGTGTGACAGAAGGTGTCGTCATTACAAGTATTGAACCAGGTTCTCCGGCTGCTAAAGCCGGGTTAAAGGAGTTCGATGTCATTGTGGAGCTGGATGGGAAGAAAATCGCTAATGTTCCGGAGCTCCGTAAACATTTATATGTAAATAAGCAGATTGGCGATAAAATGAAAGTGACATACTATAGGAATGGACAAAAAGCGTCAACCGAAATGACATTGATTGAAGCCCAAATGTGATATAGTTAGGTACGAAAGCAGGGGATTCCAAATTCCCTGCTTTAAATATGCGGGCTTAAAATGAAGCAGATATTACAAAAGACAACAAGAAAAGGAGAATGAATATGAAAATTTATTGCTGTAAAGATCATGTAGAAGTTGGACTTGATACAATCGTGGATGAGACGGAAGTCCCTCCTTTTATAAATATGATTTCAGAGGAAGAAAATAAAGAAGTTACTAACAATTCTAATGAATTCACCTGTGAATACTGTGGACAACCTGCTGTATATATTGTGGCGAACTAATATTCGGGCACAATATGTGGACGATGGTTGTGTATATGTGGATAACTCCTGTGGATAAAATGTTTGTAAAGTGAGGGTAACATGTGAATATCTCGATAATAACTGTAGGTAAATTGAAGGAGAAATATTTAAAACAGGGTATCGGAGAATATGTAAAAAGATTATCGGCCTATGCCAAAATAGACATAATTGAAATACCCGATGAGAAAGCACCTGAAACATTAAGTGAGATGGAGATGCTGCAAGTCAAGGCGAAAGAAGGAGAGCGAATCCTCGCAAAAATTTCTGACGATACTCATGTTATTGCTTTGGCGATTGAGGGGAAAATGAAATCATCTGAAGAACTTGCAGAAACAATAGATAAACTCGCCACCTACGGAAAAAGCAAGATAGCCTTTGTCATTGGCGGATCGCTTGGACTAAGTAAAGATGTAATGAAAAGAGCAAATGACACCCTGTCTTTTTCGAAAATGACCTTCCCTCACCAGCTGATGAGGCTGATTTTAGTGGAGCAGGTGTATCGCGCGTTTCGGATTAATCGAGGGGAACCATATCATAAGTAAGATGTTTGTTTTATCTTAATATGTTTTTCTTGTGGAATGTATATGAAAAGAAGCAGTCATAGTTAAAGATCAATAACTTCCTTTAGTATGAAAAGATTGGTTGGCATATGGGAATTAAGGAATTAAGAAGGGTTACAAAAAGATGATTTACTTTTAATTGTTTTAGGTTATATTTCAGAAAATATAAATTATGTATTCTGTCCTGCTTTAATGTTATAGTAAAAAAATAAAATATAAGTTAGAGGGACAGAGTTATGAAGAGGAAATGGGTGTTACGCTGGTCTGTTTTTATTCTCGGATTATTGGTATTAGCATTTGGTATAGCACTAACAATTAAAGGAAAGTTTTTAGGGATTGGACCATGGGATGTTTTTCATTATGGACTATTTACTAAATTCGGATTCACTATAGGAACTTGGTCGATCATTAGTGGTCTATTGCTTTTGTTCATCAGTTCAATTTTCAATAAAGCATGGCCCCAAATAGGGTCCTTTCTGAATATGATGTTGCTTGGTTTATTTATTGATCTTTTTAATTGGATGTTACCTAGTATTGATAATTTAGCAGGAGCAACAATTGCCTTTATCATAGGTGTTATTTTAATGGGATATGGTATTGGATTATACGTTTCTGCCGATTTTGGAGCAGGCCCTAGAGACAGCTTTATGTTATTAATTGTTGAAAAAATGGGATGGAGTATCCCGTTGGTCAGAAATGGAATTGAAGTTATCGTTTTTCTCATTGGTTGGATGTTAGGAGGTCCTGTTGGGATTGGAACCTTGTTCATTGCGTTTGGATTGGGTCCCATTTTAGGCTTTTCCATTCCTCAATGTAAGAAGCTGATGGCCTATCTTCTTAAGCAAAAGGACCAATTAGTAACGACTTGAGTATATAAATAGAAGATCTTTTCATAAGCGGAATTTCGCAACTTTAGCACCTGGCCTGGTTGTAAAAAGCTTACTTATATATTTTAAAGTGATATTCTTATAAAATACGAAAAACACATAGTCTTACGGAATTATAACTCAAGCAAAAAGGATGTCTGGCCTTAAGAGACATCCTTTTTGTATTCATCTTATCTTATCTTATATAGTTATTGAAGTAACCTTGGATATAGACTTTTGGCGTGTCTTTGCCTATACCAACCGAAGTCATATCAGATAAGGATAACAATAAGGGGCGAGGCCATTATGATATCTCATAAAATAAAATGTTAAATGACTCCCTGTGCAATCATGGCATCGGCTACTTTTTTAAATCCCGCGATATTAGCGCCAACCACCAGATTGCCTGGGTAGCCATAGTCCTCAGCAGCCTTGACGCTCTCCTTGTAAATGTTAGTCATAATATCCTGCAATTTTGCATCGACTTCTTCAAATGTCCAGGATAATCGAGCGCTGTTTTGTGCCATTTCTAAGGCAGAAACGGCTACACCACCTGCATTGGCAGCTTTTGCTGGACCAAAGAGGATATGGTTATCCAAAAACACATCAATAGCTTCGGAGCTAGATGGCATATTAGCGCCTTCACCGACGGCTTTTAGTCCATTTGCAACCAGAAGTTTCGCTGATTTTTCGCTAATTTCATTTTGTGTGGCACATGGCAAGGCAATATCGCATGGTATGGACCAAATTCCGTAGCAACCTTTCGTATATTGTGCATGTGGGTGTTCTTCTACATATGCCGAGATTCTTTTCCGCTCAACTTCCTTTAAACGTTTCACGGTTTCTAGGTTAATACCGTTTGGGTCGAAAATATAGCCGTCAGAATCACTGCAGGCGACAACTTTTGCTCCTAGTTGTGTAGCTTTTTCGATTGCATAGATGGAGACATTACCTGAACCGGATACTACCACTGTACTTTCCTTAAAGCTAAGGCCTTGTTCTTTAAGCATTTCTTGTACAAAGTAAACAGTGCCATATCCAGTAGCTTCGGTTCGAGTTAAGCTTCCGCCGTAACCAAGTCCTTTTCCTGTCAGAATACCGGCCTCATAGCCTCCGCGTATTCTCTTGTACTGTCCAAACAGAAATCCAATTTCTCGTGCTCCAACGCCAATATCACCAGCTGGTACATCTATATCCGGTCCGATATGTCTACTTAGTTCCGTCATAAAGCTTTGAGTGAATCGCATGATTTCTCCATCAGATTTCCCTTTAGGATCAAAGTCAGACCCACCTTTGCCTCCTCCAATCGGCTGACCGGTAAGAGCGTTTTTAAAAATCTGCTCAAAGCCGAGAAATTTAATTATACTTGCATTAACAGTAGAGTGGAATCTCAAGCCGCCTTTATAGGGACCGATGGCGCTGTTATACTGTACACGGAATCCACGGTTTATCTGTACCTTGCCTTGATCGTCGACCCAAGGAACTCGAAAGGTAATCAGTCTTTCTGGCTCTACAACTCTTTCAAGGATACTTTGCTCCATGTATTCTGGATGCCTAGTAAATAAAGGGACGAGTGAATCAAAGATTTCTTTAACAACCTGATGAAATTCTCTTTCATTAGGATTTCGCTTTTTGACTGTTTCAAATACTTCATTAACATAATTTTTTGCAGTGATTGTTTCTGTGTCTTTAAACTCTGTCAATACAGTCATGCTGTTATAAGCCCTCCCTTAGATGAACAGTAATTTAGTGTGTGTACTTTAGTCTAATAAAGAAATGATATACTAAATTATCTGATTCTTCAAATTTATAATAAAAATAAACCCAAACAATATAAAGATAAATTAAGAAAAATAAATCTAGAGGGTCATTTAGTATGCATGAAAAATAGATTTTAAATAGAGATTGGCATCTTATTAGATAGATTAGCGAAAGAAAGATATCCGAGTAGAAGTTACTGATAAAATTGTAGTATTTTGTAATTTACTATTAATAATTCTGAAATAATACAAATATGAAAATATGGAAAAAACCTAGATCCATTGGAATGTAGGTTTTTTGCATTAACTATTATTAGGAATACCTTTTCTCACAAAGAAAGAGAAAATCAATGTGAAGCAAATTTGAATGTTTTTGAGAACCGTCTGTCTAAAAAAGTATATCCAAATATTGGGCGTTAAAAAATTAACCAAACATGCACGTAGCTGATTACGAAGTTTCGTGCGTGTAGTTAAAATAATATGAAGAAATAGATAGTTAGGAACCACTTTAGCACCAAACAATAATCCGATAGGGGGTCGTTTGGGCAGGGATGCTTTTTGTAGCTGGTCCATAGATGACAATGAGATTCCGATTTCCGATATTTTTTGAAAATGGCTGCCCATTTCTTAAAATGATAGGAGTGTAAGGGGAGGGGTTTAATTGTAATTGACCATCACGGCTTACCAGTTGGTTGTTAAAATAATCTGCTTTAACATTTTGATCGTTATATTCCTTAACAACGATAAGAGCCCGATATTGTGGCGGATAGATCAATGGTACTGGTACATCCCCATCATAATAACCAGTAATTTTATCACCGAGGCCCACAATTGCCTGTTCTACGAAGTAAGTAGTCGGTGATATGATGAAATTAACTATTCCGTTATTCCCATCTTCAACTGTAAGTTGTTTAAAACAGCCCTCTGATTCCCCGTTTTGTCCTATCATAAAATCATTCATGTCGGTTACAATACCTCGAAATGACATAAAATTCACGGCATTATTCCTTTCCTGAAAAACTAAGTTTTATAGTCTTTACGGTTAATCATAAATGATAAAATCATCATAAATAATCCTGACGCTTCCTATACAATTTATGTGTCATTGCCCAGAAAGGTGAATGCAAGAAATTCAAACTTTGGACTATGAGATTTGTCTTATTGATATAATTGGCGTTATAGGTAGGAAGCTCGGGTGCATACCTTTAGTCTTATTAACTGCTGCGTATTATACTGAGAAAGAGAACTTCAAGGTTGATTTGGAAAGGAGCTTCTAATTATGGCACAGACATTAAAGGGAAAGATTGCGTTTATCACTGGCGGAGCCAGAGGGATTGGTAGAGCGACAGCAATTGCACTGGCTAAAGAGGGTGTAAACGTTGGTTTGCTTGCAAGGTCAGAGGAAAATCTTAAAAAGGCAGCTGCTGAAATAGAAGGTTTAGGCGTAAAAGTATCTTATGCAACAGCTGATATTTCATCAAAGGAACAGGTAGAAGCAGCAATTGAAGTGTTAACCAAGAATTTAGGCACTGCTGATATTTTGATAAATAATGCAGGAATTGCAACATTCGGAACAGTTTCGGAGATGGATCCGGAGGAATGGAAAAGGATTATAGATATAAACCTAATGGGTACTTATTACGTGACACGAGCTGTACTTCCTCAACTAATAGAAAAAAATGGGGGAGATATTATCAATGTCTCTTCCACTAATGGATTAAATGGGGCAGCTACATCCAGTGCTTACAGTGCTTCAAAATTCGCGGTGATTGGCTTTACCGAATCACTTGCGCAGGAAGTTCGCCGGAATAATATTCGGGTATCAGCTTTGACACCAAGTACAGTTGCTACAGATTTGGCTCTCGACCTCGATTTAATTAAAGAGAATAACGATTCAAAATTCATTCAGCCTGAGGATCTTGCAGAATTTATAGTCGACCAATTAAAATTGAACCCTCGTGTTTACGTGAAAACGGCAAGTTTTATTGCAACAAATCCATTTTAAGGAATCGTAAACTGGTATAGATGAATGGAATGAAGAAAGAAGGCGTAAATCTGCCTTCTTTTTTCTCTTCTAACTAAGTTCTTTTACGGTTAGAGTATATCGATAAATCGTTTGAATGCTTGATTTCCTTCATGGGTCCGTTTAAATACACCGGCATCCTCTAAACATCTCAGGAATTTGGAACCGACTGCCTGAGAGATAATCATTTTTACAGATTCAGAAGTAATTTCTTTCCCGTTAACTACTTTTAGATCTTCAGCCCAGGCTTGGTGATAATCTGCCACTTCATTGCGTTGATTGAGCAGATATTTTTCAACCTCAATAAGCTCCTTTTGTAAGCGGGCAGGTAATACAGCAAGACCCATAACTTCTATTAAACCAATATTCTCTTTTTTGATATGGTGAACATCCTGGTGAGGGTGAAAGATTCCTAATGGATGCTCTTCACTTGTTCGATTATTGCGAAGAACAAGATCAAGCTCAAATTGGCCATCTCGCATTCTTGCAATCGGTGTTATGGTGTTGTGACGGGTATCTCCGGAATAGGCTACAAGATTAACTGATGGATCACTATAGTGAATCCATTTTTTGAGTATCCGATCAGCTGCGCCTGCAACTTCCTCCAGACGAACTCCTTTTATACGAATTACGGACATAGGCCATTTCACGATATTTGCAGAAATAGAAGGGAACCCTTTAATTGAAAAAGTCCCTTCTTCCTTCGCTCGGGCCATTGCGAACTCATATCGTCCGCCTTGATAATGGTCATGGGTTAAAATAGATCCCCCTACAATAGGGATATCGGCATTAGATCCCAAGAAATAATGCGGAAACTTTTTAACAAACATCAGCAAATTGGTGAACGTATGGAAATTAATTTTCATATCACGATGTTGTTCCGATAACAGAATGCAATGCTCGTTATAATATACGTATGGTGAGTACTGTAAATACCATGATTCTTCCCCGAGTGGAATGTGGACCATACGATGGTTGGACCTGGCAGGATGATTTAACCGTCCTGCGTATCCTTCATTCTCAATACAAAGGAGACAAGTTGGATAATTAGATGTAGCAGGCTTCATCTCGCGCTCCAATGCGATTTGTTTAGGATCCTTTTCAGGCTTTGATAAATTAATTGTTATGTCCAGTTCCCCATAATCCGTATCAACCGTGTAGCTGATATTTTTCGCAATCTGTTTAGTTTGGATATAATTGCTATTCTGGCTTAACTCATAAAAATACTTGGTTGCTTCCTCAGGGCATTCTTTATACTTTTGATAAAAAGTGTAATTTAGCTCTGAAGGTCTTGGCATAAATACATTCATTATCTTGGCCTTTAAAATATCTTTATTGACTATTAAATCCTCAATAATGCTAGTTTTAACAGCATAATCAGCGATAACATCCAATAAATCTGGGATCGACAGCTCGTTCTTTACTGGATGTTTCGAAAAGCCATCTAAATGAAGCAGTGACAATATCTGATTTCTGGCGTATATTTCATCTGCTGAATCAAGCATTTGTAATCTTTTAGCCTGATTCAAAAGGTGTTGAACTGCTGCATAGATCTCCATGATATCTTCTCCTTTTAATCGATTTAACTAGGTTACTTATCTCCATAGCCGTTTGGATGGGCCTGATGCCATTTCCAGGCATCGGTAATAATATTTTGGATGGACGTCCGTTTTGGTCTCCAGCCCAAAATGCGCCCGGCTTTTTCAGAAGAGGCAATTAGCGTACTTGGATCACCGGATCTTTTAGGGGCGATTTTAGCGGGAAGCTCGTGGTCTGTTACAGCTCTGGCTGCTTCGACAATCTCCTTGACTGAAAATCCATTGCTGCTGCCAAGGTTAAAGATATTACTTTCTCCACCGTTTTGAAGATACTTCAATGCTAAAATATGAGCATCAATTAAGTCCTCAACATGAATATAATCACGGATACATGTGCCATCCTCCGTTGGATAATCCTCTCCGAAAATGGAAATCGATTCTCGCTGTCCTAATGCTACTTGAAGTACTACTGGAATTAAATGTGTTTCCGGATGATGGTCTTCACCAATTTCCCCGGTTGAACGGGCACCGGCAACGTTAAAATAACGGAGCGACACATAATTCATGCCGTAGGCTGTATCACACCACTTCATCAATTTCTCCATCGTCAGTTTTGTTTCACCGTAGGCATTCGTTGGATTTGTCTGCATTTCTTCCGTAATCGGTGTTTGTTCCTGCTCTCCATATGTAGCTGCGGTAGAGGAGAAGACAATATGCTTAACATTGAACTCGTTCATCACTTCAAGCAGTACTTGTGTTCCATATACATTATTACGGAAATACTCGAGCGGCTTTTCCATAGATTCTCCAACAAGTGAATAGGCAGCAAAATGAAGTACAGCGTCTACCTTTTCCTTCGTAAAAACTTCGCGTAAAAAGTCCTTGTCTCGAATATCTCCTTGATAAAATCTTGCCTTTGGATGTATGGCTCCTTTATGGCCTGTTTGTAAATTATCAACCACCACTGTGTCGTAACCTTCGTCGAGTAGTTGATATACGGCATGGGAACCAATATAACCAGCCCCACCAAGAACTAGTGTACTCATACAATCGCCTCCGTTATAATTTCCTTTGTTCCATCACCAATGCTGGCAACATAAAAGTCTGCCTCATAACCGATTGTTTGTTTGTACGCATCGCCGACTTCCTGAATAAAACGTTCGATATGAGCTGATTGAACCAATGCAATCGCACAGCCGCCAAAACCGGCCCCCGTCATTCTAGAGCCAACGGTACCTTCTTGCTGCCAGGCTGCCTCCACTAATGCGTCGAGTTCCGGTCCGGTTACCTCGTAATCATCCCGAAGTGAAATATGGGACTCGTTCATATAGATACCGAATTGGACTAAATTACCATCCTGTAAGGCTTGAAAGGCTTTTTTTGTGCGTTCATTTTCATAAACTGCATGGCGTGCCCGTTTTTCAAGTGTGGAATCGGCAATGACAGCTTTATGTTGATCAAAAAGATCGATAGATAGTTCTCCAAGGGAGGATATATCAGTTGCTGTTTGCAGTCTTGCAAGCGCTGCTTCACATTCGCTTCGCCGTTCATTATATTTTGAATCTGCCAGTTCTCTTCGTTTATTCGTATTCATGATGACAATCTGGTGATCTGCTATATCAAATGGGGCATATTCATAGCTTAAAGTCTGGCAATCAAGCAATATAGCTGATTTTGCTTTTCCCATTCCAATTGCAAACTGGTCCATAATACCGGAGTTTACTCCAATAAACTGGTTTTCCACCTTTTGACCAATTTTTACTAACTCGATACGGTCTATCTTTAATTGAAAGACTTCATTTACCATTACACCGATTAAAACTTCAAGTGAAGCAGAGGAAGAAAGGCCAGCTCCATTTGGAATATTGCCGTATATGAGAATATCAAGGCCGTTCGGCAGATTATTTCCATTCTCGGCTATATATCGAAGTACTCCCTTAGGATAGTTCGCCCATTGATGGGATGGGTCATAATCCAGATCATCTAAAGAAAATTCAATTATCCCGACCTCTTTGAAATTCAGTGAATATAGCCGAATAGTGCGGTCTCCACGCAGTCGTACTAACCCATATGTGCCATAGGTGATGGCAGATGGGAAAACATACCCACCATTGTAATCAGTATGCTCACCGATTAGGTTGATTCGGCCAGGTGAAAAAAAGGTACGAACCTTATCATTCATACTGCCTGAGAATATACTGTGAAATGCAGATAATAGTTTTTGATGGTCCATATTGGTCACTTCCCTCTAAATTTTAGGTAAAGCTTTTTATAATTAGTGAATCGAACAGTTTGCTTTTTAACGAGAGTATATTTCCTTTTTTTGAAAGCGTATCCAACTTTATTGTAATAAAAATTAGTAAAGTACGTCAATTAATTTTACTAAAATTTTTACTAATTAGTTTACCATACAAAAAAGCGCACATTTATTTGTGCGCTTTATTTGGAGCTTCCTCTTATTTTAAGTTGTGTAGCTATACTTACTTTCTTTGAGACTTGTCTTCCAGAAAACTGCTCAAGCAATAAATCTACTGCCGTTTCACCCATTAATTCGGTATAGACCTTAACCGTGCTTAAAGGGGGAGACATATATTTTGAAATGCTAATATCATTTACTCCAACAATACTAACTTGATCCGGTACGCGGACACCTGCATCTTGAAGGGCCCTTAATGCTCCAACAGCAATAGAGTCATTTCCGGCAAAAAAGGCTGTAGGAATTTCATCTTCGTGGTCCTTGACTGCTTGTTTCATCAGGTGGTATCCATCTTCAACAGAAAACTTGCCTTCATACACATAAGCTTCCTGATAGAGGCCCATGTCCGATAGAAATCGTTCAAAACTAGTTCTTCGAGGATCGTCAATTTTGGAAGTGTGATCCTTATAAATTTCCCGCCCACCTAAGTAGCCAATTTTAGTGTGTCCTTGATCCAGAAAATATTGAAGAATATTTCGTGTGGCTTTTTCGAAATCAACTATAACAGAATCGAATTGATCGTCATTAGGTGAACTATCTACAAAAACAAGGTTACTTGACACACTCTTTAGTTCCTCAGCCTGGTTTTCGCTGAATTTACCAATTGCGATAATTCCTTGAAATCCTTCATTTTGGAGGGAACGCAAATGCTCTATAGAAAAATTAGTGAACTTCATATTGTGGTATTCCAGGCGCTTTTCCACGCCAAGTCTGATTGCCATATAATAAAGATCGTCTAATTCCTCTTTTTCAGTATACCAATTCACGATTCCTACTTTATACATGATAGGTTTGCGTTTAGGTTTTTTTTGATAGTCTAATTCTTCAGCCGCTTCAAAAATCCTTTTTTTCGTCTCATCACTGACTGATAAAGAGTTGTCGTAATTAAGCACTCTTGAAACGGTCGCAATCGAAACTCCAACCATATTTGCGATATCTTTAATGGTGGCCATTGGACAGCTGCCCCCTTTCTTTTCTAAAAGTAAAATCCGGTTATTTTAGCGCTTTCAGTATACTATACTTTTTAGTAAATTTCTTTAGATTATTTTCGTTTTATTAAGGAAAGGTGTAAAGGATGGAAGTGTGAAATACCTAAAATATAGATAGCTATTTCCGATCAATCATGATAATAATCCCTTGATTCTATTTTTGGAAGATATCAATTTATTTTCAATGTATTTAGTAAATAAATTGATTAATTTACTAAAATTTATTATGATACCCATGAAAACGTTTTTATAATAAGTCAACAGGGGGGAACCATTGTGCAGTGGTATATCATACTATCTTTTATTCTCTTTACGGGTGTAGTTGCCTACTATACATTTTCAAAATTGAGGAAAGAAAAGGTTAAAGGAAAAGTATCTAAGGATAATTATTTCTTAGGTGGGAGAAGTTTAACATGGGGCGTTATTGGGATGTCCTTGCTATTAACGAACCTAAATGCCACACAATTCGTTGGAATGAGCGGGCAATCCTTTGCGGGGAATATGAGTAACATGGCTTATGAAGTTACGTCCGGATTCGTTTTGGCGTTAGTAGCTATTTATTTGCTTCCACGTTATTTAAAACAAGGAATCACAACTATTCCTGAATTTTTAGAAGATCGGTATGACAGTCAAGTTAAATCGTTTGTGTCGATATTATTCTTGTTGGGATATGTGTTAAATATGCTACCAACGACCCTTTATTCGGGCGCCATTGCATTAAGCCAAATGTTTGATATTGAAAGCACTTTTCATATCAGCTATGAGGCTGGCATTTGGATTATGGTGTGGTTAATCGGAATAATCGGCTTCTTCTATGCAGTATTGGGTGGATTGAAAGCGGTTGCGATTTCAGATACATTTAATGGAGTTGCTTTGGCCATTGGCGGTTTATTAGTCCCAATTTTTGCGTTGCTTACTTTAGGAGACGGCAGCATATCTCAAGGGTTTTCACAATTTGTCGCAGCGACTCCTGAAAAGTTTAATGCAATTGGTACCAATCATGATGTTGTTCCATTTGGAGCGGCTTTAACGGGCCTTTTACTAGTGAACTTTTATTATTGGGGAACTGATCAATCTATTATTCAACGTGCTTTGGCAGCCAAGGATTTAAAAGAAGGACAAAAGGGGATCATGTTTGTCGGTTTAATGAAAATCTTTACACCGATTATTGTTATTATCCCTGGGATTATGGCATTTCAGATTATCGGTAATACGGGAGCTAACCCAGACACAATGTATTCAGCTCTTGTAACAGAAGTAATGCCGAAACCGTTAATTGGCTTGTTTGCAGCTGCTATGTTTGGATCTGTATTAAGTGTCTTTAATGGAATCTTAAATAGCGCGTCAACTTTATTTGCGATCAATGTGTATGCGCCAACCTTTGGAAAAAATAAATCTGATGAGGAAATTGTCAGGAAAGGGAAATGGTTCGGTGTCTTCATTGCTCTGATCTCCATGTTTATCGCACCACTGATTATGTATGCACCAAGCGGGTTGTTCCAATACTTACAAGTTATAAACGGCTTTTTCAATGTACCGATTTTCACGATTATCTTTATTGGTTATGTGACAAAGAGAGTTCCAGCTATCGCAGCGAAAATAGCCATAACCTTCTTTATTGCAACGTATGCAATCCTTCAGCTGGTTGTTAAACCTGAGATGAGCTTCTTATATCAATTGGCTATTCTGTTTGTCATCAGCTGTCTGCTTATGTTGATAATCGGTAAAATCAAACCAAGAGAAGAGGCATACGTTCTTCCAAGCCGCAATCTTGTAAACCTGGATCCATGGAAATATCGTCAGGAAGCTGCCTGGGGAATGATCTTCTGTGTCACTGCTTTTTATATCGTATTCTCAAAACTCGGTCTCGCAAGTGAAATAGGCTTTGGTGTACATACTTGGGCTTGGCTTGCCGGAGCTGCTCTGATTTGTCTGATCGGTCTATTCGTCACCAAGAAAATCGGAAATAGAACAAATACAGCTGAACCTTTAGAAAAAACGACTCTTAATAAAAATGTATTGTAGTAAATTTACAATATATTAATCTAAAATCACTTTCCTGAGTAAGGAAGGTGATTTTTTTCGGAGAATAAATCAATCGTCTTTAATAGTTTTTCAGCAGGGATTATATGTGTTGGTTAGTAGGGTGCCGGTTACTTTAGAATACTAAATACTTTCGTAAGCAGGTGTTATACATAAATAATCCCTATAACTAAAGAGAAAGACATAAATTCTTCTTCCAATTATTATACTTTTTATTGGAAGTATTTAGTAAAATATAACGAAAGAGGGATTGAGGTGAGATGATTGAATAAAACCAAAAAAATCATGATTGGTGTGACTGTAACTGCGTTGACCATTGGTTTGGTAGGGTGTGGGACATCAAATGCAGATCTTCCTCCAAAACCCACAGATTCAGACTGCGGAGATTGGAAATGGGATGATGATGATGGTGTTTGGGAGTGTGATGATGACAACTCGAGGTATCACGGCCATTATTATTATGGCGGTTATTTTTATGGAAATCGAAGCATGCTTCTGAACAATAAGGGCTACCAATCCTATAAAAATAGTTCTTCTTTTAAGGGGGGGATTAAGGCTAGTTCGGGATTTGGCAGCGGAACAAAATCTTTTGGAGGTTAAGCCTTTGAAAAAGGAGGATTTATATGAATTTATATCTTAATTTTCTTTCATATTTAGGAGTAGCCTTGTTATTGCTTGCTGCAGGGATTGCTTTATTTACTATAAGTACGCCAAAGCTGAGGGAATTCAAGCTGATTTCTGAGAAGAACTCTACAGCAGCCATGTCACTCGGCGGTAAGATCGTTGGGCTCTCAATCGTACTTGGGGCAGCAATTGAATATTCCGTATCACTTAGAGATATGGTGATATGGGGAGTTATCGGGATTGTCTCACAGATTGTTGTGTTCTTGCTTGCCGAGGTTCTTACGATAAGGTTTAGCATTCATCAAGCAATCGAGGAAGATAATCATGCTGTTGGAATCATGTTAGTCTCGTTGTCACTGGCTGTGGGGTTAATTTTAGCGAAATGTCTATCCTATTAAATAAGGCAGGTAAGTGGAGTGAAGCAATTAACGTATTATTTAGATAAAGGAAATGAGCGGTTTGAGCCCTTTTATCAATACAATCTCCCAACTGTTGGGGTGGATGAGTGCTATGCCAGACAGCTTTGTACGTATTTTATTGTAAGAGGAACACAATATGAGCTAATATCGAATGAAATGTCTGCTGAAGAGGAAATCCTTGTGGTTAAGGAAACAGGGAGGAATTTGCAGGGGGAGAAAGAAAAAAACTACCGTGGTCAAGGGATTCATATTGAATTTCGAAACCATGAATTACGGGAAAACTATCGGCTGCTTTCTTGCACTCCTTACGAGAATCATTATGAAGTACTCCGCTATCTCTTGAAGGATGTAGTTGATGTACCGGGCGCCGGACAGATGTTAGTGACGTCCACTGAGATTGATGAAGACCGGGGTGTTTATGTGATTTATGTTAAGGAGTTAGATGATGTTGATGGATAAGTACCATGAAAGAAGAAGCAAATTTTATGATCATATAGAGGGCTTTTGGGCTAATCTTTATGGTGAGGAATATGCCTTATATGATATGAAGCTGATAGGCAGGCAAGAGGCAGCACATATACGCCTAGTTACTGAACGAATCGGCAAGGTATACTCGAAAATGGCGTCACTATTACGTAAAGTTCCATATGAAACTTTTCTCGAGATGGGTTATCCAGAAGAGACAATCTCTTTTTTAAGACTTAAAGTTCACCCGGCTGAAAGTGTGATCGCGCGCCTGGATCTAATTCCATACGGAGATGGTTATAAGTGTATCGAGATTAATTCAGATACTCCTACATTTATTAAAGAATTATTTCATATAAATGGACGTATTTGCAAAGAGTTTGGGGCAGGGAATCCAAATGATGGCTTGGAGGTGCAGTTGTATAAGGCAGTTCAGGAAAGTATCCAGCAAGTCAGTAAGGGAAAAGCTCCGCATATCGTGTTTACGGCTCATGAGGATCATATTGAGGACAGAGAAACCGTTCAGTATCTTAAACAGGCTGTACCCTCATCCAAGTTCACTCCCTTGCATAAGCTGCAAATTCAAAGAGGCGTAGGCTTATTCGATGAGAATGGAGTCAGGATTGATATCCTTTATCGGCAGACTTTTCCGATTGAAAATATTATTATGGATCAGGACAAAGATGGGAATACAATTGGCTTATGGTTGCTAGAGTTAGTGGAAGAGGGGAAGCTATCCATCCTGAATCCACCATCGGCATTTTTACTGCAAAATAAAGCAGTTCAGGCTGTCATTTGGGGATTGCATGAAGAGGGGCATCCTTTTTTTACGGAGGAGGAACATAAGTGGGTAGAGGATTATTTTCTGCCGACATACCTTGAAGCTGAGCCCTTTTTGAAAAAACAACTGCCTTATGTGAAAAAACCAGCCTTTGGGCGTGAGGGCGACACAGTTGAAATCTTTAGTGAAAATGGCCGATTAATGTACGCAGATAGCCAAAAGTCATATTCTGAGTACACCTCAGTTTATCAACTTTATATGGAACAGCCGACTGTACAATATCTAAGTGAAAAGGGGCTTCAGGAAGGCCGGTTGCTCTTGGGAAGCTTCCTGCTTAACGGAAAATCATCTGCCTTCGGCTACAGGGTTGGCGGAATGATTACCAATAATCTATCCTATTACTTGCCTGTTGGTATAGGTGATTGATAGATTGCTTGTTTTACCTTTACTATCATCCAAGGAAGGCCCTATAATAGGTTCCCTTGGTTTCCTAATCCCAATAGTTAAAAATAATCTCTCCAACTATATTAGGTTTCCAATACTTAATTTTCTCTAATTCAGCGAGAGTTAAATCATGTTCGTTTTGTAAAAAATCATGCTTTAAATGATTTTTAATAATGACAGTCTCGTTCAGCTCACTTGTATGCAATACTTTATAAAAAGAGGAAAATGTCTCGACAAGATGGGGGAGATCAATGAATTCAATGTATTCATACTCAACACTTGAGGCAAAAGCAAGCAAGGGATAATGCTTATTCAGTAAAATATGTAATTCCTCATTATTAAATGATATGTGTGCATGATAAAAACTCGTTGGATATGCAGGATCTCTCCATTTATTAAGCGTTCCGCCATTGTAATTAACAATAGAATAACAGAGCTGCTTGAACTGCCTTTCGTCCATTGGTGTCAGTTGATTATCTGCTGAATCGAAGAATCCTGTTATCCCATTACGAAGCCTCATATTATCACCACCATCATCTTATATTTTGGTATTATTACCCAATAAAGGAGAGTGTAACATACAATTAGTTAAGCCGATAGCCTTTTAGCGACTAATATTGCATGGAATCCTATTATAAATCTCTTTTTATAGCAATGTACCCATTTGCCATACCAATATGTAGGGCAATAAAGGTAAAATAAGAGAGAGGAGGGGTTAAAGTGGAATACATAAAATATGAAAAAAGGAAAAACTGGACTTTTAGAGTAGTTCTGCTATTACTCGCGATATCAGTCATTTATGCTATATACATGTTAATCAATGCCCCATCAGGCGTTGCCCAAAATGAATATGAACGTGTGAAAAGTGATTATGTATTAATGATTTTGCAATGTTTAACAGGATGTATAGTTATTTTCCTGCCATCCCAACTAGAACATCGCTTCCGCATAGATATACCGGATATCATGGAAATTATGTATTTTATCTTTTTATTTTGTGCGATCTATCTTGGTGAGGTTCGAAACTTTTATTATAAAGTTCCTTACTGGGATTTAATTCTACATTGCTTTAGTGCAGCTATGCTGGGAGCGTTAGGATTCATTATTGTGAATTTCCTTAACAATACCAAGAAAACAATTGATTTAAGTCCCTTTTTTGTGGCTCTATTCGCCTTTTGTTTTGCAATAACCTGTGGAACCGTTTGGGAAATTTATGAGTTTCTTGCTGATGGTGTCTTAGGAACAAACATGCAAAAATTCATTACAGGAGAGGGAGTTGTCTTGATTGGGCGAGACGCTGTAATGGATACGATGGGAGATATTATTGTAGATGCTCTCGGTGCGTTCACTGTCACAGCAATTGGCTATATTAATTTAAAAAAGCAACAAAAAAGTAGAATCGTAGAGGAAGAAGAACAGAAGATGTGGATTGAATCCGAAAAGACTGGTTCATAATTATGACAAAAAGAAGTTGCACCTGCAGCCATTAACCCAACCAAAGGATAATGTGCTCAGATTTATATGCATATTGAATTGAAAAAATCTTTAGCTACTCATTTTAGTAAGGAGTGATTTGGTGATAAAGATGATTGAAAAAGCAATCCAGGATATTTATCCAGATGATTTTGCTTGGTGCTATGGCTGTGGGCGACTGAATAAAGATGGACATCATTTTCGAACTGGCTGGGATGGTAATAAGACTAAAACCGTATATGAGCCAAAATCTGATCACATGGCAATACCAGGGTTTGTCTATGGAGGAGTCATTGCATCCTTAATTGATTGCCATGGGACTGGCTCTGCCTCTCTGGCTCTCCATCGAAAAAACGGATTTGATGTGGGAGATGATGCAATTCCACCTCGATTCGTAACTGCTTCATTACATGTTGATTTTATGAAACCGACACCTGAGGGAGTCCCATTAATTGCAATCGGTTCTTTAACTGAAATCCACCCGAAAAAGTGGAAAGTGGAAACAGAGGTTTATGCTGATGAAATACTTTGTGCCAGGGGAGTTGTCGAAGCAGTCGTTATGCCTGGTACATTTAAAAAATAAATGAATTAAAGGGGCAGTGTTAAACAAAGGGTAATGAGACCTTTTGTTTGCACTGCCTTTATTATTGCCTTAATATAAAACCATTTAGAGCAGCCTTTTTACTTGAGGGATAAGATACATAGTAGGAATCATTTTTATTGTTTATATAAATACGCATATGAGTTTGAATACGATAGAAGTAGGGTTGGAAAAGATAGTAGGGTTGATTACCCAAAATAATGATAGTGGGGTGTATACTGAATGGATCATCAGTTGGAACTGGCAACATTTGCGGGCGGCTGTTTTTGGTGTATGGTATCACCATTTGACGAGCAGCCGGGAATTATAAAAGTCGTATCCGGTTATACGGGTGGACATACGGAGAATCCAACATATGAAGAGGTTTGCAGTGATACAACAGGCCATTATGAAGCTGTTCAAATTACTTATGACCCTGAAAAAATGTCATATGAAACATTGCTTAAACAATATTGGCAGCAAATTGACCCGACAGATGCCGGAGGGCAATTTAATGATCGGGGCGATTCTTATCGAACAGCCATTTTTTATCATAATGAAGAGCAGCATCGTTTAGCCGAGGATTCTAAGAAGGAACTAGCCAACAGTGGACGATTTCAGAAGGAAATTGTAACGAAGATACTCCCGGCTGGTCCGTTTTACAGAGCGGAAGAGAAGCACCAGCATTATTATAAGAAGAATCCTTTTCACTATAATCTTTATAAAGAGGGATCTGGCCGTGCTCGTTTTATAAGAGATAATTGGAAGAATACAAAAAGTGATGAGCAGCTTCGAGCGGAATTAACACCGCTCCAATACGAGGTGACAAGGAATAATGCAACAGAGCCACCATTTCAAAATGAATATTGGGACAATAAGGAAGAGGGAATCTATGTAGATATCATTTCGGGTGAACCTTTATTTAGTTCACTTGACCAATATGATGCCGGCTGTGGCTGGCCGAGTTTTACGAAACCAATACAGCGACATGAAATGGAAGAAAAGCTTGATACTTCATATGGGATGCGAAGAATTGAAGTAAGGTCCAAAACATCAGACTCTCATCTGGGGCATGTTTTTGATGATGGGCCAGGCCCGGATCGAGCACGTTATTGTATTAACTCCGCCGCCCTCCGATTTATCCCTCTAGATCAGTTAGAGGAAAAGGGATACGGTCAATATTTAAGTTTATTTAATAAGTAAAACTAAGAAAGGACTGCCTATTATGAAATTGGCAGTCCTTTAATCACTTGTTAATCTATTTTTTGAATTCTACCCTCTGCCTTATACTCAAACGGGGAAGGCAAGGTTTTTACAAACTCAACAGTTGCATCTATATCAACTGGTCCGACTTCCATATCTGTTGATAGCTTACCAAAGCTCGTACTGATATTTCCATACATATAGTTGTTGATTACGGCTGTGTATTCTTTATTCGGATCGACTTTACTGCCATCCGGTAAAAGGATATCGACTACTTTACCAGTTTTCGCTTGGTCGTCATATGTGTACGTATATTTAAAACCGGACACGTGGTAATCTAAACCTCTTGCGGTGATTTGTTCATTTAAAATAACTTCTAAATCAGCTCCGCTAAGCTTTACTTTGTTTAATACGTTACCAAAGGGCTGGATGGCGAATAAATCTCCAAATGTCACCTCGCCTGCATCTAATGGAGAGCGTACACCGCCGCCATTCATTAAGGCGAAATCTGAATCCATGGCTGCCTTCATACCATCTGCAATTAAATTACCGAGGGCAATGTCACTGAATTCTCTTGCTGTAGTTGGGTAGCTTTTTTCAAGAGAAGCCGTATTATTGCCTATTATCTGAGCCTTAATGGGTTCTACGCGATCAGAGTATTTTTTTAGAATAGATGAGACTTCAGAATCTGGAGCATAGTCCTTTTGGTAAACAGTGTTTATTTTTCCTGTTTTGCTGACGATATCGCCTGTTAGTGGATCAATGGTGATGTCTACATCAGAGAAAGCATTTCCATAGGAGTAAGCTTGAACAATCAATTTTTGATCAACGACGCGGTTCACGTTTACGTGGTTATGTGCCGCAAAAATCACATCGACTTCATCATTAATCTGCTCTGCAATCCGGCTTGCATCGAAGGAATCGGTATAGCCAGTTTGCGTTGCGGGATTATGGGCAAGCACGATAATAGCCTCAATTCCTTGTTTCTTAAGTTCATCTGTATATTTGTTGATGGCAGCTACTTCATCTGTGATTTTTAATGATTCATTTCCTTTTGTTACGATCATAGTAGGCGTTTCCTGAGTTACAACGCCAATAACACCAATTTTTTCGCCCTCAGCTTCTAAAACTGTATAGGGCTGGGTGATTAAATTCCCCTCTCTAGTGTCAAAAGCATTGGCAGCAACTAATGGAAAGTTCATTCCGTCATAGTCAGCGTTGCCTTTAGGATGGTCGCCGCCATTCATCATACGCTTTAGTTCATCAATGCCCTCATCAAACTCGTGGTTGCCAAATGTTCCGACATCAAATCCGATTGCTTCTAATATTTCAACGGTAGGCTCGTCCTGAAATAAAGCGGAGACTAACGGACTTCCTCCAATCATATCCCCGGCATGCACTAGAAATGTATTAGGATTTGTAGCTTCTTCCTTCTTTAATGCTGCCGCTGTATATGAAATAGGTCCTGTTGGTAAATCTCCAACAGTAGTGACAGTATCTAACTGTCCGTGTAAATCGTTTAATCCCAGTAACTGAACATTGACTCCACGATTTAGATCAATATTGAAGATTCCGAAGCCTTTAGAGTCTGTTTTTCCAGTGTACGTGAACGGTGTTTCATCTGTAATATACTCTTCTGCCTTTGGTGAAGTGGTAAATGTGACATTCACTTCGCCAGATATTGGAGCAATAGACCAGTTGCGGTCAGCAGTTGGTGTAATTTCTTTTACTTCAGAAATGTAATCCATTAGAACTTGGCGGTTTTCATCTGCTGAATCAATGACCAGTTCACTGCCTTTTAATCCAGGGAAGTTACCTCCGCCACCGGCACGATAGTTGTTTGTCACAACGATAAATTCCTGATCTGGATCAATTGGACTTCCATTGTACTCCAGATTAATTACGCGGCTTGATTCTGGGTTTATAAGAGTACCGTTTGGTGCATATTTTGGAGCCTTCGTCACATCAATTTGATAATTGACACCATCGATGACATCAAAATTATAGACCGCAAAGGAAGGGTTCAATAGTTCTTGTTCACTTTCTTTGGCAGGGTCTATCATATTAAACTTACCTGCCGACATTTCAATCCATTCTTTTACTACGGAGCCTTTGATTTTAACGGCTTTCAATGTATTGTCGTAGAGATATAAATCACCGGCGCTTCGAATGGTTAAATCGCCCTTTTTAATATCGGTGAACTCATCAACACCGTTTCGGCCAGCTTTAAATGGAGCACCAACAGATAATATAGGCAGATCCTTTAATTCTGGTTTATTTAATTCAATGTACTTTTCTGCATACCATTTTTGTGCATTCGTAACGACCTGAACAGAGGGATCGTCCTGAACCAGTGCGAAGTAGCTATAAATATCATCAGTTGTAGTACCGATAGGAGTATCGATATAATTCAACGTACCTTCGTGATCCTTTTGAACAGCACGAACAATCGATTTATCAGGTTGTATAGACTCGTCAACACTCCTTGTGGAGGATTGAGATTTGGATATTTCCCACTCACCTTTTACTTGCTTTAATGTCAAATCAATAATTCCAAGTGCAGCGCCACCATACCCTGCCTGAACAGCAGGCACGCCATTAATGGTTCCTTTAGTATTATCAACACCAGGAAGAGGATTTCCTGCAGAATCTTTGAATAAAGCATCTAATTCAGCATCGGTTTTAGCTGGGAATACTTTATGTGTGTGTGAAAAAGTGAGAGCATCAATACCAGGTACTTTGCTTAAAGCATATACGGTATCCTCCGTATTATCGAGATTCCCATTAAAACCGGAGTGAGCCATAGCAACAATCACATCCGCACCTTTTTTCTCTAGGACAGGAATGTATTTTTTAGCAGTTGCTACAACATCCTTTGTAATGACCTTTCCATCAAGATGGGCCTTGTCCCATTCGTTGATTTGTGGTGGAACAAAACCGATATAGCCAATCTTAATGATTTTGGTTTTTCCGGATTGGTCTTTAACTTTTTTATTGACGATTTTATAGGGCTGGAATTTATGAACATCATTGCTTGGATTGTTATCCTGATCATCAATGTATACGTTTGCATTAATGACAGGAAAATCAGCGTCATTATATACTTCGTTCAGATATTTCAACCCATAGTTAAACTCGTGGTTTCCAAGAGTCGCTATATCATAATCCATGATATTCATAGCCTTTATGGCTGGATGTGTTTCTCTTCTTTCTAACGGATCGATTTTAGCTTTATATGTGCCAAGAGGTGTCCCTTGAATTAAATCGCCATTATCAACTAATACAGAATTTTTTACTTCTGAACGTGCTTTTTTTACGAGAGTAGCTGTTTTAGCTAAACCAATGTTAGGGGCGGAGCTATCTTTATAATAATCATAGCTTAAAAGATTAGTATGAATATCTGTCGTTTCCATAATACGGAGTTCTACTTGTGATTGTCCCTTAGGCTTGTGATGCTTGTGCTTGGTGGCTTCTGCTTCACTTGTCATAAAAGAGGTTGCTACCAAGCTGATTGCCATTGTACTTGTTAAAAAGATCCGACCTTTAATACTACTCCATAGTTTCATACGAGGCACCTATCCTTTGTATTTTTTGAGAGTTTTAGGCTCCGCTTACAAATATATCAAATTTAAAGTGGTATATGGATAGGTATCTAGGATAACAGTTAAATACTACTATTAATTATATTGGTTCAGGTTAAAAAACTAGTTATTATTACTCAGTTCATAATTAAATATAGGTATTATGGATGTCAAAGTAATCGGTTATTTTGGAGAAGACATGAGAAATTGGTTTGGTATTTCATAAAATAGAATAGGCAGAGACTATCAAAAGGGATAAGAGGATTATAATGACTAAAAAAGAGGCTGGGACACTAACTTATAAACAATGCTGAAAGACGAAGATATCTAAATTAATTCTAGTAGACTTTGTTGCATGATAAGGAGTTAAGTTGGAGAAAAAAGTCCGTTCCATTGCGCTACAGCGCCACTCGCTTTCCGCGGGGAGGAAGGCTTTAGCCTCCTCGGCTGCGCCTTGCTCAGGTCTCAGCCTTTCCTCTACTTCCCGCAGGAGTCGAGTGGCTTCCGCTCCATTCCACTAGATATGAATAAGGGTATGCAGCATGAACCTATCTATGAAAACAAATAAAACTCACACTAGCCGGCGAATATCCAATTAAAATATCACCTAAATAGTTCGGATTTATCATTAACTGAAATACTTATGTCCCGGCCTCTTTTATTATTTGTAACGTTAGGAACTACACTTAAGCCTATCAGATCTGGCATAGGTTCCTAACGGCAAACAAATGAGTGTCAGAAGCCTCCGAGATGAGGGTTCTAAAGGTCTTTTGAAGGTCTATAAACCGTGGCGTTTTTAGTCTTCGTACCTTTGATCAAGGTCCTTCAGCACTCTGAGTAGTCCGGCTTCAGGGCCTAGGAGTTCGGGACATAAGCATAGCCTCTGCGGGGGAAGAACATCCCCTCCGAGCCTCTGTCTTATGCTCCTTACTCCTGATCAAGGCCCTTCAGCACTCTTGCAATATTCTCACAGGTTCTTTCTATGTTTTTAGGGCCGTTTTTTAGGGTTTGGTCTAGGGGTGCGAGTTCTGGGATGATTCCGAAGATGGCATCGATTCCTTTGTCGTAAAGCTCTTCAATACCTTCCCCAATGTATCCGGCAACTGCTATTACTTTTTTGTCAAGTTCTTTTGCAGCTTGCGCGACCCCATAAGGTGTTTTGCCAAATTGCGTTTGATAGTCAATGCCGCCCTCGCCTGTGAACACGTAGTCAGCGTTCTTAAGTTTTTCTCGTAACCCACTGAATTCGATTACAATGTCAATCCCTTTTTGAAGAGTGGCATTTGTAAACAGGAGTAAGCCAGCACCCAGGCCACCAGCAGCTCCAGAGCCTGGGGTGTTCCGAACAGCTTGTCCTAATTGCTGCTCTACCATGTCAGCATAATGCGCTAGATTCTGATCTAGCTGTTTAACCATTTCAGGTGTGGCGCCTTTTTGAGGCCCGAAAACATGAGATGCTCCAGTTTCGCCGCATAAAGGGTTCGTTACATCACAGGCAACTATCATGGTTACATCAGCTAGACGTGTATCTATTTTAGACGTATCAATTGTATGCAATTGATTTAAGTAGCCACCTCCTCTAGGGATATGGTTTCCTTCTTTATCAAGAAACTGAACACCCAGCGCCTCAGCCATACCTGTTCCTCCGTCATTAGTAGCACTGCCGCCAATTCCAATGATGATTTTTTTAATCCCTTTATCTAAACAGGCGCGAATCAATTCACCTGTACCATATGTAGTAGTAATGAGTGGATTTTTTGTTTCTTGGGTGACATAGTGAATACCGCTGGCTTCTGCCATTTCAATAACTGCGGTTTCATGATCCCCCATAATTCCATATCGAGCAGTTACGGGGTTGCCGAGTGGACCTGTAACGTCTAATGAATAGAGAGTGCCGCCTGTTGCATCAATGAGTGACTGGACAGTACCTTCTCCGCCATCTGCCATCGGAACATGGATAAAATCTGCATCTGGATAGACCTTTTTAATACCTGCTTCCATTGCAATGCATACCTCTTTTGCTGTCATGCTTTCCTTAAAAGAATCTGGTGCAAGTACAAACGTTTTGCTCATTGTAACCCCTCCTGTTATAAAATAAATCCGAATAAAATGGTGGCTACAATCGTCATGGTTGCACCGACAATTGCTTCGTAGCCGACTACGGACATCCTTTGTTTAATGGACATGTTCATGCTTTGCGCTGTAACATGAAAATAATTTCCGTGCGGTAATGAATCAATTACTGTTGCACCTGAGTGAACCATAACTGAAGCGGCAAGTGGTGCAACTCCCATGTCTAAAATAGCTTCGCTGAATGATCCTGTGGCAATAATAACGCCAGTAGATGTAGAGGCAGTGGCTGCTGCCATTAAAATACCTGCTATAGGTGCCAGGAATGTACCAGAGATACCGGTAGCTTCAATTAATGAAACAACCTGTGCGGATAGATTGGATTGAGAAATTAATCCTCCGATGGCACCTGCACCAATTAGAATTAACACAGTTACTGTCATTCTATCCAAGCCTGATGCTGTATATTTCAATAAATTTTTTGATTTCCCCATAGCTATTGTTCCAATGATACCTGCAAGGGGGAGAATGTACATAGCATCTACTTTAAAGCTGGATAAGGCCTCTATATTTAAAATTGAACCGATTGGATTAATCATTAATAAGATAATGGCTACTAATGGAGCTACGATTGCTTTATTCAGTGGAGGATAGTTAGCTGAACCATGATCAAGATCCACAACCTCATTATCTGAAACTTTTTCGCCTTTATTTTTGATTAAAGTGGCGATGAGAACAGTTGCGATTAAGCCGAAAATTGCTGGGATAAGACCTGCAATCATTACATCGCTAAGTTCTAAATCAAACCCTCGGGCTGCTGCAATTGTATTCGGGTTTGGCGAGATGATGTTACCCGCTTTTCCTCCTCCGGATAGTGCTAATAATAGAGCAATTTTTGAAATGCCCATTTTATTACCAATTGATAAAGCGATAGGCGCTACAATCAGGACAGCTACAGGGATAAATACCCCAACCGCTGTAATAATCATGGTGGCAAGAGCTAATGCAATGAGAGCCTTCTTTTCCCCTAATTTAGAAACAATAGATTGGGCGATTGTTTCTGCAGCCCCGGATTCCATCATGACACCAGCCAAAACTCCAGCGGCAAGAACACGAATAACAGTCCCCATAACACTTTGAGTGCCGCCAACAAGTATATTGATTGTTTCCTCAAGGTTAGCTCCACCTATTAAACATCCGAGTATGGCTCCTAAAAATAGAGCATACAGCGGGTTCAGCTTTTTTAAGATTAAGATAATGGCTATTGCCAGACCAGCTAAAGCCCCAATCCAACTAATCATAATCCCGTCCATCTTGTAACCTCCTAAGTAGTGTGGAATACGTCTTATTATAGTTTGGTAGCGGTTACAATTCTATTGATGGATAGATGATTTTCTTTGTGCAAACGCACAAAGAAAGTGATGAGAGGTTTGTTAGTTTATAATGGAAATATAGGAGAAGATTTACGGATCATAAGATAAGGCGGTACAGAAATAAAGAAAGGTTTTGTTCACCATGTATCAGTTAACTAATAAACAGGCGCAACATATTGTCGATAAAATGATGGCGGATATTCCATATAATATCAATATTATGAACGAAAAGGGCATCATTATCGGCAGCGGGAGTAAGGACAGAATCGGAACCTTTCATACTGGAGCAGTCCAAGCCCTACGTTTAGGCAGGATGATTACAATAACAGAGGATAATAGGTACGAAAAAAAGGGTACAAATGAACCGATTGTCATTAATCAAAAGATGGTAGGTGTTATTGGGATTAGTGGCGAGCCGGGTGAGGTAATCCCTTTTTGCAAACTAGTCAAAACCACAGTCTCTCTGTTAATTGAACAAGAAATCGCGTTGAAGAGTATGGAGGAGATTAGTAAAAAGAAGTCCGCGTTTCTTAAGTTATTAGTAGAAACGAAGTACCAATACTCAGATGAAATAAAAAGGGAAGCCCTGAATTATCAGCTTGATCTGACAAGAAAAACATCTGTCCTGATTGCAAAGCCAAAGCCAAGTCCTAAAAGAATCAATTATCCTGTTTTTGAGGAAGATGAGCATTCCATCATCCTGCTACAGGATAATAGCGGAGTCAAACCCTTGGCTGACCTGTTAACTAATGAAAATTCGACTATAAAGATCAGTGTTGGAAGTCATGTAGACACTATTTCTGAGAGCTATCATCAAGCAATCAGTGCTATGCAAATTAGTGAAAAATTAAATCTTCAAAAGAGAGTTATTCATTATATGGATGTATCCTTTTTATCCAGAATCAGCGAGATAGGTATAGATTCGTTTATTAATCACTCCTATATTAAAGGTTCTCTTATCTCTTCGCCGGAATTGCTGGAGACCTTGCAGATCTATATTAATAAGAATGGCAATATGACATTAACATCAAAAGAGTTACATATTCATAGAAATACGCTGCAATATCGTCTGGATAAAATTAAGGAGATAACAAGTAAAGATCCTAAACAAATATTCGAGTTGTTCGAGTTGATCTTTATTATGTTAAAGGATTAAATTCCTCATTCATTTAAACCTAACATTCGGTTAGGTTTTTTTATTGAAGATTGAAGGTCGAATTAATTGGGTGCAGTCAGACAAAAGTTTGTGAATAAAATCTAGAAAAAAATTATCAAGATAACAAAACTGTTATAGTCTATATTTTTATAGAGTAATACAGTTTGTGAAATAAATCACATGATTTTGGAAGTGTTTTCATTGCTTTCACAATCATATTTTTCTATGAATACTTGTATACAACTATGTATACCAATAGATTAAACGGTGTGCTTAACAAAATATAAGTGAATAATTTCACAAACTTTTTTTGAAAATTTCACTGGACTGTTATAGTCATTTTGGACTATACTGTATCTGTAAGGTTGAGAAATCAACTTGAAAGATCACTTATTTTTGAAAAGGAGATTGTGAAATTGAAAAGTGTAGTATCAACTTTTGCGCTTAAAGCGGGATCATTATTGTTAGTTTATACAGCAATGCAAATTTTTATGTAATAGGACAATATGTAATTAAAAAGATAGGAGGAGAAGGAATGAAACCATTAGCGATTGTATTTGGATTTAAAGCTGTAACAATGGCGTTAATGTTATTTATGTAATGAACATTGTATGTAGTAATATTTGCTCTTTGTAGGAATGCAAACGTAAAGAAAAAAAGATAGGAGGAAAGGCAGAATGAAAGGATTAGGAATTGTATTTGGACTTAAATTTGTAACAATGGCTCTTGTATTATTTGTTTAATGTAATTAATCATATGCGATATTGGGCTAATATTGAAACAAGGGAGGATCTAATATGAAAGCAATTGTGATAACATTTGTCTCTAAAGTTGCTACTTTAGGAATGGTGTATACTTCATTAAATGCCTTTATCTAAAATGAATAGACAAAGGCAATTAGAGTATGCACCATAAATTTAAATTCCCATCATTAAAACACGCTATTTATAGAATTTTCCTCGAATTATTTTCTTCAAAATGAAAAGAAGGCTCCCGCTATTTAAAGCAAGAGCTCCATAAATAATTTTATAACGATTCTTTTATGATTTTCTTATAATATGAAACAGATAATACTCCAAATATAGAATAGAATACTGTATACAACACCATTACTAGTAACATCGGTGTCCAAATCTCTATTCCAAATAGGAACCAACCTGACTTAACTGCAAAATAGCTATGACAAAGACCTAATATGAGTGGTATTCCAAAATTAAATAATTGTTTTAGCTTAACACCCTTCAAAAGATCCTGTTGGGTAAATCCAAGTTTTCTTAAGATAGAGAAGTTTAACTTTTCGTCCTCACTTTCACCCATTTGTTTAAAGTAAAGAATGCAGCCCGATGTAATAAGGAATGTTAAACCGAGAAATCCGACAATAAACATCGTTAATCCCATTCTTTTTTTGTTATCTTGGATCATGTTAATACGAGATTCATGTGTATCATCCTGAGTAGCTAATTGGTTGAATAGACTATTTGCTTCTGGAAGCTGTTCATTATCTGTGATATCAATCCCAATATAGAGTGAGTCAGCATCCTGGATAGCTGGATCTATATCATCCTTTAATCTTTGAAAAGTAGATTCATCCACAACTACAGCAGGTATACCGCTGATGGTAAAGTTCCAGGAAATCACATAATCCCTATTTAGGCCTGTATATTTTTGGTCAATCGTTATGTTGTTACCTGTTATTTGGATGTTACCTGTGTCTTTAAAATCCAACGTATTTTTCAGCATGTCGCTATACCCGGTGAAATAAGCCTCATGGGCAGATAACTCAACATCGTCAATTGCCTTTTCACTGATAACAGGCATTGGCATAGAATTCAGTCGAAGATCAAGTACATTAAGGCTGGTTTCTATGATTTGCTCAATATTAACTCTCGATTGAATAACGTCAACTTTCTTCTCCTTAAAAGCAATGCCATTTTCACGAAGGACACTTGTAAAATGATCAGCATCTTTTTCATTCATAAAGGAGAAGTTAGCTGGAACATCATTCTTCGCTGTTTTCTCTACTGAATAGAAGGAAATATAGCTTAAGGAGAGTAAACCGATTGCAAGTGCTGAAACAGTTGTGATGATTGTTAATAACATAGCATTCGATTTCAAGCGAAACATGATAGATGAGAGAGAGAGAACCTCATACACATTTAAATAACCATCTTTCTTTTTACGAATACTATTTAAAATAAAGGTCACAGAGCCTTTATAAAACAAATAGGTCCCAACTATCACAGCCCCAAGAATATATAACATTGCTGCTATTAACTCATCGCCAGTAGATAAATCCTCACCGAAAAGTTTAGTTGAAATATAGTATCCAGATCCTATTAAAAAAAGACCAAGTATACCAATTGTGATTTCAAATTTAGATATTTTTTTGACTTTTACTTCAGTGGAAGAAGTTACTCTAAATAATGATAATATAGTTTGTCTTTTAATGAAGAGATAATTTGATAACATGATTAGTAGATAGATCACACTGAACACAATAATAGTTTGGATTAGCGCTTCTCCTGAAAAACGTAGAGCAGCTATATCCTCGACACCAGTTAATTTAATTAGTATAAGCATAATAAGCTTTGAAATGGAGAATCCAATAAAAATACCTACCACCAATGAACCAAAGTAGAGAATCGCATTCTCCATATTTAAAATACGGAATATTTTCGATTTCGTCATACCGATTAACTGGAATAGACCAATTTCTTTGCCCCGCCTTTTAATAAAAATACTATTGGCAAAGAGCAGGAATACAAGTACGATGCTAATGAGCAAAATAGATCCTACTTGAAGTGCAGCCCCTCCTTTTATCGAACCTTTAGCAGCATCCATTGCGGGGTCATACTGCAGAGTAACAAATGAAAAGTAAAGGGCAACGCTGAAAACTAAAGCAAATACATAGAGATAATAGTTGTTTATATTTTTTTTGAGGTTTCTCCATATGAGTGTTTTAACGCTCATCCATAACACCACCCAAGATTCCTTGTGTTTTAATAATTCCTCTGAAAAAGGATTCACGATCTTCTTGGCCCTTAGTTAGCTGTGTATAGATTTGTCCATCCTTAATAAAAATAACGCGATTGCAATAACTGGCTGCTATAGGGTCATGTGTAACCAATACAATCGTTGCATTCCTCTTTTGGTTTAATTCACTTAGTTTATTTAACAGATCGGATGCTGATTTAGAATCAAGGGCACCTGTAGGTTCATCGGCAAAAATAATACTTGGTTCATGGATAAACGCTCTTGCTGCAGATGTTCGCTGCTTTTGACCGCCTGAGAGTTCATTTGGGTATTTATCCTTCAGGTCCAGGATGCTAAGATCCTTAGCTACCTCATCAAACTTCTTTATAGCTTCTTTTTTGGATAAGCCGCTAATAGATAATGGTAAAAGAATATTTTCCTTAACGGTTAAGGTATCTAATAGATTGTACTCCTGAAAGATGAAGCCAAGATGATGCTTGCGGAATTCAGCTAATTTCTTTTCCTTCATTGCTGTCATCTCTGTATTATTAATCATGATGGTCCCTGTGCTGACTTTATCAATCGAAGATAATACATTAAGTAAAGTCGTTTTTCCTGAACCGGAGGCGCCCATTATTCCAACAAATTCTCCTGTTTTAATAGTAATATCAATGCCTTTTAGAACCTCTTGCTGATTAAATTTGCTACCAAATGATTTATGGATTTTATGTGCCTCTAATATATTCATATGGAATCGTCTCCCTTTAATTGATACCTTCATTATATAGAGGACGTTCTATTCAAATCCTTCTATTCTCCGAACAAAATAGAAAAGCATGTGACATTCCTGTCACATGCTAATGACCTCAACAAAATCATTCTTCTTTGGAAAGGTAAGCGTAAATCGGGTGCCTTCGTCTAGTTTTGAATCTACTCCAATATCAATCATAAGAGGATTTGCTGCTTTTTTAGCTAGATATAAGCCCATACCTGTCGCAGCATTATCGGTATGTTCCACAGCAGAAGTGTAGCCTTTATCAAAGATACGCGGCAAATCCCTCTGATCAATGCCGCGGCCAAAATCCTGTATGGTTAAAATGATATGTTCATTTGGCAGGGGGCGGCTTGAAATAATAATATCTGAGTCATGACTATATTTGACTGCATTCGTTAATAACTGTCTAATAATAAAGCTCAACCACTTGGCATCACTTACAACCTCGGTAATATCCAGCTGGAGGTCAAAGCCGATTCTTTTCTGGATACACCAACTCTGCAATTCTCTTATTTCTTTATAGACAATTTTACGTAAATCTAAATTCTCTATTAAAAGGTCGTTTTCAATAAATTGAAGTCGCTTTTGGAAAAGTTGAGAATCAAGAAGATGTTGAATTCTCATCCATTCATAGGTTAGCTCAGATTTTGTTCGTTCATCCTCAAGGCGATCAATGATTAAATTCATGGCTGTTAGCGGAGTTTTAACCTCGTGAATCCAGGAGAGTAAGTCATCTTTTTCTTGTTCAATTAAGGTTTGGCTGTGTGCAGTTGCATGTTTCAGCTGCTCTGTTTGATTCAGGATACTATTTAGAACAATTCGTTCAATAGGGCTCCTTGCATCCGGCAAAGTGGAGATGTCTAAATCAGTTTCCCGTTTATCTAAACTTCTATAAAATTGCGTTTCAGTTTTATAGCGTATGATAATGAAGATGGTAAATAAAATTACAGATAAAAAGACGATATAAGCAATTGATTGAAAAGGGATAGACTGGTCAATATAAGCCACAAAGAGTATAAATAGATGAATTGACAGGAATAAGATAATCCAGCTTCGTCTTTCAATTAAATAGCTCTTTATCATAAAGAATCAGCCGTCTCTTTTGCCATGTAACCTTGACCTACTTTTGTTTCTATAAAATGTCCGAGTCCAAGTTCATCCAGCCTTTTTCGCAACCGATTCACATTGACCGTTAATGTATTATCGCTGACAAACCGCTCATCATCCCATAAACTGCGAATTAAAGTATCTCTGCTGATAATCTTATTCTTATGATCGATTAACTGCTTTAAAATGTAAATTTCATTCCTTGAAAGCTCTATTGATCCAAGTTCATTTTCAACCGTATTTTTTTCGTAATTAATGGTCGCTCCGCACCAGATTTTCAGCTGTGTTTGATCAGCATTATAATTATAAACTCTTCGTAAAATGGCTTGAATCTTTGCAACTAAAACATCAAAGTTAAAGGGCTTCTGTATAAAATCATCAGCACCAAGTTGCATAGACATCACCATGTCAGTAGGGTGGTCTCTCGATGATAAAAATAAAATGGGTACATTGGAGTGCGTCCGTATCAGCCGGCACCAATGGAAACCGTCAAATTTAGGCAACTGAATATCAATAAGGACTAAGTCAGGCTGAATATCCGTAAATTCATTAAGTACCTCTCCGAAATCTTGAACGCCATATACTTCATAAGACCATTGGGTTAACCTCTCTTTAATTTCTTTAAAAAGGCTGGTGTCATCTTCAATTAATAAAATTTTAAACATAACCATCACCCGTTCTTTATTTATTAGGATTACGAATAGTGGTAAAGTAGCTCGAACTATTTTAGGGTATTAGTTGTTTTGTCATGTAAAGCTCAAAATGTATAGTATATATAAATATAGTGTACTATAAAAACGACTCGCAAATATAAAAAGGAGAACAAGCACCAATGCTTGTTCTCCTTTTTATAAGTTAACCGAAGATAATAACGAGGATTCCTACGATAAAACAGTAAATAGAAAAATAACCTAATTTCCCTTTTTTCATAATATCCATAAACCAACGCAGTGAAAAATAGGAGGCGATGAGGGAAGCTATAAATGCCAATGCATACGGAATCAGCAGTCTTCCTAAATCAGGATCGTTCACCATATCGGATACTGAAAATACCATGCCGCCAAGACTGATTGGGATATATAGAAAAAACGAGAATTTCAACGCAGTTTCACGGTTCATTCCCATAGCCATAGAGGATACGATCGTTGCACCGGAACGGCTGATTCCAGGTATTAAAGCAACAGCCTGTGATAATCCCACAATAATGGCATCCTTAAATGTTAGTTCTCCCTCAGCTTTCCTGCCCTCTAAATTACGGATAAGCCATAAAGCAATACCTGTGATAATCAGCGCAAAGCCAATGACACGTACACCCTTAAAAATAGATGCGATTTGATCCTCAAAGAAAAGACCGATAAATGCAGCTGGAATTGTAGCAACAATTAAGTAAAGAATAAAATAAAAATCCTTTTTCGTGGCGGTAGATTTATCAGAACCTGTTAAATAGGAAAATCCATTTTTAATCAACTTCATTAAATCTGCTCGATAAATAAAGATAACGGCCAGTAGGGACGCAAAGTTTACAAACAACTCAAAGCTTAATCCCGGAATGTTAAGTCCGAAAAAATGCTGAAAGATGACCAAGTGGCCACTTGAAGATACAGGGATAGGTTCAGTAAGACCTTGCAGTAATCCTAAAAAAACAAATTGTATTATTTCAATAAAGCTAATTGAATCCATTTTAACACTCCTATTTTATAGCTTTTACTTTTATTTATTATACTAAAATAATAATATCATTTGGAGAGAACGGTTCGAAACTGGAAAATTCAGAAAGTAAGGGAACTGGATTAATACTAAAGCTTATTTTGCGCGTAATAAAGGTTTTTATGAAAATATTGGAGTGTTTGCATGGAGGGTTGCATGTAACCAGGAAATAGAAGTTTATATCAGAGTAAAGGCAGGATTCATATATATCAGGCCTTTTAGTAACTGCATATATGGATAGTCATTACATCAGCAAGAAGGAGGTTATCAAAATAGAAATACTAAAGGGCACAGTGCTTAAGCACTGTGCCCTAACTTATCCTTATAAAACTTTATCAAGAAAATCCTTAGTTCGTTCATTTTGCGGATTGGAGAAGATTTCTTCAGGTGTTCCTCTTTCCACAACATAACCGCCATCCATAAAGATGACCTGATCAGCTACTTCACGGGCAAAGCCCATTTCATGAGTCACAATTACCATGGTCATACCCTCTTGTGCAAGCTGTTTAATAACATTCAGAACCTCACCGACCATTTCGGGATCAAGTGCACTCGTAGGCTCATCAAACAACATAATGTCAGGGTTCATGGCAAGAGCTCGTGCAATCGCCACACGTTGTTTTTGTCCGCCGGACAGTTGAGCTGGCATGGCATTGGCCTTATCTTCAAGACCCACACGAGCCAATAGCTTTAAGCCGATTTTTTTTGCTTCTTCTTTTGTAGCTTTATTCAGCTCAACAGGAGCCAAAGTAATATTATCTAGTACTGTCATATGCGGGAAGAGATTGAAATGCTGGAATACCATTCCGATATTTTCCCTAACTTTATTAATGTCTGTGTTTTTATCAGTTAAATGTTTATCATCAACTGTTACGTCACCTTCATTTACTTCTTCAAGTAAATTGAGGCAGCGCAGAAGTGTACTTTTACCGGATCCAGAAGGGCCGATTAAGCAGACAACTTCGCCTTCTTTAACCTCAAGACTGATATCCTTTAGTACTTCCAGCTTCCCGTATGATTTTTTTAATCCTTTTACTTTAAGCTTTCCCATTTTGGATCTTCCTTTCCATACGGTTTGATACCTTAGTTAAAATCATAATAATGATAAAGTATATAAACCCTACAATCAGCCACATTTGGAAGGACTCAAGGTTTCTGGCAATAATGATTTTTCCGCTTTGAGTCAATTCATTAATACCAATGATGGATAGGATAGAGGTATCTTTTAATGTAATGATAAATTGGTTAATGATAGATGGAATCATCAGACGGATTGCCTGTGGAAGGATAACCTTTGCCATTGCCTTTTTATATGGAAGACCAAGGCTTCGGGCAGCTTCCATTTGTCCCTTATCAACGGATTCGATACCACCGCGTACAATTTCAGCCATATATGCACCAGCATTTAAGCTTAATGTTATGATACCGGCAGCAACTGCAGATATACGGAAGTCAAGTGCTGCTGGAATACCGAAATAGATAAAGAAAGCTTGAACAATCAGTGGAGTTCCTCTAAAGATATCTACGTAAATGACGCCGATTGCCCTTAAGATTTTGAGATGGGACACACGCATCAGACCAAATATAATACCTAGGATACATGCTATAACAAGAGATACGACAGTCAATATCAGGGTCATTTGAAGACCTTTTAACAGACTTGGCATACTTGATTCTAATAAGCCGAAGAAACCGTTATTAGTATCGGTGCTTTTTTCTGCCTTCAAGTACTTATCCATAATATCCTGATATTCACCGGATTCTTTTAGATTGGCTAGACCTGTATTGAACTGCTCAATCAATTCCGCATTTTGCCCTTTAGCGACAGCAAATCCATAGGAGCCGCCTTTTTCTTTTTCAGTAACGATTTCTAATCCGTTGCCTTGCGTAATCCCATATGCCAGAACTGGGTAATCATCAAAAACAGCTGCAGAGTTACCTGTTTTAACATCGTCATACATATTGGCGGAATCATCAAAGGTTACCGTTTTAAAGCCATATTTATCTTTTATGCTTTCTGCAAAGCTGGCACCTTCTGTACCTGTTTTAATGGCTACCTTTTTTCCTTTTAAATCTTCATAGGATTTAATCTCTTCATTTCCCTCGGCAACCGCCATTACGACACCAGATTCAAAATAGGGATCGGAGAAATCAAATTTCAGTTGTCTTTCATCTGTTATACTCATTCCGGCAATAACGCCGTCTACTTGATTGGACTCTAGTGCTTGTACGGCTGCATTAAATCCAAGCGGCTTAATTTCTACTTCAAACCCTTGATTTTCAGCTATAGCATTGAGTAAATCGATATCTATACCTACAAATTCGCCATTCGTTTCCTGGAATTCAAATGGGGCAAATGTAATATCTGTTGCAATCTCATATTTTTTTCCTTCTGCTTTCGTGTTTAAAGCCGGGAATATAAATGAAGCAATCATGACAATAGCCATTGCTATTAGGAATGTGAATTTTGAAAATTTCTTCATTGTGAACCTCCTTCATATAAGTAACGTTTAAAAACCCTCTATATCCAATTGGGGCGGGTTAAAAGGGATGTTTTAATCTTATAACAGAATGTATGTATCTCTATGAGTATATATAAAGATACGGTTTTTTGGCAATCAATACTTACCAAATAATATTAGATTACTATAAGATTTCCATTTATTTGTTGTGAAGAAAAAGATGTAATAAAGGGTGGAGAAATAAAAAAAGAGCAGTATTATACTTATTTAATCTAATAAAATATATAGAGATTTGTAAATGGAAAGTACTTCCTAAATGTTATGTGAAAATAATCTAACTCACATATTAATACTGATTATGTATGGAAAACAGCTGAGAATGCTTTAACCATGTAAGTGTATCTTAAGCAAATTTTAGTTCTGAAGAATGAATTCTAAAGTATATTTCCATTTGCGCTCTAATTCTTTTGGAACTACATCCAGTATGGGTATTGATCTATAGAATTTAACTCCAAAGCCCTCCTCTTAATAATGTAAACACTACCTATTATGAGTATTTATGACTAATTTTATTTACCCTATTCAACACGATTCTAACTATATATTTAACAATAATTTAAATATGGGTAATAAAATTAGTCCAGTTGTTAAAAAATAGATCAATCCTCGAGTGAGGATGATCTATTTTCTTCAGTATATATTATTGTAAATTCTTAATTGTAATACCGTTAACAGGTAAAAAGTTTTCCCCGGTATCCAGGTACGTTACAGATACCTCATCGTTTTCCTGCAGATATATGATCAAAGGATCCTTTTCAGAGGACATATTGTAGCTTTGTCCATTATCCAGAAGGAACGAAACGACGGTATATTCACCTGATTTTTCTTTATAGACTCTGATAACTTTCCCATCGATTTTCTTCTCAACACTTGTGGAGGTGCCGTTAACCGTTCCGCCGCCTTTTTGAAGTGCTGTTTTGTATAGCTTTAAGGCTTCATTTGGCGTTGACCCATATGCTGTTATTTCAGGATTGGCAGCAGATACAATGAAATAATTTTGTAGGAATCCATTTGAATCCAGGACTCCTGTTAACCAACTGGCTTCACCGTAAAAATTATAGATGATGGGCATTTCTCCTTCCCATTTCTTTTCTATAAACTTCTTCTCGATAATTTGCAGGGCACCCTGTGAATCCATGTAGGATTCCTCCATATTACCTGTATAATAGACAGCTTTACCTGTCCTGGAATTTGTGAGCGCATAGCCGAGCATAGAATCGACGCCTTCTTTAGGACTCGTGAAATCAGTGAAATAATACATATCTCCATTTTCATCAAAGATCGGACTTACATTCGCTTCGGTACCCTCATCAGAAGGCAGTTTAACATCTGATTTTCCAAATAGGCTGTTCCAATAGCCATGAATATAATTTCCGAAGTAGCTGTTTTGTGTACTGACGACTTCTGGTGCAACGGCACCATCAATAAATTCGGGCGCTTCAGAAAGGGAATAAGAGTTGGACTTCCCAGTTTTGGCATCCATCACCACAACACCTTTTACCTTAAAGCCATTTCTGGCAGAGACAAAATCACCATAAGAGCGAATATAAAATGGCGTGCCATTATCATCTACTTCAAGCTGTGAATCCCCATAGAATATGTAGGATGGATACTGTAGACGAATACGGCGCTCTGTTTCTTTATTGAAGAATGCAGAAGGAGTGTAGATCATTTCTGCATCAACAAATTTTGGGTTGGCTGATGAATCTGTAGCACTCAATATAAAGTAACCAGGAGTTTCTTTCCCTTTCAGCCATTTGAAGAATCCTGAAAATTCGACTGGAGCAATATAAACATACTCACCATCTACTTTTTGGATTTGTAAATTCCCTAATTCGTAGTAGCTCGTATTTGGTACCTGGCCAAATGCTTTTTTCATTTTATTGCGCGCGTATTGAGGAGGCACGCTGGCCGGCTTTTTATTTTCATCAAATGTTTGAATTTCTTCTTTGATGTCCATTTTAGCTATAGTATACTTTTCATCGGCATTGAACAGAAATGCCGTTAAAAAATAGAGACCGACAAGCAAACTACCTGCAAATAAAATACCCTTAATGGTTCTCTCCATACCCGTAGCAAGCATTGAACCCAGCAAGGTTAGTATGATGACAAAAATCCAAAGAGAAGAGATAGTTTGATCCAACAGGGTGAAGTAATAAAATAAAAATGCTCCAATCGTGATTAATGCAGCTAAGCTGACAAAAACAAGCAGTTTTGTTTTCCCCTTCATATGGATACGTAATTTTTCATTATTTTTGAATGGCACAAGAATAAGTGCCGATATAATCCCAATGATAATGGAATAGATGAAGATATTTCCCACAAAGTACCCCTCCTTATTTTTTCTATAATTTACCTTAATATCCTATACGAATAACTGACCAAAATGATTCATGAATTGGAAATATTCATGAATTTTAGTTGCTGTAACTTGATTTAGGATATTCTTTATTATAAATCAAAAATATTTTAAATATTATAAATTATTATTGACATTGCTAAACAAGATAGGATATAGTTGGAAACATCAAATTTAATTGAATAGCAAGCGATTCTTATCGAGAGAAGTGGAGGGATTTGGCCCTATGATACTTCGGCAGCGGATTTTTACTATGGTAAAAATACTGTGCTAATTCCAACAAACATCTGTTTGAGAGATAAGAGGAAGCTTTAAGCGAACATATTTCTACTTGTCTTTTTATGTATATGTTCATACAAAGCCTCTTCTGTCTAATGACAGAAGGGGCTTTTTGCATTTCGAATTTTTTAGGCCTGGAGGAGAGAACATGATTGAGTTTCGAAACATAAAAAAGTCATATCAAGCAAATGGTCAAAGCGTAGATGCTCTGAGAGGCGTTCATTTAACGGTTGAAAAAGGGGATATTTTTGGAGTGGTAGGATACAGCGGGGCCGGGAAAAGTACACTTTTGCGTTTAGTTAATATGCTTGAACGGCCTACTGAGGGGGAGGTCCTTGTGAATGGTAAATCGTTTGCCAGTCTCAAAGCAAAGGAATTAAGGGCAGAGAAAAAGAAAATCGGGATGATCTTTCAACATTTCAATTTACTTCAATCTAAGACGGTATTTGATAATGTAGCGATTCCATTGATACTATCCGGCGTTCGTAAAGAAACGATTCAAAATAGAGTTCGAGAATTACTGGAGTTCGTGGGGTTATCAGCTAAGGGTCGAAGTTACCCGGATGAATTGTCAGGGGGACAGAAGCAGAGGGTTGGAATTGCGAGAGCTCTGGCCACGAATCCATCTATCCTGCTATGTGACGAAGCTACATCGGCATTGGATCCGCAGACGACCAGGGATGTTTTAGAGCTATTGAAAAAAATAAACCGAGAATACAATATAACAATTTTGCTTATTACACATGAAATGTCGGTGATTAAAGAGATATGCAATAAGGTCGCTGTCATGGAAAATGGGAGGGTTGTTGAGCAGGGTCCTGTTCTTGATATTTTTTCCAAGCCAACCACTGAGGTTGCCAAGCGGTTTGTTAGAACAGTCATTCACGACGAGATTCCGCAGAGCTTTTTGAAATCCTTAAAGGAGAATAAACCAGCAGTTTGGAAACTTAATTTTTTGGGATCTTCGTCTGGCAAGCATCTACTTTCAACAGTGGCGAAAAGTTTTGATGTCCATTTAAGTGTTCTTTCTGCCAATATTTCTGAAATACAGGAAACCCCTTTTGGGAATTTAATCGTTGAGGTCATCGGTGAAACAGAAGAAATAAAGAAGGCGATCCAATACATAGAGAGTGAGGATGTGCTCTTGCAGGAGGTTAAGCTATCATGAATGAACAGTTTTTAGGAATGGAAATTACACTTGAACAGTTACTGATTGGATTCAGTGACACACTCTATATGGTTTTCTTCTCCTTACTATTCGCGGCCGTGATTGGATTGCCTTTAGGGATTTTACTCGTCATAACGAGAAAGGGTCACATTCTGGAGAATAAGTGGGTGTTTAATATATTGAACCCAATCATTAATATTTTACGCTCGGTTCCCTTCATTATTTTATTGGTGGCTTTGATTCCATTTACACGATTGGTTGTTGGATCGGCGATTGGAACGAATGCCGCCATTGTACCGCTTGTATTTTATGCAGGTCCTTATATTGCCAGATTGGTTGAAAATTCATTATTGGAAGTTGATAAGGGAATTATTGAAGCAGCTCAGTCAATGGGCGCGACTGAATGGCAGATCATTTTTCGGTTTTTAATACCAGAGGGACTTAGCTCTCTTGTTTTAACCTTTACAACAGCAACTATTGGGCTGGTTGGAGCCTCAGCAATGGCAGGGGCAGTAGGAGCTGGAGGAGTTGGAGATCTTGCCCTCACCTATGGTTATCAGAGGTTTGACACTAACACCATGATTGTAACCGTTGCGGCACTGGTAATCATTGTACAGCTTTTACAATCCATAGGTAATACGCTGGCTAGAAAAATAAGAAGACGATAAAGAAGGAGATGGAAAAAATGAAAAAACTTTTTCTTACTATTTTAATAATTGCATGTACTGTCGTAACAGCAGCATGTGGAAGCGATTCGAAAGGCAGTGCAAAAGAGGGCAGCTCTACCATTAAGGTTGGAGTAAGCAGCGGAGACACAAGAATATGGGATTATATTGCTGAACTCGCTAAGGAGAAGGGGCTCAATATAGAGCTTGTAAAGTTCAGTGATTATATTTTGCCGAATACAGCTCTAAATGATGGCGAAGTGGATGCTAACGCATTCCAGACCATTTCTTACTTTGAAGAACAAGTGGAAGAAAGAAAATTAGATCTTGAGCCACTAAGCTCTACTGTTATTGCACCAATGGGAATCTACTCAAATAAGCATAAGGATTTAAAGGAATTGCCTGATGGGGCTAAAATTGCTGTCCCTAATGAAGGTACAAATCTTGGCCGGGCGCTACTTCTTTTGCAGGAGGCTGGCTTCATTACACTAACAGATAATTTTGATGGAATAGGCTCTTTGGAAAAAATTAAATCAAATCAAAAAAATATTAAACTCGAACTGGTAGCTGCCGGGAATACACCGCGTTTTCTTGAAGATGTAGATGCATCTATTATAAACAATAACTTTGCGGTTGAGGCAGGATTGACATTAAAGGATGCCTTGTTCCATGAAAGTGCAACGGCCAAACCATACATTAATATTATCGCTATAAAAAAAGGGGATAAAGACCGCGCTGAGCTAAAAAAACTGGCAGACATCTATCATTCCGAGGAAGTGGAGGATTTTATCCTTAAAACATTTAAAGGAAATACCATTCCGGCTTTTGTTTCAATAGAAGAATTGGTTAATTATCAGGATGCCTGGACCAGCCCGGCAGTCGATCAATGAATTACTTCGGATACTAACATAGGTATAAGATTATTAGAGAGATTGGAGGCAGAGCAATGATTAAAAACGAAGGTCGCATTTTTCATAAAGATATTATCAATGAATATATAGATCAGCAGAAAAACAAATATATAAATATAAGCCACCAAATTCATGAAAATCCAGAAATAGGGAATGAAGAATTCTTTGCATCTGAAACACTGACCAAGGTATTAATCGATGCTGGCTTTGAGGTAACAAATGATATTGCTGGCCATAAAACTGGATTTTTAGCGAGGAAATCATCCTCAAAGCCGGGGCCTACGATAGCTTTTCTTGCCGAGTATGATGCGCTTCCTGGCCTTGGCCATGCATGCGGCCATAATATCATTGGCATCACCAGCGTAGCGGCTGGAATTTCGCTTGGTTTAGTACTCGAGGAAATAGGGGGAACGGTACTTGTTTACGGTACCCCGGCAGAAGAAGGGGGTCAAAATGGAAGTGCGAAGGGCAGTTATGTAAAGCATCAATTGTTTGACGGTGTGGATGCAGCTATTATCATTCATCCTTCTGGTCAAACGAGAACAACTCAGCCTTTCTTGGCTGTTAATCCCCTTGACTTTCATTTTTATGGGAAACCGGCGCATGCTGCGGCAGCACCAGAGGAAGGGATTAATGCACTTGATGCGGTCATCCAGTTATTTAATGGGATTGGCGCATTGAGACAGCAGCTGCCGACAGATATAAGGGTTCATGGCATTATTCCAAATGGAGGAGATGCACCTAATATCATTCCTGATTATGCCTCTGCAAGATTCTATATTAGAGCTTCAACTTGGAAAAGTTGTGAGGAAATATCGGAAAGGATTATTCAGATTGCCAAAGGTGCGGCGTTGGCAACCGGAGCCGATGTAAAAATAGAAAGATTTCAAAATGAAGTTCATGATTTCGTTCTGAACACGGCTCTTGATGAGGTACTTCGAGAAGAACTGGCAGCTCTAGGTGAGGAGGTTGTACAGGGTACGCGGAATGCATCCGGTTCAACAGATGCAGGAAATGTAAGCCATGTTGTTCCGACAGCGCATCCTTATATCAAAATTGGTCCGAATGATCTAATCGCCCACACAAAAGAATTTAGAGAGTGTGCTATATCAGAACTTGGAGACCAAGCCGTCATTACTGGTGCAAAAGCCTTGGCCAATACAGGTTATCGCCTTCTGACAAATCAGTCGTTACTGCAGAGGATTAAGGATGAATTCCTTAAAGCTAAAACAAGTGATATTTAAACAAGCCTAAATATCGACTTGCGGCAATATAAATTGAGTATCCACTGCCCTGTTCTTCTTTTAGTATTTTTAACTCATAAAGAAATTAAGTACCACATAATTCTAAATAAGGTAAAATTAGTGTATGTGTATTTCTAATTACCAATCGTGAGAAACAGGGGAGTGGATCATGGATGGCGATACTCATTACAGGTGGTGCTGGTTATATAGGCAGCCATGCGGCGGTTGAATTCTTAAAAGCGGGTTATGATATTGTGGTGCTGGATAATTTCTCTAATAGTCATGTGGAAGCAATTGAAAGAGTGAAAGAGTTAGCTGGTAGGAAATTTCCTTTCTATAATATAGATTTAGTAGATAAGGAAGCTATTGACCAATTGTTTGCAAAATATGATTTTGATTCAGTTGTCCATTTTGCCGGTTTAAAAGCAGTTGGTGAGTCCATTTCAATGCCTCTGAGATATTATGAAAATAATGTGACGGGTACCATCAGACTATGTGAAGTTATGGCGAAGCATCAGGTGAAGAAGCTGGTATTCAGTTCCTCTGCCACTGTATATGGTATGCCGGATCGGGTACCGATTGATGAGTCCTTTCCATTATCAGCAACCAATCCATATGGACGTTCAAAATTAATGATAGAGGAAATTCTGTGTGACTTGCATGTTTCCGATCCAGCATGGAGTATCGCTTTGCTGAGGTACTTCAACCCTATAGGAGCTCATGAATCAGGAAGAATCGGTGAGAATCCAAGTGGTATTCCCAATAATTTAATGCCATATATCACACAGGTTGCCATTGGAAAAAGAGATAAATTATCCGTTTTTGGCAGCGATTATGAAACTCATGATGGTACGGGTGTCCGCGACTATATCCATGTAGTCGATTTAGTGAAGGGCCATTTGAAGGCATTGGAATATCTGCAGGGTAGATCCGGAGTAGAAGCATTTAACCTTGGAACAGGAAACGGATACAGTGTCCTGGACCTGGTGGATGCGTTCGCGAGTGTTAGCGGAAGGAAAATCCCTTACGAATTAGTGGAACGGAGGCCCGGTGATGTGGCTGTTAGTTACGCTGATTCCGTAAAGGCCGCAAAGGTACTGGTCTGGAAAGCAGAAAAGAGTCTGAAGGATATGTGCGCTGATTCCTGGAAATGGCAAAGGCAAAATCCGAATGGTTATGAACAGACAATTATAAATTCTTAGTGGAGAATTGGATGATGGAGTCGATGATTAAGCCGATTCCATCTTTCTTACATATTGGATAAACGGATAGCATCAAAGTTGCTATCAGCCATCTATTGAAATAACCTATTTAATAGAAGAGAGAGGGGGAAGCCACCTGAAAATCGCCTGTGTACAAATGGATATCGAGTATGGAAAGCCAATTGAAAATTTTAAGCATGTAACAGAGTCTATAACTGAGGCGGCCGAGAATGGTGCGGATTGTATTGTGCTGCCTGAAATGTGGAATACAGGCTATGCACTGCAACAGCTGGGGGAACTTGCTGACCTTGATGGGAAGGAAACGATTAAGCTGCTTTCTTCTTTGGCATTAAAGTACAATGTCAATATTGTTGGCGGCTCTGTATCTGTGAAAACCTCAAAAGGGTATTTTAATAGAATGTATGTATTCAATCGCTTTGGAGAGGTCATATCTGAGTATGATAAAGTTCATCTCTTTAACGTAATGGATGAACATCAATATCTTATAGCGGGACAAAAAGAGAATTTATTTAAGATAGATGAAAATGTGAGCGGGGGCCTGATTTGCTATGATATCCGCTTTCCCGAATGGGTAAGAAAACATGCTTTGGCGGGAGCAAAGCTTATATTCGTAGTGGCAGAATGGCCGGAAGCAAGAGTGGATCATTGGGTAACGCTCTTGAAGGCGCGAGCCATAGAAAACCAGCTATTTATTATAGCTGTCAATCGAGTCGGAAAAGATCCTAATAACACATTCGGCGGGTTTTCCATGGTTATCAATCCATGGGGCGATACAATTGCAATTGGTTCTACAGCAGAATCTATCCTTTATGCTGACTTAAACATACAGGAAGTCGATCAGGTACGAACTCGCATCTCCGTTTTTGAGGACCGAAGAGAGGATTTATATAATAGAAAAAAGTAAGCTTCAGACATACAATAAAAAGGAGACTCTTAAAAAAGAGCCTCCTTTGTTTATTATTTAGTTAAGGAATCTAGTACCAAATCGATTGTTTTAGCATTGGCCGTTTTAGCATTGGTTGTCCAGTTGCTGGAATCTTCAAATGTATAAACATTTCCTTTTTGGACAGCCGGAATGGATCTATAAATAGAGCTGTTTTCCAATGTTTCCATTCCTGGTTCGCCGCTCGCTGCAGCAATAAAGAGGTGGTCTGCATCCAAATCCGCTAATGCCTCAAGTGAAGTGCCCTGCCATGTTGCCTGTGCTTCACCAAGTTTACTAATATAAGTTGGCATCTTAATTCCTAAATCATTATAGAGTACATTTGAAGCGTAACGATCACCCTCGAAAACAAAGTACTGACCGCCTGTTACCCAAATCAGAGCGGCAGACTCATCTCCGATTTTCTCTTTAACTGCTGTTTTAGCTTCCGCAGCTTTATCCTCATAGTCTTGAATTGCTTTTTTTGCCTGATCTTCTTTACCGAACAACTCGCCCATTTTTGTCAGTAAAGTTCTCCAGTCAGCAGCATCTTCTTCCTTAAATACATAGGTTGGAGCTACTTTTTTGTATTCCTCATACTGGCCTTCCTGAATAGCAGCTTCAGATTCGAACATAATTAAGTCTGGTTCCGCTTCGATCACATCTTCTATCGGCATATCCCATGAAATCAAAGGAACATCCTTAAGTTCATCCTGTAAATAATTATGAACAGTTGTACCGATTGACCATTGAGCAGCAGGTTTAATGCCCAAAGTGACTAAATAATCCTCTAAATTTGGTGCCAGTATTCTTTTAGGGTCTTTAGGGAAGCTCATTTCACCGATTGCATCTGTAACCTTCTTGTCAGACTGCTCCTTGTTAGAAGTATCATTGTCATCATTTGAGCCACAGGCTGCAAGCAATAATACTGCACACAGCATGAATACCAGAAGACGTGTGTATTTATTATTTATTACCATTGCTATATCCTCCTTTAGTATGTAAAATAAATTCGTTACTATTAATGATAATCATTCTCATTTGAAGGGTCAAAGGAAATTCATACCTATTCATTTTAAGGTAACACTAGAAAGGTGGATTCCTTTGGACTACATATTATAATTTTGAAGGACTGAACGTACGTGCAGAAGAACGAGGATAGAAATATTCCATCTCGCAGGGAACGGATTGGCATTGTTCTCCCGCTGTCTTTTTTACTACTACTAGTTATTTTTATTACTTCATTAATAATTGGAACAAAAATGATAGACCTTTCAACAGTATGGGAGGCTTTGCTCCATAGAAATCCTGATAATGTGACACATCAGATTATTTGGGAAATCAGATTGCCGCGGGCACTGATGGCAGGCCTTGTTGGGGCATACTTAGCCATTTCTGGTGCTGTTATGCAGGCATTGACTAGAAATCCACTTGCTGAACCATCTCTTTTGGGAGTATCCAATGGGGCTGCATTTGCTTTAGTTTTATCATTAACGGTTTTCTCTGGATTATCCATAATGGGTTCTATTAGTGCATCCATGATTGGAGCAGGATTGGCTGTCCTATTGGTATTTTCTTTATCTGCCTTATCCAGAGGAGGGGTAACACCAGTTAAATTGGCTTTGGCGGGTATGGCAACTGGGATGTTTTTAAGTTCTTTGACAACCAGCATGGCTTTATATTTTGATGTCACGAAAAATATTAGCTTCTGGTATGCAGGTGAATTGGCGAATAGTCATTGGGTTGAGGTAAAAATAATTACAGCGGTTGGCTTAATAGGATTGCCTATTTTACTTAGTATTGCACATTCGCTTACGTTATTATCGCTTGGTACGGATGTAACGAAGGGGCTTGGGGTTAACATCAAGCTAGTCCGAGCTTTAGGAATTATCGTTATTTTATTACTGACTGGCAGCTCGGTTGCGGTCTCTGGGACGATTGGTTTTATCGGTCTTGTCATTCCTCATATAACCAGGATGTTGATTGGAACGGACTATAGAAAGTTACTGCCTCTCGCAGCTGTTCTCGGAAGTGCCTTGTTATTGTTGGCCGATGTTGCCTCAAGAGTGATTAATCCCCCATATGAAACTCCGGTTGGTGTTATGACAGCACTTATTGGAGTTCCTTTCTTCCTGTACCTTGTTCGCAGTGAAGGGAGGCAATTGTTTTGAAGAAGATTGCTAATTTGCCAAGAGTATGGATTGCTTTGTTCATACTAATTATTACGGTCAGTTTAATCAGTCTGAATATAGGAAAGGTCAGTATTTCACCAGCAGAGGTGTGGCAGACGATTGTGGGAAATGGAACAGCTAAGCAGGAGCTTGTTTTATTTGAGATCCGGTTGCCGGCTATCTTACTGGCTATTTTGGTAGGAGCAGGAATGGCTATATCGGGAGCAGTATTGCAAACAGTTGCTCAGAATGAATTAGCGGAGCCTGGGATATTAGGGATTAATGCAGGTGCTGGTCTTGCTGTATTAATTTATATTACTGTATTTCAATCTACGCTTGGCAGTCAGAGCCAGATAGGTACATTTATTATGCCTTTCTTTGCATTTGCCGGAGCCATGCTTACAGCCGTATTGATATTGGCATTATCATGGAAGAAAGGGCTGCACACGATTCGCCTTCTTTTAGTTGGAATCGGTATTAATGCTGGATTTTCAGCTGTCTTAACTGCCATGCAGCTCAGATTGAATCCGCATGATTTCATGAAAGCGATAGTTTGGTTATCCGGAGATCTTTGGGCTACACAGTGGAAATATGTGTGGGCCTTGCTGCCGTGGTTTTTAATCTTAATTCCATTTATTTTATATAAATCACACACACTAAATGTATTAAATCTTGGGAGTCTTGTATCGTCAGGACTGGGAATTCGTACAGAAAAAGAGCGCTTAGTTTTAATTGGTGCCGCAGTTGCATTGGCTGGGTTAGGTGTGACAGTTGGCGGGGGGATTGCTTTTCTTGGACTAATAGCACCCCATATTGCAAGGAAGCTTGTTGGTCCTAAACATGGGGCATTTTTACCAGCTTCAGCTATGATTGGAGCCCTTATTTTGCTGTTGGCAGATATGCTGGGTAAAAATATGTTCCGTGTCGATATTCCTTCAGGGGTAATCGTCTCTATTATCAGTGCTCCATATTTTATTTATCTCTTAATGAAATCAAAGTAGAGGAGGGGTAAACCTTTTGGAATTGTCAGCTCGGAATTTAAAAATAGGCTACGACGGAAATGTAATTGTTCCTTCACTGAATTTAGATATAAAAAAAGGAGCGATTACAGCCATTATTGGTCCAAATGGCTGTGGAAAATCGACTATTTTGAAGACAATGGCAAGATTACATCCAGCTATGTATGGATCAGTTATTTTAGATGGAAAAGATATTAAGAATACACCTACAAAGGAGATTGCCAGAAAAATGGCTATCCTGCCCCAGTCACCGGAAGCTCCTGCCGGTCTTTCTGTAACCGACTTGGTCTCTTATGGAAGAACCCCATATCAGGGTGGTTTCTCACGCTTAAATGAACATGACAGAGAAATGGTCGATTGGTCGATTCGTGTTACCGGATTAAGTGATTTTAAAGATCATGCAGTGGACTCCTTATCCGGCGGGCAACGTCAGCGTGCGTGGATTGCAATGGCAATTGCCCAGGAGACGGGGTTATTGTTACTGGATGAGCCAACCACGTATTTGGATATGGCACATCAGTTGGAGGTTCTTGAGCTTTTAAAAAAACTGAATCAAGAGGATGGCCGAACCATTGTGATGGTAATCCATGATTTGAATCATGCTAGCCGGTTTGCAGATGAATTGGTTGCCATTAAAAAGGGGCAGTTGATTTTACAGGGGAGTTCTAATGAAGTTATGAGTGCGGAAGTATTAAAAGAAGTGTTCCAGATTGATGCTTCTATTGTAGAGGATCCCAGAACCGGTAAACCGGCAATCATATCGTATGATTTAGTGAAATGATGAAAAATATGAGGGGCTATGAGTGATGGAACACTGCAGTAAACAGTGTTTCATTACTCATAAGCCCCCTGTTTATATAAATTCTGGATGCTACTCTAGCTTAAGCTTTTTAATCTTCTGAGTCAGGCTTGGTCCACACAGAAACACTGCCGCCATTTACAGGGAATGTTGCCCAGCCTTCCTCGTCAATCTCAATCTTATCTGGTCGGTTGCCTGTACAATCAGTCCATATTTCCCTGGCTCGTTCAGCTCCTACACACATTCTTTTTTCGCCTTCGTCACCGTTTGAAATAACAACAGCGCAGCCAGAGTTCTCCTTTTCTTCGGTTCCTAATCTTACCCACCCAATAGTATTTGGATGGTCAAAGTAATCGACCTGTTCTCCATAGGCTTTATGGACCCGAGCATAAAGAAGTGGATCAATCAGTTTGTTTTTACGCCCAACTGGGTTTTCGCCGCCAACGCCATAATAATCCCCGTAAAAAACACACGGGTAACCGTCATGGCGAAGTAAGATGAGTGCATAAGCAGACGGTTTAAACCAATCTTCGATCCATGATTCCAGAGATTCTTCCGGCTGTGAGTCATGGTTGTCTACAAAGGTTACCGCATTTAATGGATTAGATTCTACTAGAGTATTATGAAAAATGGTTGTAAGGTCAAAATCTCGTCCCATTTGAGAAGCTTGATGTAATTTATAGTGGAGAGGCACATCAAATAAATCAAGTGTATGATTAACTTTTTCTAAATACTCCTGGCAAGCCTGTAAATCGGGATTCCAGTACTCTCCCACCATATAAAAGTCATCACCGTGAGCCTCTCTCATTTCAATGGCAAATTCTTTAATAAAGGTATAATCAATATGCTTAATGGCATCTAAGCGATATCCCTCACATTTAATGGTTTCAGCGAGCCATCTGCCCCAATTTTTCATTTCATTTCGTACATCTGGATGGCGATAATCAATATTGGCAAACATTAAATAGTCATAGTTTCCAAACTCTTTATCAACATGTTCATTCCAGCCTTTATTTTCACCGAGAAATTTAAATACACCTGTGCGAATGGTTCCTTCATCATAATCAGTCCCATTGAAATGCTCCATATTCCACTTGAAATCAGAATATGTATTGCCGCGCCCGGGAAACGTGAACTTCGTCCAGCCATCTATATCGAATGGGTCCGAAATCTCCTTTGTACGGTCGTTCTGATCAACCTCTACAACTTTAAATCTTTCTGTTTCATCCGCACCTGCTTTATGGTTCATAACGATGTCTGCATACACACAAATATCATTTTCTTTGCATGCCTCAACTGCTTCTATCAACTCATCCTTCGTACCATATTTCGTGCGTACAGAACCATTTTGATCAAATTCCCCTAGATCATATAAGTCATATATACCATAACCTGTATCTTCAGGTGTTTGTCCTTTCGTTGGGGGTGGGATCCAAACAGAATCTATTCCGCAGTTTTTTAATACTGGCGCTAATTCCTTCAACCGTTTCCAATGAGTACCATCAGGTAAAATATGCCACTCAAAAAATTGCATCATTGTATGGTTATGCCCCATTTGTACCACCTCGCATCTCTCTATTAGCAGCTTCAACTAATAAAACAATATTTACCTATTTACCCGCTAAGCATACCTTTAGAAACATGAAATGAAAATATAATTAATAAATCGTATTTATTGCGAGAAAATGCGTCTCTTAAGATGGGAAAACAAATAGTCAAAATGAATAAGAATCAACATTCACATGGTGAATAAGAACGTTGGTGAATAAAATTATAATGCGGGAAAATCAACGATTATAAAGGCTTGATGAGGAAGTGCTACATTTTGCTCTTTTACCGAAACAACTAATTTTTTAGGATAAAAATATTTCAACAGGTAGGATGGAATATTTGTGATAAAATGTAGGAAATGTAAGCGGATAAATATATATCTGTGCAGATCAGGATGGTGAGGGAATGGAAACAATCGCTGAAAAGCATGTAAATCTGTATAAAGAGAGTCAGCGAGATAAAGGGCGCCTGCTAATTAGCTGTCCGGACAAAAAAGGAATTGTGGCAGCAGTATCTGATGTCTTGTTTAAACAAGGCGCTAACATCCTGGAATCAAATCAATATTCAACAGACAGTAATGGCGGTACGTTTTTTATGAGGATTGAATTCGAATGTCCTGATCTGGCTGACAACGAGAAGAAACTAAAAGAGGAATTTCTTTCAATAGCGAATAAGTTTAAGATGAAGTGGGATATAATCTTTAACTATCACATAAAGAAAACGGCTATATTTGTTTCAAAGGAGCTTCATTGTTTAAGAGAGCTGCTATGGGAGTGGCAATCAGGGGATTTAATGACAGAGATTCCGATCGTAATCAGTAACCATCTGGCTGCTAAAGAGCTGGTAGAATCGCTGCACATCCCTTTTTACTATATACCTGTGTCGAAGGAAACAAAGGAAGATGCGGAGTTAAGGCAGAAGGAGCTGCTCGATAAACATCAAATCGATCTAATCGTGTTAGCGCGCTATATGCAAATTCTTTCGCCAAGCTTTGTTGAAATGTATGAGAATAAAATCATTAATATTCATCACTCCTTTTTGCCAGCGTTTATGGGAGCACGACCGTATGAAAGAGCGTTTGCACGTGGGGTTAAATTAATTGGAGCAACTAGTCATTATGTAACAGATGATTTAGATGAAGGGCCCATCATTGAACAGGATATTATGCGGGTTAATCATCAGGATAATATTCAGCAATTGAAGAAAATAGGACAATCCATTGAAAGAAATGTGCTCAGCAAAGCTGTGAAATGGCACTTACAGGACAGGATTATTGTTCAGGGGAATAAGACAATTGTTTTTTAGGTCAATGAAATAAAAGAGTGAAAATTAGTGGAAAACTAGGGGACCAAAATGGAAGCAGATAAAAAAAGTAAAGTGATAGAAGCTGCTAAACTTTATTATTTACTGGATTATACACAGAATGAAATTGCAAAAAAACTTGGTGTTTCAAGGCCTACGGTGTCACGTATGCTGCAAACGGCTAAAAGAGAAGGGATTGTCCAAATTAAAATAGATGATATGGAAGAAAATTTGGAGAATCTTGAGGTTAAACTTGAAGAAAAATATAAGTTAAAAAAGGCAGTAGTAACACCTGTACCACAATATGAGGATCACACTATCAAAACTTCTATCGGATTAAAGGCTGCAGAATATCTTGATACAATTGTTAAGGATGATGACATTATAGGAGTGACATGGGGAACGACTCTCTATCATGTGGCAGTGGAGTTGAAGAAAAAGGCAGTAAATAATGTGAAGATTGTGCAGCTTAAAGGTGGAATCAGCCACTCCGAGACGCATACCTATGTATCAGAAATTCTATATTTATTCGGGAAGGCTTTCCGTACTACTCCATTGCATTTACCTTTACCGGCGATTGTCGACCAGGTAGTTGTTAAACAAGCAATGATGGCAGACAGACATATTAAAGGAATTATTGAAACTGGAAAAGAAGCTAATATTGCATTATTCACATGTGGGCCGGTTAAACCAGAATCTCTGCTCTTTAAGCTTGGTTATTTTACGGAAGAAGACTTGGAGATGCTTTATTCTAAGGCTGTGGGTGATATTTGTTCACGCTTTTTCGATTCAAAGGGAAATATATGTAACAACTCATTGAACGAACGTACTTTGGGAATTGACCTTGAAGAGCTGAAAGAAAAAGAATATTCGATATTGGTTGCCGGCGGCACTCAAAAGGTAGATTCCATTCACGCGGCTCTAAGGGGACAATTCGCCAATGTATTAATCACCGATCAATATACGGCAAGGTTTATTTTGGATAAATAAATATATCAGCTATATATGAATATGGTTCTAACCTCCTGTTTATCCTAATAGGAGGTTTTTGGTGTTAAAAAATGGATAAAAGGGTCAATAAGGATACACCCACAAAATGTTTTACATTTGTTCATACTTTAATGTTACTTTTGTTCAATTAATATGGTATAGTTAGTTTTGTAAGTGCTACCAATATTTTCACTTACATGGTTATTCTAAGTAATGGTGGCTATTTTACGATAATTCAAAAATGAGGTGTAAAATCATGAGAATGGTTGACGTTATTGAAAAGAAACGTAACGGTCATGAGTTGAATAAAAATGAAATCCAGTTTGTTATTGAAGGATTTACGAATGGAAGTATACCCGATTATCAAATGTCAGCATTTGCTATGGCGATTTATTTTCAAGGTATGACTCAGGAAGAAAGAGTTAACCTAACTGAGTTAATGGTTGAATCAGGAGATCAAATTGATCTATCACAAATAAATGGTGTAAAAGTAGACAAGCATAGCACTGGTGGTGTTGGTGATACAACTACACTTGTGTTGGCACCTTTAGTAGCAGCACTTGGAGTACCGGTTGCGAAAATGTCCGGACGTGGTCTGGGTCATACAGGCGGAACCATTGATAAGCTGGAAGCTGTTCCAGGATTTCATGTAGAAATTTCAAATGAGGATTTTATTAATCTTGTAAATAAAAATAAAATCGCTGTTATTGGACAAAGCGGTGACTTAACACCAGCTGATAAAAAGCTATACGCATTACGTGATGTAACAGCAACAGTAGATTCTATTCCTCTAATTGCAAGCTCCATCATGAGCAAGAAAATTGCAGCTGGAGCAGATGCTATTGTCCTGGATGTTAAAACAGGCGATGGGGCATTCATGAAAAACCTTGATGATGCAAAAGAATTAGCAAGAGCAATGGTTGATATCGGGAATGGAGTTGGCAGAAATACAAAAGCTATCATTTCAGATATGAGCCAACCACTTGGATTTGCAGTAGGTAATGCATTGGAAATCAAAGAAGCGATCGACACATTAGTAGGTAAAGGTCCGGCTGATTTACATGAATTATGCTTAACGTTGGGAAGCCATATGGTCATACTAGCTGGTAAAGCTGAAACAACTGAAGAGGCACGTGGCATGCTTGAGGAAGTTATGCATAATGGAAAAGCGCTTGAAGTATTCAAAACATTCCTTGCCTCACAGGGCGGAGATGCATCTGTGATAGATGATCCATCCAAACTTCCAACGGCTAAATACCTTATTGAAGTCCCTGCAAAGACTTCTGGATATGTTTCTGGTATTCAGGCAGAGGAAATTGGTGTTGCAGCTATGATGCTTGGAGCAGGCCGTGCTACGAAAGAATCTGTAATTGACTTGGCTGTTGGAATTGTTTTGAATAAAAAAGTTGGCGATGAAGTTGCGGAAGGCGAATCACTTGTAACTGTACATTCCAACTCAGAAGAAATTGCTAATGTATTAGAAAAAATTTATGGAGCATACAACATCAGTACTGAAAAAGTACAGGCTCCAACATTAATTTACACAGAAATTCATTAATATAAGCTTTTTGGAAGGCAGGAATTAAGACATGACTACAAAATTAACATCTTTAATCGACCATACGTTATTAAAAGCGGATGCTAGAGAAGAACAAGTAACGACAATTGTTGAAGAGGCAAAGGAATATAAATTTGCATCTGTATGTGTGAATCCAACATGGGTAAAAAAATGTGCAGAAATGCTAAAAGATACACCCGAAGTAAAAGTATGTACAGTAATTGGTTTCCCTCTTGGAGCGAATACTCCTGAAGTAAAAGCATTTGAAACTACTAATGCAATCGAAAATGGTGCAGACGAAGTCGATATGGTAATCAATATCGGTGCTATGAAGGATGGCCGTTATGATGAGGTTGAGGCTGATATTAAAGCAGTAGTTGATGCAGCAAAAGGTAAAGCATTAGTAAAAGTTATCATCGAAACATGCCTATTAACAAAAGAAGAAATTGAGAAAGCATGTCAGTTGGCTGTTTCTGCTGGTACAGACTTTGTTAAAACATCAACTGGATTCTCTACAGGCGGCGCAACAGTGGAAGACATCGCTCTAATGAGAAAAACAGTTGGAGCAGAAATCGGTGTTAAAGCTTCCGGCGGCGTTAGAAGTCTTGAGGATGCTAAAGCGATGACAGAAGCTGGTGCTACACGTATTGGTGCAAGCTCTGGAGTCTCTATTGCAAAAGGCGAAACAGCAAACTCAGACTATTAATTAATTGAAGAAGTATGTGGGAGGTTCCCTAATGGATAAAAACAGTTTAATTCAAGAAGCAATCGAAGCACGTAAACAGGCATATACACCTTATTCTAAATTTAAGGTGGGAGCAGCTGTCTTAACTACAAGTGGACATGTTTTCCGTGGATGTAATATCGAAAATGCGTCATACGGCCTGACAAATTGCGCTGAACGCACAGCCATATTTAAAGCTGTTTCAGAAGGTGAACCAAAAGTAGAGGCAATTGCTATTGTTGCTGATACGGAAGGTCCGGTTTCACCATGTGGAGCTTGCCGACAAGTAATAGCTGAGTTTAGTGATAACAATACAAAAGTCTATCTATCCAACTTGAAGGGTGATCTGTTGGAAACTTCAATTGCAGAATTACTGCCAGGATTTTTTAAATCGACGGACATGGGGAAATAAAGTGAAACTAATGCCTCGGTGGGGTCCCGCCGAGCAATAGTTGAACAGGATAATTTAAGTCATTAACCAAGAGCAGTTTTCGGCTCCAATCTCTAAACAGGTAATATTGGAGCCGGATTCTGTAAAGTAGAATGGGTTTTTAGTTAAGGTGTACGTAAAACAATCTAAACATCTTAGTGGAGGAATTATGAAATATTTAATTTCAATCATCGGGTTACTTGCAGTGGTAGGGTTGGCTTTGTTAGTGAGTTCAAACAGGAAACAAATCAAGTATAAATATATTGGGTTAATGGTTGTTATTCAGATTGCATTAGCAGCTTTATTATTAAATACTAAATTCGGCTTTGTTTTAATCCAGGGGATTGCCACTGTATTTGGATATTTACTGGAATTTGCAGAAGCAGGGATATCATTTGTGTTTGGCGGAATGGCAAATGAAGGAGAAGCACCATTTTTCCTCACAGTTCTATTGCCAATTGTTTTTATATCCGTGTTAATCGGAATATTACAGCACTTTAAAATACTTCCTTTTATTATGAAGGGAATTGGCCTTCTGTTAAGTAAAGTGAACGGAATGGGTAAACTTGAATCATACAATGCAGTTGCCTCAGCTATGGTCGGACAATCAGAGGTATTCATAACGGTGAAAAAACAATTGGGGCAGTTACCGCCTCACCGTTTATATACTTTATGTGCATCGGCTATGTCTACAGTTTCAATGTCGATTGTCGGAGCATATATGACAATGATCGATCCTAAATATGTCGTAACCGCTTTAGTGGTCAATCTATTTGGTGGATTTATTATTGCTTCACTGATCAATCCTTATGAAGTCGATGACAAAGAAGATATCCTCGTTGTAGCAGAAGAGGGCGAAAAACAAACCTTTTTCGAGATGATCGGCGAATATATCATGGATGGCTTTAAAGTCGCAGTTACCGTAGGTGCCATGCTAATTGGTTTCGTGGCATTAATGGCGTGTATAGATGCCTTGTTTGATATGACTATTGGTGTATCCTTCCAACAAATACTTGGATATATCTTTGCACCGTTTGCCTTCATAATGGGTGTACCTTGGTCTGAAGCAGTATCCGCAGGTGGAATCATGGCTACTAAACTAGTGACTAATGAGTTTGTTGCGATGATCAGCCTTACAGAAATAGCAGATACGTTTAGTGAACGTACACTGGGAATCATCTCTGTGTTCCTTGTATCCTTTGCAAACTTCTCCTCAATCGGAATTATATCTGGTGCAGTGAAGGGTCTACATGAAAAGCAAGGGAATGTGGTAGCGCGTTTTGGCTTAAAATTACTCTTTGGAGCTACGCTTGTAAGCGTATTATCCGGTATCATTGTAGGGTTGGTTCTTTAATCATATAGGTTAGAAAAAAGCAGATTCGAGTGAGAATCTGCTTTTTTGATAGGTTTGAAAATTATCCTCTTAAAGGCTTTATATGCAAAGGAGTGGTCTGATCAGATGTCTTGCTAATACTGGAGGCTATTGTGTATTGAGCAGCATAATAAGTTGACATGATTAAAAAATGCGAGTATGGAACATCAGATATAAACATATTCCATGATAAGATAGTGTCAGAAATAACGAAGAGCAAGCTGCCGATTATCGCATACATATTCCCGGTCATGAAGGCTGCCCATGCCATAAAAGAAATAGCGCCAATATAAATGACAACAGGAATAATCAACCCATCATTTCCCGCCTCTTGAAGAGCATTTATAAGTTTATTGCCGATGATTAGGTCAAATGCAAGGAGCGGGATAATGGATAAAAGGCGAATTTTAGAGGAATTCCATTTCTTTAGAAAGCCTGCAATATAAATGATATGTCCGATCAGAAAGAAGCTTAGCCCAACTATAAACCAGTGAAGCAGCCCGTCGCCGAGCATACAAAAAAACAGGCCGGTAAGGATGAGTCCTTTATTTTTGTGTCCTTCAGCAGGTTTTTGAAGATAGGCAAAGTAGATAATTAACCACATTGGAATAAGCTTGAATAGCAATTTGATTCCAAACGGCTCAGCTGGAATGAAAAAGATATAGATAATACTCATTACTAAAATGAGAAGAGTAAGTAATTTAACCTTCATGTAATTCCCTCCTTCCTGTGAATGTAACATAAAGTATTTGATGGAGATAGCGGAAAATCCTTCATTTTACTTAGTATTAGTTTTGAGAGGAAGGCAGTTTTCGATATACTGTAAGTAGAAAAGATTAAAAGAGAGTATGTGAAATATAGATGAGTTCAAGTTATAAGGAAATAATTTGTGAAGTAAAACCAAGAGATAGCAAAAAATTAAGAAATGGATTTCCGCTTATTTTAAAGGAGGCTATTGTGTCTCCTCAAAAATTGCAGGAGGAAGGTCAAATTCTTAAGCTTGTTGATGATTCAGGTCGCTTTATTGCCAAAGGATATTTTGGAAAGCAGAATAAAGGATATGGCTGGGTATTAACAAGACAGGAAAATGAATCTATTAACCAAGCGTTCTTTGATGAGAAAATTCAAAAGGCTCTAGATAAGCGAGCGCACTATTTCCAACAAGAAGATACAACAGCTTTTCGTGTGTTCAATAGTGAGGGTGACGGAATTGGCGGTCTCATTATTGATTTTTATGATGGATATTTTGTCATTCAATGGTATAGCCAAGGGATCTACTCATTTAAAGAATATGTTTTAGAGTCTTTACGCAGATTAACAGATTTTAAAGGAATCTATGAAAAAAAACGTTTCGATACAAAAGGAAAATACATTGAAGATGATGATTTTGTTGTAGGGCAAGAAGGTGAGTTTCCAATCATCGTAAAGGAAAATGGCGTAAACTTTGCAGTCAATCTAAATGATGGTGCTATGGTAGGTGTTTTCTTAGATCAGCGTGATGTACGTAAAACAATCCGGGACCACTATGCTAAAGGAAAGACCGTTGTAAATATGTTTTCTTATACGGGAGCCTTTTCTGTGTTTGCGTCATTAGGTGGAGCGAAAAAGACGACCAGTGTGGATCTTGCCAATAGAAGCCGGGCTAAAACGATCGAACAGTTCAGTGTAAATAGCATTGATTATGAAGCACAGGATATCATCGTAGAGGATGTATTTAAGTATTTTAAATATGCACGCAGAAAAGAGTTAAAGTTTGATATGGTTATTCTCGACCCGCCAAGCTTTGCCAAGTCGAAGAAATTCACCTTCAGCGCAGCAAAGGATTATACAAATCTGCTGAAGGAATCAATCGCAATCACGGAAAAAGGTGGTCTGATTGTTGCTTCAACAAATTGCAGTCTGTTTGGAATGGATAAATTCAAATCTTTTATCGATAGTGCATGTAAGGAAATGCATCAGAAATATAAAATTGTTGAAGAATTTTCATTGCCTGATGATTTTAGAATAATCAATGAATACCCAGAGGGTAATTACTTAAAAGTAGTGTTTATCCAGTTAGCAAGATAACAAAAATGGCCTCGTAATGAATATACGAGGCCTTCTTTTTAGAAAAATAAAGCTCCGAGAGCAAAGCCGGTAATAAGGCCAAGTCCAACTGGATAGCCCCAGCCTCCTCCGCCCCAGCCCCAATAGCCATAGCCATTCTGACCGCCATGTGGCTTAATCCATACATGGCTTCTAGTGACTCTTGTGATTGTCCCGGCATGAACACGATTATGACGGTCAGTTATGCGCACATTTCGACCAATATGTTTATTGCATAGATTGTAATAGTTCATTTACCTGATGCCCCTTTCGAATAATGTCTTCTTTGTATTGTATTGATAGATGGACAACTTGACTGTTTGTTTACCCAAAATTCCAATAAAAATCCGACGCTAAGCCAAGAACCAAAAAAAAGAAGAGGCATACAATGTGTAAAACACTGACAGAGGTGGATGATGACCACATTTACGTATATGGATTTATTATCTAAGCTTGGAATTGGAGGAGCTCATCCGGGAGGACTAAGGGCAACAGAAATCATGCTGAAGGATGAGCCTATTACTCAAGACACCGTCATTCTTGATGCGGGCTGTGGTACGGGACAAACCAGTGCTTATTTGTATAATACGTATCAAGCGAACATTATAGCGCTCGATGCCCATCCGATCATGATTCAGAAAGCGAAGAACAGGTTTTTGCAATTGCAATTACCTATACAGACAGTAGAATCCTCGTTGGAAGCTATTCCAATGAAGAATCAATCCACTCATTATGTTCTGGCTGAATCCGTTCTATCCTTTGTTGAAATAGAGCCTGTTCTTAGAGAAATGCTAAGAGTGTTAAAGCCTGGTGGTGTTTTGTATGCCATAGAACTGACCATGCAAGGAACTCTTTCAGAAATAGAACAAAAACAGATTGGACAGTTTTATGGATTTCAACAGATGTGGAACGAGGATAGATGGAAAGACGCAATGAATAAGGCAGGGTTTGCGGACGTACAAATTAGAACATTGCCCTCCTTTTATGATGATCATGAGCCTCTGACAGAATTTCAGCCATCTGAGGATGTGCCGGATGCTTTATTTGATCTACTGGAACAGCATGAAAGGTTTTTGCTTCAATATCGTGACGCGATGAGTTACCGAATTGTACGTGCGCAAAAATAGCAATACAGTGCGGCCGTAGAATGAATCAAAATCTATTCATCCGCAAGGAAAAGCCCTTTAGTTAATATTTATTAAGGGGTTTTATTCTTACTTGTTAGGTTGATGATACAATCATTAGATTCATTCTTGAACACCGAGGGGTTTACAGAAATTTTATCAATCTAAGGTTATAAAGTATTAACTTCTTCTTCAAAGTTGATCTCTACTAAGAGTGGTAATCTATTTAACATTTCCTCGGAAATTTCATGAAAATAAATCTACATAATCACCCCAGCTTAATTTTGCGTACAAGGGATTGTTTAAATACCGAATTGACATACGTTCAATCAATTTTGTCGTTCGGCAATATGAAAGTCATTAAATGAAATAACTACAAAATGAATGTATCTACTCAAAAATGGATTGCATATGGATCTTTTTCTGTTCTATGTTTAAGTATCTTTTTTACTACGTATTGTCGCAATATACCAAAGCTTAACGTTAGTACTAGCAACCCGTTTTCTTTAAGCAGATTATCATTAAGCTCCTCCACTGTAAGGCTTGGTGCTTGCTTTGAAAATTTTGTAAAAACATGCAGTTAAACACTTTATTGATCGTGTAATATGGACGTCCCTTTAAGTAGAGCCGATATCATTTTATTAGTCAGTTTAGCAGTGAAAACCACATATTTAATTTTTAAATTAAAAAATATTTTAAATTAATATAAAAACAATACTTTAGAACTAAGCATATAGAGCTATATTACTATGGATTGAAAAAATACCTACACTATAATTGATTCTTTTATCCTGTCTTTTTAGCAGATTTGACCTATTTTTAAAAAAAAGTGATGTCGAATGGTAGTATATTATGTCTTTTCGCACATTGACTTTAGGTAACAAGAATCATTATCATGGAACCTAAGCTTGTCAGAAAATTACTATATTTTTATAATTATGTAATTCGAACTACACACCTGCTTTTTCCCCTCGAGTAAGAAACAATGTCCTATTTAGATGAAATTCACTAAAAAGATAATCTTACACAGTTATAGAAACAGGAATAGCTCAAATTAGCTATAAGGGTTATGGCATCTCATCTAAAATGAGTACCTATGTGTAACAAGCCTTTAGAAGACAAGGCTTTTTACTTTCAATAGGTACTTTTATTTTTAAGATAATAGTTTTAGATGAGCTTTTATCATACATATCTATTGATAAGGAGGATTTAAATGGATTTAACAATTGGACTAATTTTTACACTTATTTTGTATGTTATCTTTTTTGCATTCCAAATTCTCTATATCATTGTCCCTCTTTTTAGTGTAAATAGGGAACGGAGTAGAATAGTGCGTGAACCGGAAGATGGTATATCCATCCTTATACCTGCTTACAATGAGGAAACGGTTATCAAGAATTGTATTCAGGCAATCCTGCATGTCGATTACAAAAAATATGAGGCATTTATCATTAATGATGGTTCGACGGATCATACTATGGAATTGCTTATTTCCATGCTGGACTTAAAGAGGGTTGAAAAGGAGAAAGCCGCACAGATTTCTCATAAACCTATCAAAGGAATTTACCAGTCTACATTATATCCGTCCATCTTTATCATTGATAAAGAAAATGGCGGTAAAGCTGATTCTTTAAATGCTGGAATTGAGTTTGCTGGATATGAAACAATCATTACCTTGGATGCTGACAGCGGACTGGATGTAAAATCATTGCAGATCATTAATTCTGCATTTAAGGATAATAGTGTTATTGCAGCAGGCGGAATGGTTCATATTGGACAAGCTTTCTATGGCGATTATACAAATCCAAAGCCGAAATTTAATATATCCCACCTACTACGATTTCAATTCTTGCAATACTTAGTTAATTTTTATCTTTATAAAATTACACAGACAAAATTCAAAGCTTTAGCCATTATTTCAGGAGCGTTTGGTGTCTTTAAGCGAGACGCATTATTTGAAGTGGGAGGATATCGCATTACTGTTGGAGAAGACATGGACATTACGATGAGGATACAACGTCTGATTAAGACAAATTATCCTTATAAAAAAATCCTTTTCATACCTGAAGCTGTATGTTTCACAGAAGGTCCCGAGACATTCAGAGACTTATTCAAACAACGGATTCGTTGGCAAAAAGCATTTATCGACTGCATCATTACATACGGACCTTCGCTGCTTACAAAATTCGGTCCAGGCATCTCACTGTTTTTGATTGTGGATGCATTAATGCTTGGAACATTAACAGCATTCCCGACCTTAATTATTCCTTTCGTAATGCTGATTATGGGTGAGGGGGCTATATTAGCGCTTATGTTATTTGCTTTTTCTTTCAGCCTCGGGGTTTTCCAAAGTTTAGTGGCCATGATTATTACCAATCGATTTGGATATGCATTCTCAAGGATTGACAAAATACGGATTGTATTCTTTGTTCCATTCGAAATTGTCACATACCGTTTTTTAGGCGTTTTATTCAATACTTTTGGTACTGTCGGTTATTTTATAAACAAGAACAGTTGGAATAAGGTGAAGCGGGTAGGCGGCCAACATCAAACCTATGATGAAGATATACAGGATAACGGAAAAGTAATTGATCTGAATGAACATAAAAAGAGTGCGGGCTGAGGAGGATTGTTTCAGTTTTGAAGAAAAATGTAAATCTTATATTCCTAATTGTTTTTATAGGGCACTTCACATTATTAGCCGGCTATTTTACAAATAATTTCGATACAATTGCCCATGCTAAATTCAGTTTAAGGGTGGATAGACCATTAGATATTGAAAACACCGTTAATGTAAGGGATTTTAAAGTTAAAGAAAACGATAAGGCAGAAAAAATTACTGTCTTGATGTACCACAGAGTCATCGATAATAAGGATCTTGTTAAAAATCACTATGATGAAGATGGAAATCTTCATGGTACAATCGTCACTTTATATGATTTCGAAGCGCAAATGCAATATTTGAAAGATAAGGGATTCAAAACGCTGACATTGCCCGAATTCCAGGCCTATATGAAAGAAGACATTGCGATACCAACTAAAAGTGTCCTGATTACTTTTGATGATGGCTTTAAGGATAATTATATTAATGCGTATCCTGTCTTAAAGAAACATAATTTCAACGCATCAATCTTCCTGATCACAGGAGGAATAGACCGAAATCCTCGTGATTATGATCCTGCTGACGCGCAATTTTTAAGCGTTAAAGATATTAATAAAAGCTTAGATGTTTTTAGTTATCACGGGCACGCCGATGAATTCCATAAACTCGATGACAATGGGGTATCATATTTGATTTCAAAGGAATATGAAGATGTAAAGGCTGACATTCAGTCTGGCTATGAAACCATCGGCGATTCTAGTGCATTTGCTTACCCATATGGGGAATATAACAAATCCACTTTAGAAATCCTGAAAGAACTGGATACTGATATGGCCTTCACTATAAAAGATGGCATGGCTTCTCCAGGTGATAATATGTTGGAGATACCAAGAAGAGGTGTTTATCCAGGGACAACTCTGGATATATTCGATAAACTAATAACTTACGAATGATAATACTAACCATTATTGTGAGGCTGCAAGATTCATCAGCAGCCTCACATTTTAGTTATGTATGGAAACACCTTTTTTAGATGTGGATGTTGGAAGAGCCAAGATTAATTCATTCAGCAAAATATGGTTTGTAAAATGGGAATAGAATTGTAACATATCCTTTAGCTCTGGGTAAAGAAGATCCGCGTTCTCAGCAGTTTGCTCCATCTCTTTAAAAAAGGCGTTCATCAAAATTAACTTTTGGGTATTGATTTCATATTCAAGTTTAGCCAGTAAAAAATCCTTGTGGCTTGCGTTCAAATTTGAGGTTTCCAATTCGTGATATTCTTTATTTTTACTATGTATACCAAAATATAGTTCCAGCATCTTCTTTGACATATACTGTTCATTTCCCTCTAACTGTTTCATTATTTCATCGGCTAGGCAAATGGAATCTGTCACTTTATTTGATTGCTTTATACGATGTTCCCTTATTACATAGGGTTGATTTTCAAAGAAACCATATGTTTTTTTTATATGCTGGGCCTTAATGATAATAGGTGAATAAACAGTTGAAAAAATTTCCTTATAGAAAATATTATGTTGTTTACGTTTCGTGAAAAAATATTTTAACAGGATGCCAAAGAAAATGGTAACAATAATTCCAGTCAAGATGATTGTAAGCATCTAATTCCTCCTACCCCAAGCGGATACCTATCTATATCTATTATCGGCATATATTCCCTAATGTTTATAGTTCAAACCTCTTTTTCGTCATTTTTTTGCTTTTATATATGTATAGTATTAAAAGTAAATGTTATAGGCTGTATGAAATCTATATTTAAAGCTTCATAAAAACAATGTTACTTATGGCCCCAGCCCATTTTTTCTACAGGCAACCGGTCATATTTCCTTGTTTTATTCCTCGCTTGTCCTTGCTGTGCTGGCTTCTCCTGTAGTAGTCTCACGAAATTTCAACGATTCTTTTCCTTTTTAGTAACCAACAGTGACCTACAGAACCATATTCCTTAAAAGTCGTATATGACATTGCTTATCAATCAGAAAGCAGCAGATAGTAGCCTTATTATACAAAAAACTGCAGACAAAATTCCAAACGGAATTTTATCTGCAGTCTGAATTGATCCTTATAGGGAAAAAAACGAATAATATGTTCTATGCTTTAGCTGTTTTACTAAGTGAGTTTTGCAGCCAGTTTTTACCCTCAACCAGACGAGCTACGAGCATTGCACATACTGTGTTTCCAGTTGAGTTCAATAAGGTTGCAGGAATATCAATAATTGTGCTGATTACAGCGATAATTGGCAGCACCTCTGGTGAGAAACCAAATACAGAAAGAATGAGCATTTCTCCTATCATACCGCCGCCAGGTATAGCTCCCATGACAGCTCCGACAAGGAAGGAAACAGCAAGAATACTTAAAATGCTTGATACACTTGTCATGTCTTTGCCGAAGAGGCTGAATAGAAAGACAATCTTCAAAACTCCTCCAAAGACAGATCCATCTTTATGTGTATTGGCACCAAGAGGGATGACAGTCTCAGCAATATCGTCTGGAACTCCGATTCTTTTAGTAGCTTCCAGGTTGATAGGTATACAAGCAGCACTTGAGCATGTTGCTATAGCAGTTACGGATGGAGGAAGGGCATTCTTCCAAAATACATTGATACCATTTTTGCCTGCTGCTATATAAGCATATAAAGTAAAGAAACCAAAGAAGTAGATGATACTTAAAATCATATACAGAGCAAATGAACGGGCATATCCTTCAAGAATTTGCGGCCCAAGCTCTCCAATAATTGTGGCAAAATAACAGCCTAATCCGATAGGGGCATAGTACATGATAATTTTGACAACCTTCATTAATACTTCAGTTGCTGAGCTCATCAATTGTGCAACAGGCCGACCTTTTTCCCCAGCCATAGCTGTAGCCAATCCAACTAATACGGAAAATACGATTAATTGTAATATATGATTTTTGGATAAGAGCTCTGAGAAATCACTTACTGTAAAAGTGTTAACTAACTGGCCCAGGAAAGAAATTTCTTCTGTTTCAACCACTTCAGTGTTTGACATTAATTCTTTAATGGATGATACATCGGAATCCCCAATTGGATTCATAAAAGTTGTACCGATAAAGCCGAGTACCGCCGCAATAAGAGCGGTTGTGAAGAACACGATGACAATACTGCCCATGATTTTTCCGAGACGCTTCATTTCACTCATATTTGCAATAGCGGAAGTGATACTGAAAAATACAAGCGGAACGATAATCATGAATAATAAGTTCAGAAATAAATCCCCGAATGGCTTAATAACTGCTATATCGGGACCGATCAGATAACCGGCTACCCCACCAATCGCGATTGCCAGCAGTAAGATGATGGAACCTTTATAATTTAAAAAGATTTGTTTCACTATTTTCACTGCCTCTCAATAATTAGTACTATAAGCATACTTGACTATTTTACCACATTCTATGAAAATATTGCTTAAAACATGGTAAAAAGTGCTCTTAAACAGGAGGAATATCATGCATGAATTCAATAGATGGCAATCAGAGAGAAGGGGAATCCTAAATCAGGAAATAAAAGTCTTTCACATTAAAGACCAAATAGTGAATGAATTCGAATATCATTATCATGATTTTAATAAAATCATCATCTTTATTAAAGGAAACGTCACTTATATGATAGAAGGAAAGGCTTATAAACTGAAGCCGTGGGATTTGCTCATCATAGGGCATGGACAAATCCATAAGCCTATTATTGATCCAACGGAAGAATATGAGCGTTTTATCATTTGGTTCGACCCAGCTATGGTTTCCAAACATAGCAGAGAAAATAGCAATTTATTGATGTGTTTTGATTTGGCTGCCCGTCGTGAAATTAATCTAATACGGATTACAGATAAGCCACTTGAAAAAATCAAAAGCATCGTTCAGGAATTAATAGAGACTGAACGGGAAGCTGCTTTTGGAGATGATATTTTAAAATCGGCACTGTTAATGCAATTGCTGATTATTATTAATCGTATTTTTATCCATGATGAAGCAGTAGCGCATTCACAGGATATCCTTTTTGATAAAAATATAACAGAAGTCTTATCGTATATTAATCAACATTTAAATGAGGATCTTTCTATACAGGTATTAGCATCAAAATGTTTTTTGAGTAAGTATCATTTAATGAGAAAATTCAAGTCATATACAGGGTACACACTGCATCAGTATATCCTGCAGAAGAGATTATATCTAGCAAAATCGATGCTCTCGAAGGGAGAATCGATGACACATATTTCCCAAAGTGCAGGTTTTAATGATTATTCAACCTTTGTAAGGGCCTTTAAAAAGGAGTTTGGGCTGTCACCGAGGGAGTATTTAAAATCAAGTAATTATGAATAAAAACCGATTTCCATTTCAAATCATGACAAAGGACCGTGTATTACCACGGTCCTTCAGTGTTTAAAGATTTAAATTTTAAAGGAACTCTTAAGAGATACAATTAAGTTGAAGATTAAATGTTCAGCTGTTGTATCCTTAGGATCAACATTAAAGTATCCATGACGGAAGAATTGGAATTTCTCATTTGGTTGAACATCCTTCATATTTGGTTCAACAAAGCCGTTTTCTATAATTAAAGAGTTCGGGTTTACATGATCAAGAAAGCTTCCGTCTTCCTCTGCTTCTTCGTCAAGAATAAGCGGCTCATATAAGCGGAATTCAGCTGGAACAGCTTGTGTAGCTTCAACCCAGTGAATAGTTCCCTTTACTTTACGTCCAGTGAAACCAGATCCACTCTTTGTTTCAGGGTCATAGGTACAACGAAGCTCTATCACATTGCCTTCCTCATCTTTAATAACTTCTTCACATTTGATGAAGTAAGCATGCTTCAGACGCACTTCATTTCCAGGGAATAGTCGGAAATATTTTTTTGGAGGATTCTCCATGAAGTCCTCTTGCTCAATATAGATTTCTCTTGAGAATGGAATTTGGCGAGTTCCCATCTCAGGATTTTCTGGATTGATTTCTGCATCAAGCATTTCAACTTGTCCTTCCGGATAGTTGGTGATAACCACTTTTAATGGTTTTAAGACTCCCATCGTTCTTGGTGCTTTCAATTTCAAATCTTCTCTTACGAAGTGCTCGAGCATTTTCTCATCCACAATTCCGCTTGTTTTAGCGACACCAATTTCTCGGCAGAAATTACGAATTGCTTCTGGAGTATAGCCTCTTCTTCGCAGACCGGAAATAGTAGGCATTCTTGGGTCGTCCCAGCCATCTACAAGGCCTTCCTCAACCAATTGTTTTAGCTTACGTTTACTCATAACGGTATTTGTTAAATTTAAACGGCCAAACTCATACTGTCTTGGTGTGCTTTCCATCTCACATTCTTTAATAACCCAGTCGTAAAGCGGACGCTGGTCTTCAAACTCCAACGTACAAATGGAGTGAGTGACGCCCTCAATAGCATCCTCAATTGGATGGGCGAAAGCATACATAGGATAGATACACCATTTATCACCAGTATTATGGTGAGTTGCATGAGCGATTCGGTAAATAACCGGGTCGCGCAAATTAATGTTTGGTGAACTCATATCAATTTTGGCACGAAGTACCTTTTCTCCATTGCCGAATTCTCCATTACGCATACGCTTAAATAGCTCTAAATTTTCTTCTACAGAGCGGTTACGGTAGGGACTCTCTTTACCTGGTTCAGTTAAAGAACCACGATATTCGCGGATTTCGTCTGCGCTTAAATCGTCCACATAGGCCAATCCCTTTTCAATTAAAAGAATTGCGCGATTATACATTTCTTCAAAGTAATCAGAGGCAAAGAAGAGGTTGTCCCAATCAAATCCAAGCCATTTGACATCTTCTTTAATAGATTCTACATACTCCGTATCTTCTTTCAACGGATTTGTATCATCAAAACGTAGATTTGTTTTTCCTTTAAATTCATCAGCAAGTTCAAAATTTAAAACGATAGATTTTGCATGTCCAATATGCAAATAACCATTTGGTTCAGGAGGGAAACGAGTAATAATTTGATCTGTTTTACCTGATTTTATATCATCAATAACGATGTTACGAATAAAATTTGACGTATTGTGCTCCACCATCTTCAACCTCTTTCGCATAAACTAGTAGTTTCATTCTAATGGAAATAATCACATGTCGCAAGAAGCCTAAAAATAATTACATTTCACTATTTGTGCGTTCTTCTAATATAGTAATTTTATTGTTTATATGTAGTATAACTGTATTTCCTCCTGCCAATACATCATAATGCTTAAAAATATAGCCCGGAACAAGTCATCCGGACTATAATAATTCATTTTACTTATTGTTTATGTGGCAACATCTTTAACGGCAGTTGGAATAAAGTTGACAATTCCTAAACAATCGGGCTACCGGCCAAAATAGACACCTTGCAGGCACGGTAATGACTACACCACCGGCACCAGTGGAGCCTGGTGTGTAGGTATATATTCCATTAAATAAAAAATGGCTTTACACGGAGAGACCTCTTTATTATGGGAGGAACCTCTCCTTTATTGATAATCATCGTTTGGCATATGTATAATAAGAATCATACAAGTATGTGTTTAGTTAGGAGAAATTAATGAATACAAATGATTCAATCGTCAATGAGTTAATAAATGGATTAAAAAAACAATGGGAATTATCCGGATTCAAAGAAGCAACTACAGTTCAGAAGGAGACCTTTGGTCCTATATATGAAGGAAAAGATGTTTTGGCAGAATCGCCGACAGGAACAGGAAAGACACTTGCTTATGTCCTGCCAATCTTAAATAAAATAAAAGCAGACGAACAAAAAGTACAGGCTGTTATTCTTGCCCCTTCAAGAGAGCTTGTTATGCAAATTTTTGAAGTTGTACAAGCATGGTCAAAAGAAACAGGTATTACGGCTGCTTCGTTTATCGGCGGTGCTAATCCGAAGCGTCAATTGGAAAAGCTGAAAAAGCATCCGCATGTTGTCATCGGAACACCAGGCAGACTAGAAGAACTGATTAAGCAGAAAAAGCTAAAGATGCATGAAGTGAAAACAATTGTGCTGGATGAAGGGGACCAACTAATGATCCCTGAGCATTTGCCAACTATTGGGACAATTATTAAAAGTACTATGAGAGACCGTCAGATAGTTTTGTTTTCAGCTACTTTGCCGGCTGGGTTAGAGGAAGAAGCCGAGCAATGGATGAATGACCCTGTTAAAGTACGGGTTAAAAAGGAAGATACCGTTCAATCAAAGGTGGATCATATTTATTTTGTCACTGAGGCGCGTGATAAAATAAATATTCTTGAAAAATTAGTTAAAATGCCTGAAATGCGTGCATTGGTTTTTGGAAAGGACATCGGAAATTTGGATGTGATGGCTTCAAAGCTTCGTTTCAAGGGAGTAGATTTAGGAGTTATTCATGGCGATTCCAAGAAAATAGAAAGAGAAGCGGCTATACGTGAGTTTCGTAGGCAGGAGTCAACTATATTACTTGCTACAGATGTGGCAGCAAGGGGCTTGGACATTAAAGGGCTGCCATTTGTAATCCATGTGGATTTCCCTGAAACGATTGCTCAATATGTGCATCGTTCAGGTAGGACTGGACGCCAGGGAGAAAGTGGAACGGTTATTTCAATTGTAACGGCTCGTGAAGAACGTGAATTAAAGAAATACGCTCGGGAACTGCATATTGAAGTTCAGAAAAAGGAACTGTTTAAAGGTAAAATTGTAGATCAGAGACCTGTATATAATCAAAATTCAAAGTCTATAAAGAAGAAACCGAATCCTAAAAGGTATAAAAAATAAAGAATGAAATGGGCTGGCTCTAATTAGAGTTCAGCCTTTTTTATTATAGGAAAACAGCATGCATAAATAATTAAAGTTGGTAAAAACTAGGGGCAGAAAATAAAGAAGGAGTGAAAATACTAATGAAAAAAATGTCTCTCTTGTTGATAATGGCATGTGTTTTGAGCTTTACCTCAATTGGTATATCCAATACCGTCGTACATGCGGCAGAAAATGGCGATAATCAAACAAAGCAAACAAGGCCAACTTTAACGGAACAACAGAAAGCAGAGCTTGCTGCGATGCATAAAGAAGTGATGGAAAAGGAAAAGGCTATTGTTGAAAAGTATGTTGAATTCGGTGTGATGTCTAAGCAGAATGCTGATATGTTAAAGAATCATATGGATAAAAGATTTGAAAGAATACAGGCAAACGGATATATTCCTCCACATCCTTTTGGAGGTACCCACCCTGGTAAGCCGCCGCATGAAAACAGTCCTGGGACTGAATCTAACGAATAATAAAGCATGAATAACCTCTAAGGAATAGAATTCTTTAGAGGTATTTTTATTTTTGAGTAATTATAGAAGAAAGGATAGTAGGGCATTAAAAAAGGCTTTTTATCCTACTATTCAAATTCACGTAGATGTAATAAATTTTAGATAAATTTTAGAATTTTTAATTTTATGCTTTCATAAGTTAATGAATCGGTTATAATGAGAATGTACTTTTATGCAACCGATTGCACAAACAGTAGAAGCCTATATATATTCTATTAAATAAATAATTGAGGGAAGATGGAAAGGGGTATTATATGAAAAGACTGTTCTCAATAGATCCGTGGAAAATTATTGAAGAAGAGTTACATAAAGAGGATTTTAGACTTGCTGAAAGTATGACAAGTCTTGGAAACGGGCATATGGGGTTAAGAGGTAATTTTGAAGAAACCTATACAGGTGATAGTCATAGAGGGACATATGTGGCAGGCGTTTGGTTTCCGGATAAAACCAGGGTTGGATGGTGGAAAAACGGTTATCCCGATTACTTTGGTAAAGTGATCAATACCATTAATTTTATCGGAATTCGTGTTTTTATTGGTGAGGAGGAAATTGACCTTAATAAAGTGGAAATGAGTAATTACCGCCGTGAACTCGATATGAAAAATGGTGTTCTTACGAGAAGCTTTACGGTCTCACAAGCTGGTAAAGAAACAGCTGTTGAGGTAGTACGCTATTTATCAATTGCAGAGAAGCAACTAGCGGTGATCAAGTATGCGGTTACACCAATTAACCATGATAGTGTGATTACCTTTATTCCTTATTTAGATGGTGAAGTTCGCAATGAAGATTCCAACTATGAAGAAGACTTCTGGAATTATATTTCCTCCAGCTCATCTGAGCTCATGGGTAATTTGGTTATGCAAACAAATGAAAACCCTTTCGGAACAGACAGATTTACAGTCTCTGCGACGATGGGTCTTGAAATCAATGGCAACACGGCCGATATCAAACCGTTCCAACACGAAGAATATGTAGATAATAAAATTGAAATTCCAACTGAAGAAGGTAAGACTGTTACGTTAACTAAATATGTGGGCATTACAACAGACCGTGATCATGCTTCAGAATTTTTAAGTGAAAAGGGTCTGGAAATTGTTAATACAGCTATGCAACAAGGCTATGAAGCTTGCTTAAAGGCACATTGCGATCGATGGGCAGAGCGCTGGGAGTTAGCAGACGTCCAAATTGATGGAGATATTGAAGCACAACAGGGAATCCGTTTTAATTTATTTCAGCTGTTTTCAACCTATTATGGAGAAGATGCCCGATTAAACATCGGACCTAAGGGATTCACAGGCGAGAAATATGGTGGTGCAACGTATTGGGATACTGAAGCATATGCGATTCCATTATATTTGGCAGCAGCTCAGCCTGAAGTGGCTCGCAATCTCTTAATCTATCGTCATAACCAGCTCGAAGGAGCCTATCTCAATGCTGAGAGACAAGGATTAAAAGGAGCATTATATCCAATGGTCACTTTCACAGGAGTGGAGTGCCATAATGAGTGGGAAATTACCTTTGAAGAAATCCACCGTAATGCAGCTATTGCCTATGCTATTTATAATTATGTGAATTATACAGGAGATAAGAGTTACCTTAACGAATATGGCATAGATGTGCTGGTCGGGATTTCGCGCTTTTGGGCAGACCGCGTCCATTATAATAAAATGAAAGATCAATATATGATTCATGGAGTAACCGGTCCAAATGAATACGAAAATAACGTCAATAATAACTGGTATACGAATACAATGGCAGCCTGGACTTTACGTTACACCCTTGAAGTTATTGGATATTTAAAAGAGAACGGGCATGAAGCGAGATTTTCAGATTTATATATGACAGACGATGAATTAAATAAATGGCAGGATATCATTGATAAAATGTACTATCCATTTGATGAGGAGAATCAAGTGTTTATTCAGCATGATACATTTATGGATAAGGATTTAATGCCTGCTTCGCAATTAAAGCCAGAAGACCGCCCGCTAAATCAAAAATGGTCCTGGGATAAAATTCTGCGCAGCTGCTTTATCAAGCAGGCGGATGTCCTGCAAGGGATTTATTTCCTGAATAATGAATATACACGTGAGGAAAAACGCCGAAACTTTGAATTCTATGAGCCAATGACCGTACATGAATCCTCTCTGTCTCCATGCATTCATGCGATACTTGCTGCTGAACTTGGACTGGAAGATAAAGCATATGAGATGTATACCAGAACAGCAAGGCTGGATCTGGATAACTATAACAATGACACGGAGGATGGCCTTCATATTACAAGTATGACAGGCTCCTGGTTAGGGATTGTACAAGGTTTTGCTGGCATGAAAACATTTAATGAGGAGCTGTCGTTTGCACCATTTATTCCGGCAGCATGGGACCGTTATAGCTTTAATATCAATTATAGAGATCATCATTTAACTATTGAAGTGAATAAAAACGAAGTGAGTATTTCACAAACTGGCCCGGTAATGAAACTCAAGGTTTACGACAGTGAATTTGAGTTGCCTGCTGATGGTGTTGTAAAAATACCGCTAATGAAGGAGGACACGGTCGCGTGAGTAAGGAATTAAAAGCGTTTATCTTTGATTTGGATGGTGTTATTACGGATACAGCAGAATATCATTATCTTGCCTGGAAACAGCTTGCCAGTGAATTGGGAATTGAGTTTACCAGAGCGGATAATGAAAGATTAAAGGGAATTTCTCGAATGGAATCCCTTGAAATCATTCTGGAAATTGGGAATAAGCAATCTTCCTATACGGTTGAAGAAAAAGAAAAACTGGCTGCGCAGAAAAATGAGCATTATATGGAGCTAATCAAGCAAATTACACCAAATGATAGTTTACCTGGCATTAAACAGCTATTGCTTGATATAAAAGCTGCCGGCTATAAGCTGGGTCTTGCTTCTGTTAGCAAAAACGCGCCGGCTGTGATGAACTCCTTACAGCTCAGTGACCAGTTTGATTATATGGTTGATGCGCGTACAATTAAGAGGGGTAAACCGGATCCGGAAATTTTCTTAAAAGCCGCTGAAAAGCTTGGTGTCCCTGCTGATGAATGCATTGGGATTGAGGACGCAGAAGCAGGAGTTGAAGCCATTAAGAGTGCTGGCATGTTTGCGGTCGGAATAGGCTCTAAAGAACAACTGGCTAAAGCGGATCTCCTATACAGCAATACATCTTACCTATCGCTGGATGAATTAATAAAGGAATATCAAAACTAAGCAATTTAAGTGCGTCCCAATTTTGGGGCGCTTTTTTTACTCTTTTTATTCCTAAGTAGCAATTAAATACTTCCTCGTTAGCCTGTATTCTAAAAGATGGATATTACTACATAACATTGCTAATGAAATCCAGGGAGTGCTCCTGCAGGCCACTGCCAGAACCGCGAAAAGGGAGTAAATGGAGCTGCCTTACTTTAATAAAGCCTCTTTATAAAGCGTTTTAGATTAAAAAATCAAACAAGTCACTATATTTGTAATGTTACTTAATTTTTGATAATATCATAATTAAGTAACATTATAGTTAGGGGGTATTTCCTTGGAATACGTTGATCCCATAAAGGATATCCGCAAGATTACCGCAATAAAAAGGATTCTTAAAAAGCAATCCTTGCGTGATCTACTATTATTTGTTTTTGGAATTAATACTGGTCTCCGTGTCAGTGAACTGCTCTCTTTACGGGTGGGTGATATCTGGGAAGGCGGGAAGTTCAAGGAGTTCCTTTATATAAAAGATGCAAAGACTTCGGAAGAGAGGGCTTTTTACCTCAATCAAAATGTGAGAGAAGCTGCGAAACATTATTTAGAAACCTTTGATTTCTCTACGGATGATTATTTATTCAAATCCAAAAAAAATCAGCAGCCTATCTCAAGGCAACAGGCATACAGGATTATTAATTGTGCGGCTAAGGAAGTGGGGATACCGGGAAAAATCGGAACCCATACGTTACGGAAGACATTCGGTTATCATGCCTATCGAAAAGGGATTGCTATTTCAATCCTGATGAACATTTATCATCATCATAGTCCTGGTGAAACATTACGGTATTTGGGAATCGACAAAAATGAAAAACTTCCTGTCAAAGTTGATGTGAATCTATAGGTATAACAGACTCCAGTTTCCTTAGAAAAGAAAAAACCCCCACATTTTTTTGTGGAGGTGTCACATCATAAAGTTTCTTTGACATAGTTATCAGTCACGGTTACTTGCAGTGTTTTTTGGTTTTTCATAAATTTAAAGATACCAGTATTGAAATCAGTACCGATTTCTTTAAAGAAGATACCCTCAAATTCACTTTTCTTTGTATGTTCAAAGCTCAGCCGATAATGATTGTCTTCTTTTTCGAGATAGGCACGTACGCCTTTTTCGTAAAGGCCGTCTGGATCATCTCTCAATGCCCGGGCGACGGATATTATATGAATGTCAACAAATGGAATATCTCGCAACAAAGTATTTATAATCGAACCTTTAGCAATCTGTTCCCAACGGCTTTGTGCTGTTTGACCAAGGATGATCTGTGAAATTTGTTTTTCACGTGCGACATCCGCTATTACTTTTGCAAACGGTCGTTTCTCATTATCTTTCAAAATGAATTCCTCTGCTTCCAATTCCTCGGCGAGCTGACGCCATCTCTCAATACTTTCGGATTTCTCAGCGTCTAGTTCATCAAAAGGACTTGGGTCCACTGTCAAGATATATAGGGGACAATCCAACATGTTGGCGATTTTACTGCCACGCTGGATCAAGCGATCACCATTGGGGCCGTAATAGACACACACAAGGATGCTTTCGTCCATTCGGCTTTTGCATTTTTTCATTAAAAGTTCACCTCTAAATAGATGGTAGTTCATTGGACTATTACGAATATAGCCCATGCCAGATTTTCAGTCAATTATTATTACACAAAATAGAGTAAATATTTCTAATATAAAAAGGGTCCGTTGGATATATCGTCACTTTTGTGTGTGCGTACAGTATTCTATGATGAAGGGAGCGCGAGGACATGATTAATTTAATGATTTTATTACCGTTTTTCTTTGCGGTTCTGATACCTTTCCTCTATAGTATGTTCAATAAAAAATTACATATAGGCTGGTTTGTTCTTTTTTTGCCGGTCATCATCTTTATCTCCTTATTACAGTATATCCCAATTACAACGACTGGGAATACATTGACCAGTGAATTTAAATGGCTGCCATCATTCGGGATTAATTTCACAGCTTATGTCGACGGATTGTCCCTCTTATTCGGTATGTTAATCACAGGTGTCGGATCGCTTGTCATTTTGTACTCGATTTTCTATATGTCCAGGGCTCGGGAGGAGCTGCATAACTTTTATGTATATCTGATGTTGTTTATGGGGGCCATGCTTGGAGTCGTTTTCTCGGATAATGTTGTCGTCCTTTACGTGTTCTGGGAACTGACCAGTATTTCATCTTTCTTGTTGATTGCTTATTGGTACCAACGGAAAAAATCGAGAGAAGGAGCACGGAAGTCGATGCTAATCACCATTTTCGGTGGATTATCTATGTTGGCCGGGTTGTTGCTCCTTTCCATCATTACCGATACATATAGCATCCGTGAAATGATCTTCCAAGCTAAATTATTGCCGGAGAATGTCCTCTTTTTACCTGCGATGATTTTAATTTTACTGGGATCTTTCACTAAATCAGCTCAGTTTCCGTTTAGTCTTTGGCTACCTGATGCGATGGAGGCACCGACACCAATCAGTGCTTACCTCCATTCGGCTACAATGGTCAAAGCCGGCATCTATTTGGTGGCTAGGTTAACCCCTTTGTTTGGCGGTGATGCAGTTTGGTTCTGGACGGTATCCTTGGTCGGAATTGTAACTTTATTATACGGATCCTGGAATGCAGTTCGTCAGAAAGATCTAAAGGCCTTGCTCGCTTATTCGACAATTAGTCAGCTCGGTTTGATCATGAGTCTACTAGGATTGGGGTCTGCTGCCATTTATTTTGGCTATGGCGATGAATCGAAAGTATATGCAATCGCTATTATGGCGGCTGTATTCCATTTGGTTAACCATTCAACCTTTAAGGGAAGTCTGTTCATGGTTGTCGGAATCATTGACCATGAGACAGGAACCCGGAATCTGCAAAGGCTGGGTGGGTTAATGAGCCTCATGCCGATTTCTTTCACGATCACTATGATTGGAAGTTTCTCTATGGCAGGATTACCGCCATTCAATGGCTTTTTGAGTAAAGAAATGTTTTTTACCGGCGTGGTGAATGCTTCAGGGATGGATATTTTCGGGATGGAAAAGTTCGGCATGATATTCCCTGTTGTTGCTTGGATAGCAAGTATCCTAACGTTCGTCTACTGTATGATTATGGTCTTTAAGACGTTCACTGGAGAACATAAACCTGAGATGCTGTCAAAGGCTGCTCATGAACCGCCCGTCGGTATGCTGATTCCGCCTGCTATATTGGCGATGTTTGTAGTCCTGATATTCTTCTTCCCCAACATTTTGGCAAAATACATTTTAGATCCTGCCCTTATATCAATCTTGCCGGATTATGAGGCAGCAGGAGGGTTGGGTAAGGAGATTAGTGCTTGGCATGGTTTTAATACAGAATTATTGATGACAATCGGTGTCGTATTAGTTGGCCTATTGCTATACAAGCTGCTGCCTAAGTGGATCAGGGTATTCAGCTGGTATCCGCAAAGCCTGACGTTTAACAATATATACAATGAGTCTTTGCTGCTTATGGAATCGATATCTGCTTATGCAACGAAGAAGTACATGACTGGATATACACGTGATTATCTAGTTTATATTTTTGCGTTTTTTATTTTCATTGTTGGTGGTTCTCTGTGGCTGTTCAACGGTTTTGCTTTCGATATGTCTAAGGATTCACCGGTGAGCATTTATGAAGCTGTGATGGTCATTGGTATGGTGGTGACCGCTTTAATCGCACTGTTTTCCCAGTATCGACTGACATCGATTATTGCTGTTGGTGCCCTTGGATATCTAGTGTCTATTCTTTTCGTTATTTTTCAGGCACCGGATCTGGCGCTGACGCAATTGGTTGTGGAAACAGTGACAGTCGCTTTATTCCTGCTGTGCTTCTATCATTTGCCAGAGTTTCGAAAAGAAGTAAGTAAAGTTCGTTTCAAATTCACCAATATGTTGATTTCAGTTGGAGTGGGGTTGACGGTAACACTATTGGCCCTTTCCGCCAATGGAACCCGTTTGTTTGAAACGATTTCTGGGTATTTCGAAGATTCCTATACGCTTGCCGGAGCTAAAAATATAGTGAACGCGACCTTGGTTGACTTCAGGGGACTTGATACGATGGTCGAAGTGGCGGTCCTGTGTATTGCGGGATTGGCTGTCTTTACATTAATCAAGGTCAATGTTACAGGGAGGGATAAAAAATGAAGCCTAATGATATTTTATTGACGGCCGTAACAAAAGTTGCAGTATTGATTATCCTCACCTTTTCCATTGATTTGTTCTTCTCGGGGCATCACAACCCTGGAGGAGGATTTATCGGAGGGTTGGGAATTGCCAGTGCACTTGTACTCATGTATTTGACGCTTGGGACGGAAGCGGTCAATAAGATTATTCCTGTGGATTTTAAAACAGTGGCAGCGATCGGTGTACTGATTGCAATTCTTACGGGTGTCGGTTCATTTCTGTTCGGTGTTCCCTTTCTTTCCCAAACGTATGGTTATGTAGATTTTCCGATTTTAGGTAAAACGGAACTAGCTACCGCTCTTATATTTGACACTGGTGTAGCGTTAGCTGTCATTGGTTCAGCTGTGACAATCATCCTGAGCATAAGTGAGGATCGATAATTATGGAAACAGTTATGTCTATACTTGTAGGTGTTTTTTTCACAATTGGAACATATATGGTCCTATCCAAAAGCCTGCTGAGAATCATTCTTGGGACTTCGGTGATCGGCCACGCTGTCAATCTTTTAATCTTAACAATGGGGGGATTAAAGACCGGGGGTCCGCCATTGTTAGGATTGAAAAGCACTTCCTTTACAGACGGGCTGCCACAGGCGCTCATCCTGACAGCGATTGTTATTAACTTTGCAGTTACAGGTCTTTTTCTGGTGGTTGCCTATCGTAGTTACCGAGTCTTGGGAACTGACGATTTGAATGAATTAAGGGGAAATGAAGATGAATAATATAATCATTCTGCCGGTCATTATTCCGCTTATCGCGGGACTTATCATGGTCATATTCAGAAAAAACTTATATGCGCAAAGATCAATTGCTCTTCTGGCAATTCTAGCCACGGGAATGGTTTCAGTGCTAATGGCTATGAAAGTAAAGGTGGAGGGAATACAGGTTCTGCAGGCAGGGGGATGGGCGGCCCCTTATGGAATTAGCCTTGTCGCCGATATGTTTGCGGTCATTCTGTTGATTATAACGGCATTTGTGTCTTTCTGTTGTTTGCTTTACGCCTTTTACACAATTGGAAAGATAAGAGAGAAAAATTTCTTCTATCCATTGTTCCTGTTTATGATCAGCGGTGTGAACGGATCTTTTTTGACCGGAGATATCTTCAATCTATTTGTCTTTTTCGAACTGATGCTGATTTCCTCCTATGCATTGATTACACTTGGCGGGGAGAAAAAACAGCTCAGGGAATCAATCAAATATATATTGATTAATGTCATGTCATCCTTCTTTTTCCTTGTGTCCGTTGCCTACCTATATGCTGTAACAGGTACGTTGAATATGGCGCATCTGTCTGTCCGTGTTGCGGAAGCGGGACAAAATGGGCTGCTGACGACCGTTGCGATTTTACTGCTCATGGTTTTCAGCCTGAAGGCCGGTCTCTTGCTATTTCATTGGTTACCAGGATCATATAGTGTTCCACCTACAGCGGTGGCAGCAATCTTTGCGGCTTTGCTCACCAAGGTTGGAATTTATGCTATTTTCCGTATGTTTACATTGATTTTCTATCATCAACCGGAAATCACCCACTTGTTGATCGGAATCCTAGGGGCAGCGACAATGTTACTCGGAGCAATCGGTGCGGTCTCGAGATGGGATATAGAAGGAATTTTGACCTACAATGTTATCATTTCTGTCGGTTTGATTATGGCCGGACTTGCTGCTTTCACCACAGGCAGCATCACAGGTTCCATTTTTTATCTTGTGCATGACATCAATGTGAAAGCACTGATTTTTCTAATCGGCGGTACAGTTATTTACCTAACTGGCACTGCTAAATTAAAGGAAATCAGCGGCTTGATCCGGACTCATCCGTTTCTTGGCTGGATGTTCTTTGTCGCAGCCTTGGCGTTGGCAGGTATCCCACCTTTCAGTGGTTTCCTCGGGAAGATGCTGATTACAAAAGGTACCTTTGAAGCCGGAGATTATTGGCTGGGGGCAATTGGATTACTATCAAGCTTGTTAGTGCTATATTCTGTTATGAAAATCTTCATGAATGCATTCTGGGGTGAGACAAACCTAAGTGAAGAAATGGAGAAAGGGACAACAAGAGGGGTTATTATACCAATTACGCTTTTGACGGCTGCAACAATTTTTCTGGGATTGGGTGGAGAAATAATCTCATCTTATATCCAGTTGGCTGCCGAAGGCTTGATGAACCCTGATTTATATATCGATGCGGTTTTAGGAGAATAGTAGCTAGTCTATAAACAAAAAGGGGTGGTCGTTGTGCCCGTTCAAGTCTTGCTTAATATATTCATTGGTTTCTTATGGATGCTCTTGCAGGATAAATGGAGTTTCCCTTCGTTCTTTGCCGGATATCTAGTGGGAATCGTTATTTTGTTTTTTGTGCGTCGCTTTTTCAATAAATCCTTCTACATGGGGACATTTCTCTCTATATTAAAGTTGCTATTTGTATTTCTTAAAGAGCTCGTTTCTTCTACGGTGCTTGTTCTGAGGCAGGTCACACGTAAAAAAATAGATGTTCAGCCGGCGGTTTTTGCCTTAAAGACAGATCTGAATGGAGATTGGGAAATACCAATGTTGGCTTTGCTATTATCGCTGACACCAGGCTCCGTGGTATTGGAGATTTCGCCGGACAACAAAACATTCTATATTCATGCCATGGACTACAAAGAATCTAAACAAGCGATTATTCAGGCAAAAATGAGCTTTGAAAGGGCGATTAAGGAGGTTACACGATAATGTTTGAAAAAGCCATGACTGTAGCGCTATTCATTTTAACGTTATCCATTCTCATTTCCATCTATCGCCTCTATAAAGGTCCATCCATGCCAGACAGGGTTATGGCACTGGATTCAATTGGAATCCACTTAATTTCAGGTGTGGCTATTTTTTCTGTACTGTTCAAATCCCATGCCTTCTTGGACATCATATTGTTGTTAGGGATCCTTTCTTTTATCGGGACTATCGCGTTTGCGAGATTCATAGAAAGGGGTGTGGTCATTGAACGTGGAAATGATAAGTGAGTGGATTGCTGCTGTCTGTATTCTTACGGGGACAATCTTAACGCTTCTAAGTGGTGTTGGGCTGATTAGGCTTCCGGATGTTTATACACGATCACATGCAGCTTCAAAAAGTACAACACTTGGAGTACTATTCATCCTTCTGGGAGCATTTCTGTTTTTTTTAATTGGTGAAGGATATGTTAGTATACGGCTGCTTCTCGGAATATTCTTTGTATTCCTGACTGCTCCGGTAGCAGGCCATATCATCTGCCGGGCAGCTTATCGCTCAAACGTAAAACTTACCGACCGTACAGTCCGTGATGATTTGAAGAAATTATTGAAGTCTAAATGAAAGATAGTTGAACTGCCCACTAAAGGTTAGACTAAATCTAACTTTTATGGGGCAGTTTTAATTTGGAAAAAAAGCGATAGGATGTCTATTCAATTCAAACATTGAAACTATGGTATATTGACAGTACATAGTTAGTAAAGGAGTTTAGAAATATGGCAAAAAGTGTAGTCATTGCTGAAAAACCTTCCGTTGCCCGTGATATTGCGAATGTACTGAAATGTACAAAGAAGGGCAATGGATTTTTCGAAGGAAACAAATATATAGTTACTTGGGCATTAGGGCATTTAGTTACTTTAGCTGATCCTGAAGCTTATGATAATAAATATAAAACATGGAATCTAGAAGATCTTCCTATGCTTCCAGAACGTATGAAATTAGTTGTCATTAAACAAACTGGAAAACAGTTTAATGCTGTAAAAGCACAATTAAGTCGCAGTGATGTGAATGAAATAATTGTGGCTACTGATGCGGGAAGGGAAGGAGAATTAGTTGCACGTTGGATTATTGATAAAGCAAAAGTCAATAAGCCAATCAAGCGCCTATGGATATCTTCTGTAACAGATAAAGCGATAAAAGACGGATTTAATAACTTAAAACCTGGTAAATCGTATGAAAATTTATATGCTTCCGCAGTAGCACGCTCAGAAGCAGACTGGTATATCGGTTTAAATGCAAGTCGTGCATTAACAACTAAATTTAATGCACAATTAAATTGTGGTCGCGTCCAAACACCAACAGTTGCTATGGTAGCGGCACGTGAAGATGAAATCAAAAACTTTAAACCGCAAACTTATTATGGTATTGAAGCGCAAGCTGATGGGCTTAAATTAACATGGCAAGATGTGAATGGTAATAGCCGCAGCTTTAATAAAGAAAAAATAGATGCAATTGTTAAATCGCTTGGATATAAAGATGCGAATGTAGTTTCTATTGAACGCAAAGCAAAGAAAAACTTTTCACCTGCCTTATATGATTTAACAGAACTTCAACGTGATGCTAATAAGATCTTTGGCTATTCAGCTAAAGAAACACTGAATATTATGCAGAAACTATATGAACAACATAAAGTACTAACATATCCACGTACTGATTCACGCTATATATCATCTGATATTGTCAGCACCATTCCAGAGCGCTTAAAGGCAATCGGCGGTAATGAGTATCGTAAGTTAGTAACTAAGATTATAAATAGGCCTATTAAGGCGACGAAGGCCTTTGTTGACGACAGTAAAGTCAGCGACCACCATGCCATCATTCCAACGGAAGGCTTCGTTAATTATGCTGCCTTTAATGATAAGGAACGTAAAATTTATGATTTGGTCGTGAAGCGGTTTCTCGCTGTTCTATTTCCGGCCCATGAATTCGAGCAATTAACAGTCCATGCGAAGATTGGCCCAGAGTCCTTTATCGCCCGTGGTAAAACAGTGATTCAGCCAGGCTGGAAGGAAGTCTATAACAATCGTTTTGAGGAAGAGGAATCTGGCGATGAGGTGAAGGAACAGTTACTTCCGAAAATCAATAAGGGTGACAAATTAGCAATTACGATAATATCGCAAACTTCAGGTCAAACTAAGCCACCTGCGCGTTTTACAGAGGCTACTTTACTGTCAGCGATGGAAAACCCTACGAAGTACATGGAAACAAAAGATAAAAAGCTTGTAGATACGATAAAGATAACTGGCGGGCTTGGTACAGTTGCAACCCGTGCAGATATTATAGATAAATTATTCAATTCATTCTTAATCGAAAAACGTGGTGGAAAAGATATATATATTACTTCTAAAGGACGCCAGTTACTTAATTTAGTACCGGAAGAATTGAAGTCGCCAACTACAACAGCAGAGTGGGAACAAAAACTTGAGCTAATCGCTAAAGGGAAAATGAAAAAGGCTGTGTTCATTAATGAGATGAAAGAGCATACAAAAGAAATTGTGGCAGAAATTAAAGCCAGCAATAAAAAGTATAAGCACGACAATATCTCCACAAAATCCTGCCCAGAATGCGGGAAACCAATGTTAGAAGTAAACGGAAAGAAAGGCAAAATGCTTGTCTGCCAAGATCGCGAATGTGGTCATAGAAAGAACGTGTCACGTGTCACTAATGCACGATGCCCTCAATGCAAAAAGAAAATGGAACTCCGTGGCGAAGGTCAGGGACAAATATTTACCTGTAAATGTGGATACCGTGAAAAATTATCTGCTTTTGAAGAGAGACGTAAAAAAGAGTCTGGCGGAAAAGTGGATAAACGAACTGTACAAAAGTACCTGAAACAGCAAGAAAAGGAAACGGAGCCTATCAACAATCCATTTGCTGATTTATTAAAAGGAATGAAATTTGACTAGAGAATTAAGTTAATTTTTCAAAAACAAAAATGCCTATCCTAATTTTAGAGGATAGGCGTTTTTGTTAAAAATCAGGAGACTGATGAAGATTAAGTGGTACCAGATGAATTAACGAGCCTTTACGAAGAAGACAGTTCAAAAGTTTCATTTTGTATTGATAAAGAAGATACAAATTATATTTTTACCCTATATTGGAATAACCATCACATTTTGGATTAGTTTGATTTGTTTAAATTGTTTGTTAATTAGTAAGCTGTATGTTACAATAAAACAGCAAAAAGGTTTGAAGATCAAAAAAATTTTTACAGTCTTTAAGTACATGCTTAGACAGAAAAGGTTTTTCTGGTTTTCTACTTTTAAAATTTTCACTAAAAGTTAGGGGGCCAAAAAAATGGTCGGAAAAGTAAAATGGTTTAATGCAGAAAAAGGTTTTGGTTTTATCGAGCGTGAAGATGGTGACGATGTATTCGTACACTTCTCTGCTATTCAAGGTGAAGGATTCAAAACTCTTGAAGAAGGTCAAGAAGTTGAATTCGAAATCGTTGATGGAAATCGCGGACCACAAGCTGCTAATGTAGAGCGTATCTAATTAAATTTAAAACCATCGGGTACAATCCTTTTCGGATTGTACCCTTTTTATATTGGCAAGCAAATAAAGCATAAGTTTCGCCTGGATGGAGCAGATTAATTGAGGATACAGTCTGATATAAATCAAAGGGCGGATAGGATATGAAAAAAGCAGCAGCGACAAAAAATCAAGAAAAGAAAAAACTGCAATGGTGGCAGCTTTCCCTTATAGGGATAGGCTGTACAATTGGAACCGGCTTTTTCTTAGGTTCCGGATTAGGAATCAGGCTTGCCGGCCCATCAATATTAATTGCGTTTATACTTGCCGCTTGTACGACATATATCGTATATGAAGCTTTAGCAAAGATGACGGAAAAAGATCCTCAAAAAGGGTCTTTTCGTACATACTCCCGTAAGGCGTTTGGACGTTCTTTTGGGTTCTTAAATGGGTGGGTTTACTGGTTTTCAGAAATGCTTATAATGGGAAGCCAATTAACAGCCCTGTCTCTATTTTCTAGGTTTTGGTTTCCTGAATTTCCTTTATGGATATTTGCAGCCATCTACGGAGCACTTGGACTGATTGTTATTATTATTGGGGCAAAGCTGTTTGAACCGATGGAGAATGTCAGTGCAATCGTTAAAGTATCCGCAATTTTAATGTTTGTCATTATCGTGATCCTTGGCTTGTGTGGTGTGATTGATGGAAAAGGAACACTTGATTTTCCTTCAACGGTTAAGGAGGTTTTTCCTACAGATTGGAAGAAAACTTGGTCATCTCTCGTTTTTGCTTTTTTTGCCTTTGGAGGTATTGAAGTTCTGGGTATTATGTCTATGCGATTAGAGAAAAAAGAGGATGCTCCAAAAGCAGGGAGAGTCATGATTCTAGCATTAACCGTCATTTACATCATATCCCTAGGCTTAGTCGTAATGCTGTTGCCATGGGATAAGGTTAATCTAAAAGAAAGCCCGTTTTTAACGGTCTTGAGTTATTATCCATTTAGGTTCATTATGCATCTTTTTAATGGAGCTTTGATAATTGCCGGTTTTTCAACAATGTCGGCTTCACTTTTTTCTGTTGCAAATATGCTGACGACCTTAGCTGAGGATCGAGATGCCCCGAAAATATTGGGGAAAAAAGGGAAGTTCGCAATCCCTCTGCCTGCTTTTGCTGTAACAGTGACTGGTTTGCTAATCTCTATCGTTCTGTCGAGAGTGATGCCGGATAAGGTCTATGAATACTTTACGACTGGTGCGAGTTTACTCATCCTTTACAATTGGATATTAATCCTGTTGACGTATTCCAAGCTTGCTGACCTAAAAACAAAGGATAAAATAAAACGAACTATAGGGCTTGGGCTTATTTTGCTGGCTATTGTTGGGACGGTCATTGAAAAGGACACGAGAATGGGCTTTTTCGTAAGTCTAGCTTTTGTTTCTTTTGTAAGCCTGATTACAATTATTATGGCTATTATTCGAAAACGAAAACGGCCTTTAACAAGGCGAAGAATCCATAACTAACGATTAAATTAGGGATTGAACCCCCATAACTCCAAAATAGATCCCAAAGCCAACTAAGGAAATTCCGGATATGATTGAAATTCCCGCTAAGAGTTTATTGGTTAAATAGCGCCTAAATATGGATGCCATCATCGCCATCGAGTAGTCCCAAATTAATATCCCCAAAAGGATGGCCAAGCTGTTAATGATGATTTGCTGAGGAGATAAGTGACTCACGGTTTTGGCGAGTACAGAGCCATAGATGCCCAACCAAAAAAGAATGGATAATGGATTCAATAACGACATAAAAAAGCCAGAGCGAAAGGAACGAGTGATATCCTTGTTCCGTATATTGCTTTGGTTTTTTTTATGATAAACAGCAACCAGACTCTCTACTCCGGAATAAGTAAGCACGAAAGCCCCGAATAACCAGAGAAAGGTTTGGATTAGAGGAACTTGCATATATTGAGCCAACCCGGTATAAACAACAAGCATATAGCAGATATCGGCTAGTATAGCGCCCAGACCGAATACCCAGGCATTTAAGAATCCATGCCTTAAACCAATTTCCATTTGTGCAGCATTAATTGGTCCGATAGGAGCCGATAAGGAAATTCCTAGATAGACATATCCCAATAATCCATACATACAATTTATACCTCCATTTTAATTGCTCAAATTATCATATGCATGTATACAGGCTTGTACGACAAAAAAGAATAGTTTAAGGAAAACATAAAAAAGAGGCATAAGCCTCAAATGGCTCATGCCCAAAAATATGTCAGAATTGATAAAAGAACGGATGTAATAACCATTGTAAGCAAGGGAAGGCTTGCTCGTTTCTTAAGCTCTTTTAAATCAATCGTTAAGCCTAGCCCAGCCATAGCCATCGAAAGTAGAAAAGTGGTCAGCATGGCAATGTAATCATATAGGTATTCAGGAAACCAGGATCCAGCAAGATAAGTTCTAAAAATACTTAAGGCCAGAAATCCTAGAAGAAACCATGGAAATGGAATGGAGGATTGGCTGCCAGCGCCTTGTTTACGTTTCATCCAGAACACTAATACAAAACAGAAAGGAATCAATAAGAAAACACGACATAATTTAGCTAATAAAGCCATTGTAACAGCAGCTTCCCCAGCAGGCTCAGACGCTAAAGCTACATGAGCCAATTCATGTAAGCTAAGTCCGGACCAAATTCCATATTCAGTAGGTGTTAGGGGGAGAATCGGAATAAGCATCGTATAGGCGACTGAAAAAATAGTACCAATCAATGCAATCATCCCGACGCTCATCGCCGTGTCCTCTTCTTTTGAATCCACTATAGGTGAAACCGCTGCTATAGCCGCTGCGCCGCATATTCCTGTCCCTGCACCAAGCAGGAAAGAAATCATTGGATCAATTTTCAGCCATTTGCCAAGCAATACCATGAGGGCTACAGAGAATACGATACAAATCAGAGCTTTACCCAAAAGGCCAAGACCTTCACTAAAAATAATCTGCATATCTAATTTCAACCCATATAAAATAATGGCAGCACGTAAGAGAATTCTTGCTGAAAAATGAACGCCCGTCCGTAAATTTGTTGGATAGCTGCGAATATTACGATACAGGATGGCGAGCAAAATACTGCATGCTAATGGTCCTATGTATTCGAAAAAGGGCAATTCAGCAAGGACAAATCCAAGCAGCGCCAATAAGGCCGTAAAGCCCAGACCTCCCCAAAATGATAAAGGAGATTGAGTTTGTTTAGTCATAGTAGTCACTCCTAATTCTTTCATCACTATATTTGAAAACAGTCATTATGTATGCGTAGAATATATGTATATACATAGCCAGGTTATTATGAGTCCTGGCAATAGCTTCCATGAAGCCACTTCCCTAGTTTAATATTCTTAGACTTAATAAAAAAGAGGTAACACTCAATTAATTAATTGTATGTTTATCCAATACAGGATCTTTTATACAAAAAGCTGAGGCGACTGCCCAACTCCGACAAGCACGGAGGGAGAGCGCTTTTCCTCTACTGCAGCAGCTACACTTATGACTCGAGCGGTTAGGCCCTGAAGCTGGCTTATAAGGGAAGAATAGGTGAGGTGGAAATGTGGATTATATTAATCGTTTAAAACAGTTATTTGAGAATGAAAAGAATGAAGAACAAGCAGTAGCAATGGCGCGATATATGAAGAATCAATTTCCTTTTTACGGGATTAAAACCCCGGAAAGAAGAAAATGTATGTCTGTATTCTTTAAGGAAACAGGTATTCTTGCTATGCCGCTTTCACATGAATTTTGTTTAAAGCTTTGGAATATGCCGGAGAGAGAATGGCAAAATGCTGCGCTTGATTACCTTGCTAACTATATCGACAAACTGGAAGTAAAGGATTTACCGCTACTAAAAACATTAATTACGACAAAATCTTGGTGGGATACCGTAGATATGATTGCCTCTAAGCAGGTTGGCAATTTGGTATTAAGAAATCCTGATTTAATAGATACTATCATGAATGATTGGGTAATAGATAATAATATGTGGCTACGTAGAACAGCAATCCTCTTTCAACTTTCCTATAAAGGTCAAACAAATGAGAGAATCTTATATGACTACATATTGAAAAATGCGGATAGTAAAGAATTCTTTATTCAAAAAGCGATTGGGTGGGCACTGAGAGAATATTCAAAAACGGATCCGGAGTCTGTGAAGAACTTTATAAAAAAAACAGAGCTTGCACCTCTCAGCAGAAGAGAAGGTAGTAAGCATTTTCTAAAGGGGGAGACTGTATGAAGTGTATAGCAACCGATATGGATGGAACATTACTGAATGAGCATCAAATGGTAAGTGACGAGAACCGAAAGGCGATGGAGGCAGTAAGGGATAGCGGGGGACAAGTAATTGTTGCTACGGGCCGATCTTATAAAGAAGCAAGGTTTGCACTTGATGAGATTAACTTTCACTGTCCTATTATCAGTTTAAATGGAGCAGCTGTTTATAATCAGGAAGGCAGTTTGGTGGATTCCAATCCGATGAAGCAAGAAAGCTTAGTGGAGACAGTCAAGCTTTTGGAAGAAATGGATCTTTATTTTGAAATGTATACAAACAGGGGGACATTTTCCAAAAACCCCGAAAAGGCTATTGATTCACTTGTCGATATCTTCTTGAGTGCCAATCCTGATCAGGAAGAAGATAAAGTTCGTGAATTTGCTGAAGGCAGAATTAAATTTGGATTCTTATTTGCGACAGACGATTACTTCCAGCTAATTAATGAAGAGGATATCGAAATATACAAAATACTAGTCTTTTCCTCTGATATGAATAAACTAAAAAATACTGGCACTATTCTTGGAGAGATGGAAGGAATAACTGTCACTTCATCCGGTAAGGGGAATATTGAAATTAACCAGAGTGGTGTTTCTAAGGGAATAGCTTTGGAGAAATTGCTAGAAAAATTACGAATCCCACTTGAAGAAACAATTGCTGTGGGAGATAACTTTAATGATTTATCTATGTTCGAAAAAGCGGGGATGTCCGTTGCTATGGGTAATGCATCCGATGAGATTAAAGGGCTGTGCAAGGATGTTACCTTAACAAATGAAGAGGATGGTGTCGCCCATATCATTTATAAGTACATCGTTCAAAAATAAATTTAAAAATTAGGTATAGGTGGTCCAGAATATGGCTATCATAGTACTACAATGAAGTTTTCCAAAGTATCCCCCCCTTTTTTTGAACCGCCTTTAGTAATGAAGGCGGTTTTTTTTATGAAATAAAGATGCCCGCAAAAAAAGCCGTCATTAGTATGACAGCTTTTATAAATCTAATTCTTATATTTTTTCAGGCCATTTATATGAATAAAATCTTTCAAAGCAAAGGCGGCTTTCAAGCTCTTTATTCTTTTGGGCGAGTAATTCAGGCCAACCAGCCATCATCGCCTCAGTTTGAGAGCGGTGGGCAGAGATTGCCTTTAGTTTAGTCTCGATTACATCCTGAATATTATTTATGATATCAGGCTCTCCAAGGACATCCTGATGGTTGTTGGAAAAGGCTACACAATGAAGCTTTGGCCTTTTTTCAGGATTGATTTCAGAGACTGCCTGTACGACAGCTCTTCCGCAAGCCTCATGATCCGGATGGACACTGAATCCCGGATAGAAAGTGATAATGAGGGAAGGATCAAGCTCATCAATAAGCTTAGTCATTTGATTAGCTAGCCACTCTTCATTTTCGAATTCAACAGTTTTATCGCGCAGTCCCATCATACGTAAATCCTTAATACCCATTATTTGTGCTGCGTCTATTAATTCTTTCTTGCGAATCTTCGGGAGACTCTCCCGTGTTGCAAAAGGAGGATTTCCAAGATTACGTCCCATTTCACCAAGCGTTAAGCATGCATAGGTAACGGGGATACCAGCTCTTGTATAAGAGGCGATTGTTCCGGAAACCCCAAATGCCTCATCATCAGGATGAGGGAATATGACTAATACATGTTTCTCTTTATCCATTTATCCCAACTCCTTGTTATTTATCAAATGGGGCGGTACTGATTTCAAAAGCGACAGCCAGTCTTCCGCTCTGGTCAAGTCCAGCCATTAAAAGGCGGCCGAATTCATCGATTTCGTAATGGGTAATCCCTTCAGCGTATACCCAGCCTTCCTTCATTCTTAATCCTACCCGATAAGGGCCATCTCCGATAATTTTACCTTCTTCAAAACAAATAGAAACATTACGGATAAACGCACCTGCTGAGAAGAATGATTCATCATTATGAGTGGCATAAGCGCCGTTTGTTGTCTCTAAATGCAAATAAACCTGTAAACCGGCATATGATTGCAGCGCTTTTTGTGAATCAAGCAGGTCAATTGGCTTCATTAAGATTACCTCCTATATAAAAAGGAACACATTAGTTTCCTATTAAATTAGTGTTGTATTAATTATGATACTAAAGTATCTGAAAAATTGCTAAAAATGGAGATGGAAAAAAGCTGTCCTAAATTTCGGACAGCCTGTAATAAAGAAGAAATTATTTATATGTACGGTAAGCACCATGCATAACTGGTCCAACAAATTCATTTAGCTTCCAGCTATGTTCAATAGCGGCTGAGATAAATTCCTTTGCAGTAGCCAAGGCTTCTTCAACTGTTTTTCCTTTAGCCAGCTCAGCAGTAATGGCTGCAGCAGTTGTACAACCGGCACCATGGGTATAAGTAGTCGCAAACTTTTCGGATTCAAGGATGGTATAGTCTGTTCCATCATAAATTAGGTCAATTGCTTTATCTTGCCCATCAAGTTTAGTGCCACCCTTGATAAGGACATATTTTGCCCCTTGATCATGGATAATCTTTGCAGCTTGTTTCATTTCATCAATAGTAGTGATGGGGCCAATCCCGGATAATTGCCAAGCCTCAAAAAGATTTGGTGTTACAACCGTAGCAAGAGGGAGAAGCAATTCTCTCATTGCCACTGTATTCTCAGGCATTAACACTTCATCTGTCCCTTTGCAAACCATTACAGGGTCTATGACGACTTTATCAAGGCCATACTCTTTAATTTTTCGTGCAGCCAATTCAATAATATCAACGGTCCCAAGCATCCCTGTTTTCATGGCATCAATTCCTGTAGAAAGGATTGTATCCAGTTGTGCCTCCACAGTTGAAACATCAATAGAAAATACATTATGAGACCAGTTATTTTTAGGGTCCATTGCAACAATTGAAGTAACAGCAGTCATTCCATAAACGCCAAGCTCCTGGAATGTTTTTAAATCTGCTTGAAGTCCTGCTCCGCCGCTGCTGTCTGATCCAGCTATAGTCAATGCTTTTTTTAGACTCATTGGCCTATCCTCCCTCATTATAAAACTTAATTTAGTTATACTTTATAATACATACCAAAACAATATGTATGGAAAAAAACTGATGCTGTTAATTGTATACATAATCCGTGAACAATAAATTCTGAATTACCATTTTGCGGTATTTTATCATAGGTATAAACCGGAAGTATACAGTAAGAGTTTATAAAGGTAAAAGCTCATATAGTAATGATACTATAAGTGAAAAATAGTGGATAACAATAACGCTTATATGATTTAAGACATAGTAAGCAGATGCTCGTGATCATGGAGACGAGAATGAACAATGATTGATTCTAATAACATCAGATTGATATATGCAAAAAAGTTTTTTCTTATGCATTGTAACTTGATCAGAGTAGTAAAAAAGCCAGTAAAAAAAAGGGCGTTAAGGAAGAGAGAACCCATCCTTAAGCCCTTTTTATGCTGTATGCGTTACATTATTTTTGTATTATCAATATCACTTGCCTGGTTCGAAGTAACAATAACAATTTTGTGGTCATCAAGATCTTTTTCATATTGTTGTGCTTCTAACTCAGATAATCCAAGTGATTGGAGCTTGCTGCGCAATTCGTCGCCACGTTTTTTGAACAGATTTCCTACACTTTCAAAGAAACCTTGCTCACCAATACCAATGTTGCCTGTATCCGTAGCATCAGTTAAATCCTTCGAAAACTCTTTATTATGGGAAAACAGATAAACATTCTCTTTTGTAAATCCCTCAGCTGCAAGTTGTTCAACTTTCTCTTTAGCTTGAACTGAATTTTCTACTACAAAAACTTGATACATCTTGCATCCTCCTCGATTTTTGGATTTTAATTTAAAATGTAGTTACAGTGTTTATATAACCTATTAAAAAATCTATAAACATAAGTTGAGCAGGGTAAAGAGAGTGTAAGCGGAAAATATTGTTCGACAAATATAATAATTTCTGAAGTATATAGAGGAGTGGATTGGATGAGTCACCAAATTTTACAGAATGACTGGCTGGAGTATTTAGTGGATGAATTTAAACAACCATATTATGCAGCCCTGTGTAATTTTATAAAAAAGGAGTATGAAAACGAGATTGTCTATCCAAAGGCTGAAGATATCTACAACGCTTTGAACTATACTGATTTTAAATCCGTAAAAGTGGTATTGCTCGGGCAGGATCCCTACCATGGCCCCAATCAGGCTCATGGATTAAGTTTCTCTGTACAGCCTGAAGTTGCTCTCCCGCCCTCGCTACGGAATATTTTCAAGGAACTAAATGATGACTTAGGAATTCCAGTCCCTAACAATGGATACTTGAAAAGTTGGGCGGATCAGGGGGTACTTTTGTTAAATACCGTTTTGACTGTCAGACAGGGAGAAGCCCATTCACATAAGGGGAGAGGATGGGAGCGATTAACAGATAAAATAATAGAGACATTGAATGAAAAATCAGAACCGGTTGTTTTCCTATTATGGGGAAAACCAGCACAATCCAAAATTCACTTAATTGATCAGAAGAAGCATCACATCATTACCTCGGTTCACCCGAGCCCGCTATCTGCTCGGCGAGGTTTCTTTGGAAGTAAGCCATTTTCTAAAACGAATGAACTTCTCCGACAAAATGGGCTGAAGGAAATCGATTGGGCCATTCCTGATTTGTGAGGTTGTGAAAAATAGATTCCTTGGCGAAGTTAGGATAGAATTGAATAAGAAGAGATGAAGGTAAGAGGTGTGAATCTGTGGAAATAACATCAGAAAAGGTATTGGACAAAATGGATGAACTGATTCATAAGGCTAAAATGGCGCCTGCTGAAAAAAGGAATGGATACCTAATTGCCGTTCAAAGCTTAATCGACTTGGTCATAAGTGATCATACGAAGGCGGAAGGACAAACTGTGAAGAAAACTGTTCCATATAATCCAATTCAGCAAACGAATCCGACTGTCTCTCTTCCTCAGGAGGAACCAGTTAAGATGGAGGACGCAAACGGGGATTCACTGCTTGATTTTTAAACGCAAAGGAGAGAATGGGGATGAAAACATTTATTATTATTGCAGCCATTAATGCGGCGATGTCCGTGGCATGCGGTGCATTCGGAGCTCATGGGCTGGAGGGGAAGATTTCTGAAAAGTCTCTGGCGGTCTGGAAAACAGCCGTTCAGTATCAGATGTTCCATGCAGGTGGATTATTGGCAATAGGATTGTTGTGGGATCGATTATCCTCACATCAATTGTTAAATTGGTCAGGTTGGCTCATGTTAGTTGGAATTATTCTCTTTTCTGGAAGCTTATATGTACTCAGTGTAGCAAGTATTGGTAAGCTTGGTATTATAACGCCGTTTGGCGGAGTTGCATTTATTGCTTCCTGGGTATTAATGATTGTGGCTGTTTATAAATATTCATAAGTTTGATATGTTCATAGAAGAACCGCTTATGTCTGACATAAGCGGTTCTTCTATGTACTATAGGGATTAGTTCGTCAAATATTTTTTATTCTCGGTATGCTAACCATTCTCGATTAACGAGATGGAGAACCAAAAGGATAGGAGTATTCGATTTCTTCATCAAAAGTTACATAATCGAGGTAAATCAGTGGCAATAAATAGCGCATGCCTGTTTGCGGATCACTTAAGATAAGATGATCTCGGCCGGCTGCTTCAATAATTCCTTTGAATAGTCTTGTATTACCATCCTTACTTCCCTCAAAGGTCATATATACCGAAGCGAGTTTACCGCGATTTAAACGCAGAATATTTTCGATATAGGATTGTTCTACGAATTGACCCGGAGCAGGCGACGGAGAAGTTTGGAACGGTGATCCACCACCGCCTAGAGTATACGACTGCGCCGGAAAGGGCAGTTGTTGTTGCTGTTGTTGTGGCTGAAACTGTTGCTGCTGCCCCATGCCTGTTTGTCCTGCCATATAGGGATTATAAGGGACTTGATATCCGCCTCCATACGTTTGCCCCCCGCCGTATGATTGTGAACCCGGTTGTTTCATAAAATGACTCCTCCTCTATAAACAATAGTATTCTAAAAAACAGTTGGACAATCAGATTGTGTCGGTGCAAAGAAGCAGTGTGATTTGTAACGCCCAGAATTGTATTGTCCAAACCATTGTGCCGGGCAGTCCCCTTCCGGTCTGAAGAACCAAAGAGCGTTCGTGGCCGGATTAAAACGTTCCCCGTTGACGACTCTTCTTGCCAGCCTGATTTCACTCTCTCTGGCACGTTGATAAAAGTATCCTTTCTGTGTCGCTTCGAATCCACCGGGGTTTTGGAAAACCATTTGAGGAATCGATCGGATATTTACGAAATCCAAACATTCACCACGTACCCTGTTGACACCTACATTGCCAACCATTAACATGCCCAAATTTCCTTCACCCTCAGCTTCTGCTCTCATTAATCGGGCAAGAACTTTTATATCCTCCTCAGTAGCTTTTATAACTGCCATGCTTGAAGCACCTCTTTTCGATAGGTCATTTCATGATGTGTTGTAGATACGTAAAAGGTATGCTCACTATAGAAAATTATGCAGGGGGAGACCGGCTTATGATAAAAAAGGATATTACTTCATCCATTTCAAGAAGAGCAGAAGAGATTGCTTTGTTTTTGCAGGTCGCACTATTCACATAATTTTCCTGTGTGATGGAATTTAAAAAGGTTAACAACACAGGGGAAGTCGATACTGAAGCAAATGAAGAGACAGGCGGTTATTGGGGAAATGCTTCAACCTTTATCTGAGGGGAACAGAGTATTTTGAAATAAAGGGGATCTTGGTGCTTGGACAACAAAAAAGTGCCCTATCCACCATGTATAATGGCTTTTAAAGGCACTTCCTTTTATCCTATTTAAACATGTAAAAATTCGCTGACACAGTCCGGTGTAAGGATATTTCCAACAAAGAAGGAACCGAATTCACCGTAACGGGCACTCACTTCATCGAAACGCATTTCATAAACCAATTTTTTAAATTGGAGAACATCATCTGCGAAAAGGGTAACACCCCACTCATAGTCATCGAATCCAACGGATCCAGAAATAATTTGTTTAACCTTGCCAGCATATTGTCGGCCAATCATTCCGTGAGAATACATAAGTTTTTTACGATCCTCCATCGGAAGCATATACCAGTTATCATTGCCTTGACGACGCTTGTCCATCGGATAGAAGCAAACATGCTTAGATGTCGGCAAGATCGGGTATAGTCTGGAACGAACATGAGGATTCTGATATGGATCTTCATCTGAATCAGAAGGCAGATAATTACTTAGCTCAACAACAGATACATAAGAATGTGCCGGAATTGTGAACTCTGCTAATTTAGTTTTATTAAACTCTAATTCAAGTGCATTTAATTCTTCCATTGTTGGGCGTAAAAGCATCATCATAAAGTCTGCTTTTTGTCCGACAATTGTATAAAGAGCATGACTGCCTTGGTTTTCATTCTGAGTTTTATTCCATTTTTCAACCAATCCCAGGAATTCATTGATGGCAGTGGCACGTTCGTCTTTGGGTAACATTTTCCAGGATAACCAGTCAATTGTACGGAAGTCATGTAAACAATACCAACCGTCTAATGTTTTAGCTGCTTCACTCATACTTATCATCTCCCACATAACATTTCGTTCATGCCATTTACTATATCACAATCAATGGCATATTTTCTTGAATCAAGGCTTCGATAAACTTGTCGATATTTTGACATACCGCTATAATTTTAAAAAATAAGGCAAACCTATTAAATAATTCATCATAAAGGTGTATTCTAGGTAGAGTGACATTTTGAGGAGGACATAAAAAATGAGTAATTTATTTACAACTTTAAAAGAAAAAGTTTCTGGCAATCAATTGCGAATTGTATTCCCAGAAGGAATGGATGAAAGAATTCTTGAAGCAGCAGGAAGATTGGCAGCTGAGAAAACAATCATTCCAATCTTAGTTGGAAATATTGATGAAATCACAAAAAAAGCGAAGGATATGAATATTTCTGTAGATAATATGGAAATTTACGATCCTGCTACATATATTATGATGGACGAGCTTGTGACAGCTTTCGTTGAACGTCGTAAAGGTAAAGCGACTGAAGAACAAGCACGTAAAATCTTGCTTGACGAAAACTATTTCGGAACAATGCTTGTATATCTAAATAAAGCAGATGGTTTGGTCAGCGGTGCTGCGCATTCTACAGCAGATACAGTACGTCCGGCATTGCAAATCATTAAAACAAAAGCAGGCGTTAAAAAGACGTCTGGCGTATTCATCATGGTTAAAGGTGATGAAAAATACGTATTTGCAGACTGCGCAATCAATATTGCTCCTGACAGCCAGGATCTTGCTGAAATTGCAATTGAAAGTGCTAGAACAGCGCGTATGTTTGATCTAGATCCACGTGTTGCAATGCTTAGCTTCTCCACAGTTGGTTCTGCTGTATCTGAAGAAACAACAAAAGTGGCGGATGCTGTTAAGCTTGTAACGGAGATGGACCCACAATTAATCGTAGACGGAGAAATTCAATTCGACGCAGCGATTGTTCCATCTGTTGCTGCATCTAAAGCTCCTAACTCTCCACTTCAAGGTTCTGCAAATGTATTTGTATTCCCTAGCCTTGAAGCAGGTAATATTGGATATAAAATTGCACAACGCCTAGGCGGATTTGAAGCAGTTGGACCAATCCTGCAAGGTCTAAATGCTCCTGTGAACGACCTATCCAGAGGATGTAACGCAGAGGATGTATACAACCTTGCACTGATCACAGCTTCTCAAGCTTTGGTAAAATAAGTTTATAAGTGACCTATGGCGCCCTTTGGCGCCTATTTTTTTATAGATGGAGAGAGGTAAGATGAATTTATTACAGCAGGATCGCTGGAGAATCATTGACCATAGTCAATCAGGTATGCATACACGTGCCATTCAATCATTTGCGATTGACGATACATTATGCGCTTCGGTTGGAGCTGGGAACTCACCAGTTACCGCACGGGCTTGGGTTCATCAAAAAACAGTTGTGTTGGGTATCCAGGACGGAAGGCTCCCGATGCTGAAGCAAGCTGCTGATTTCCTGCATGAGAAGGGCTATGACTGTATTGTCCGAAATTCAGGCGGATTGGCCGTTGTATTGGATGAAGGAATTTTGAACCTGACGCTTGTTTTTCCGGAAAAAGACCGGAAAATTGAGATTAATCGCGGATATGACGCTATGTGGGAACTGATCAAGTACATGTTTCGAGACTTTGATAATGAGATTAAAGCGGGTGAAATCGTAGGCTCTTATTGTCCGGGAAGCTATGATTTAAGCATTGATGGCAAAAAATTTGCCGGTATCTCTCAAAGGAGAATCCGTCATGGTGTAGCAGTACAAATCTACTTGGATATCAATGGGGATGCTGAACAAAGAGCTGCATTAGTGAGAGATTTTTATAAAATTGCTCTAAATGGGACTGAGACGAAATTTGTTTACCCTACTGTGAATCCAAAAGTTATGGCTTCCTTATCTGATTTGCTCGGTGTCGAGCTGACTGTAAATGATGTAATGCTTCGCTTAATGAAGGCATTACAGGATCATGCCGGGCAGATTGAGATGAATTCTTTGGCGGAAGCAGAAATGCCACTGTTCGAATCCTATTTAGAAAGAATGCAAGACCGCAATGCGAAATTGGAAATCGATTAATTCTTTCCATCGTTTTAGGAGGGGCTGTTAAAAGTAGTCTCTTACATGCTCGAATGAAAGTGAGAATGGTTTGATATTACAGATGAAAGCCGGCTCCTCTGAAAAGAGCCGGCTTTTTATATTTATTCTGCGATTTTTTCTAGATTTCCATTACGATCCATCTTAAATTTAGTAGCTTGTCGGTCATCTTCATCCAATAAAGCTAATTTACGGGCACGATTCATAATATTCATGAGTGTTTCGTAGTCTTCCTGAATCGTAACGGTATTTTCTTCAACATTATCAAGCTTGTGCTGCAATTCTTTATTTGTATTTTTCAGTTCCCTGATTTCAAGGCGCAATCTTTCATTTTCAGATTGTAATGCTTGCAGTTTCAGGCTGTTTGTATCATAAGATTGTAAGAATACAATAACATCGTCCATCGTCAAAGCCGGAGTCTTGTATTCTTCCAGCACTGGAAATAGGCTTGTTTGCTCAAATGTTTCAGTATCTTTTTGTTCGGTGGAAATATCCATGTCCATCAATTCATCTTCCATTGCGGTAGTTACTGTTTCAAAGTCTCGTAAAGATGGAGTCGGTGGCTGGTACAGGATTTTCTTTTTGCCGCCCTGATCCTTTCCAAGCAATCTTTGGCGTTGTTTACGCTGTTTACGGGCAAGCTGCAATGCTTTCTCATAAGTGTGTCTTACAACCGCATTCCATCTAAATCCGCAAGCAGCTGCGGTACGGTTCAATTTATCTCCAACTTCGTCAAATGCATTCAATTGGGTACTGCCTTCGCGGACGTGTCTTAAAACAGTTTCTGCTAGTAATAAATCATTTTCTTCAGTCCATGCATCTTGTCTGATTTTCATGATCTGCAACTCCCTTTTCTATAAGATTTAAAATAAATTTGCAAATTATGGTTCTAGCATGGACAAAAAGAACAAAGTTTATACAGGTTACTAGATTTTTTCATTAACCTAATAGATATTTAGCCGATTCTTGCAAATAAGGGAGCCGGAGTGATACAATACGCTTTAGTCCCAAGAGGCTCACAACTAACAAAGAGTCAAATTTTTTGGCAAGAAAGGATAGGCGGTCATGTCGAACGAATTTAGAGTATGTGACGACTGTCAGGCTACAAACCTAAAGACATTGCTACCAAAATTAAACAAGCTCGATCCCGATGCAAAAATTGAGATTGGATGCCAGTCCTACTGTGGACCTGGACGCAAAAAATCATTTGCGTTCGTCAATAATCGTCCAGTAGCTGCACCAACAGAAGATGAATTAATTGAAAAAGTAAAAGCTAAGATAAAATAAATAAAAAGTCGCTCCTCTAAAAGATCAAATTTTAGAAGAGCGACTTTTTTTCATAAAATCCTATCTAATAATCCATACTAAGGTATCAATCTTTGAATGGGGAATTGAGGATTATATATGAAAAAAATAGGTGTACTGATTCTAACTGTAGTTTGTTGTATATGGCTTAATCCCGAAATTAGCATAGCGCTTTCGAATGATCCACCAGATTTACTGATTACAGAGATTTCTCCGCAGGGGAAAACGTATGAATATATCGAAATCTATAATAATACAGACGTACCAATCGATTTACGTGATTACAATCTGCGATACCTCTCTATGAATAAATCGATGCAAGTATGGGATATAAAAGAATCAACTTTTATAGAGCCAAAATCTACGAAAATCATTTGGATTAAAAATGCTGCCAGCAAAGATGAGTTTGATTTTGAGGATTTCAAACACCACTTTCATGCCTCGGTGGATCATAAGCAACTGATTCGCCTGGAAGGTAACTTACACAATAGCAGCAAAAATACGGTCGTTCTGGCAACTGATACAGGAGCGGTTATTTCATATGTAACCTACGATAAGGGACTCATCCATTATAAGCAGGATATGGGAGCAAAAAAATTAAAACAGGATAAACAAATCAAAGAAAGTACACCAGGTCAAGTGAGTAATGAACAGGTGCCGTTAAATGCCAATAAGCAGACGGATACCACTAAGCCGATTGTTAGACCTGTGACCATGCCAAAAGAAGTACCAGAACGCTCGGATGTCTCTATCGAGATTCAAATTGAGGATGAACATCTAATTAAGCGGGCAGAAATATTTTATAAAAGAGGTCAGGATTCTGCCTTTACACAAGCAAATATGCTTATGAAAACCACGACTTCTTATCAATCAATTATATCTCGATACGATGTTTATGGTTCTGTTCCAACCTTTGAGTATTATATAGAAATATCGGATGGACAGCATGTCATTAGATACCCCGAAAAAGGGACAAAGACGATAAAAATAGGAAATCCAGATATGTACAAACCCCTAAAGCCGGGGCTTTCTGTCCAAAAAAATACGATTTTAAAAGGTACAAAAAAGATACAAGTTCAAAAGGCAACAGCTGAGGAACAGATTAAGCTTACGGTTGATGGACAAAAACTGAAGACACAGAGGATCTTGAGCCGTCCTGCTGCAATTGTATTTGAAGGCCTTGGCATTGATGAAAGAAAGAAAAGTGCAGTTTACATGGGAGACTGTTTAATATCCAAATTAAAACCTACAGCAGGGTTATATCTTCCATATGAATTGTCAATTCCAATTGATGAACTCAAACCGGGTAAAAATACGATTTCCATCCACACGGGCACGAAGAAGGAAACATTTATGCCCGGAAGTACAGTTGAAGAAAAAGATGTCGATCGCTTTTCTATCAAGAATATAAAGCTGCTGATGGGTGATGGTACGATGATTCGCCCAATCAGTGTAAATTCAATCACGGGAGATGGTGATGAGAATCGAGAAAGCACTCGGGAAGCCCAGGAATGGAAGGTGGGTAATCAGGGAGTGTTCATCCTATCCTACGAATTTATCATCCCGGCAGCTATGTTCACAGCAGAAGAGGCAGAGATTGATACGATGGCTTATCAGGATGGAGTCCATAGTATTCAATCTAAAGGCACATCCATTCACCAAGCAGATGTTGTTTTTGATAATACAGCACCAAAGCTCCATGTAAAAACACCGCTGAATGGCAGAACCTATAAGGGAACATTCACCATTGATGCAAACCCCGAGGATGAGGTGACTTCAATAGCCTCCATTAAAGGCTATCTGGATGGTCGGGAAATCACTCTGCCATATACGACCTCCTCCGGCAGACTGTCTAAAGGGAAACACAAGGTAACCTTCATGTCAGTAGATGCAGCTGGGAATCGCAAAAAGGAAACGATTCATTTTAAGATTGTGGATGAAGCACCTATTATTATGAATCAAGCCATACCGCTTGATAATGATACAAAAGTATCTGTTCATCCGAAGCTAAGCGTGAAGGTAGAAGATCCAACTAATGATCAAATAGTGGCTAAGTTTTTCTCAGGCAATCGCTATGATTTTACCTCCAAAGGGAGGAATCAATTAAAAGCATTTTCCAATATTGCAGATGAGGAACCGCCGCCCAATCAGACTTATCCGCGTGAAACAGGTATCTTAGCCAAGCAAATAAAGCAGATAGCCAAAGCGGATAAGACTTATTGGGTGACTGCCTCAAATAAAGGATTTCCGTATCAGCGATTCGAAATTTCACTGGATGAAACACCCGCGGAAATGAAAGAGGTTGAAGTAAAGTGGATCGGGCATTCCTTACAGGGAAGAAAGGTCACTCTATATGCCTGGAACATACAAAAATCTAGATGGGATGCATTAGCGTATGGCTACGGCAATAAGGATTTTTTGTTGAAAGCAAAGGTTGAGACAGAGGCCTATTTGAAAAATCAAAAGCTGCAGGTCCTTGTGCAGGACCAGGTTATTGGAGAAGTGAATCGTCCATTTAATTTGATCTGGATGTCAGATACCCAATATTATTCTGAATCATTCCCACATATTTTCCCAGTGATGACGAACTGGATTAGAATCCAAAATCAGCTTGGAAATGCGGAATATGTTATTCATACAGGGGATATTATTAATGTCAGATGGGATTTGGAGCAATGGGATACCGCAGATAAGAGTATGGGCATTTTGGACGAACATCATGTTCCTTATGGGGTAGTGTCCGGAAATCATGATGTGGGAAACTTGGTACTGGATTATCGCAATTATGGTAAATACTTTGGAGAAAAAAGATTTAAGCATACATCCCATTACGGAGGCGGGATGGAAAATAACACAAATCACTATGATTTAGCATCCTTTGGCGGGCACGATTTCCTCTTCCTGTATCTGGGCTGGGGTAAAGAAACCACGACTGCAACCCTAGATTGGGTTAATAAGGTATTAAACCAATACTCAGAGAGAAATGTGGTGCTTGCGGTCCATAATTATCTCGACCATCAAGGAAAACGGACGTATAACGGTAATCAGGTCTTTAAAGAAATTGTACGGAAATACGAGAATATTAAATTGGTTCTTGCAGGGCATATTTCAGGGGCAAGCCGTAATGTAGCGACCATTCCTCTAAAAGGAAAACCATCGAAATTCCGTAAAGTGTATGAAATGCTGGCCGATTATCAGAGTGGTCCGGAAGGCGGCGAGGGGTATATGCGGATGCTCCATTTCAATCCGGAGGCAAAGCAGTTATCAGTCAAAACGTACTCGCCTTACTTGGATGATTATAATTATTTTGAGCCGGAAGTCGATGAATTTACAATTGACCAACTGGAGCTGAACCCGATTCAGAAACAGGTGGCAACAGACTATATTGGCGTAAATGTGTACTCGAATACCTTATTGGGTGAAGATAAGGACGGAAGGAATCGGGAAAAAGTACAAATCCGCCTAAAGGATCTAAAAAACAAGCAGGATTATTTCTGGTATGTAGAAGTGAGCGACAGCTATGGAGGGCGATCACGTTCTCCGGTCTGGAAATTTACGACTAAATAAAGATAAAGTGCCCTTTGAACAGAATCGATTTCTATTCAAAGGGTTTTTGTTGTGTATTATTGTGGAAGAAGATGATTATGTTTTTTTAGATTAAACAAGCTATAATAAAACCATGACCGATTAGGAAGAGGGAATAGAATGATAGAATATTCTCTGGAAAAATTAAACGAAGAAAAAGTATTTAAGGATCCGGTGCATCGCTATGTGCATGTGAATGACCGGGTCATTTGGGATTTAATTGATACAAAGGAATTCCAGCGTTTAAGGCGAATTAAACAGCTTGGAACGACCTATTTAACATTTCATGGGGCTGAACACAGCCGTTTTAATCACTCTCTTGGAGTATATGAGATTGTGAGAAGAATTGTGGATGGGGTATTTGCTAATAGGCCGGAATGGAACCCGAAAGATCGTCTTCTTTCTTTATGTGCAGCTTTGCTCCATGACCTCGGGCATGGTCCTTTTTCACATGCCTTCGAAAAAGTCTTTGATTTGGACCATGAGGAATTCACAAGGAAGATTATTTTAGGGGATACTGAGGTTAATGCAATTTTAAAAAAGGTAGATGCCAGCTTTCCGAAAGAGGTAGCTGAAGTCATTGCCAAAACACATGCCAATAAATTGGTTGTCAGCTTAATCTCGAGTCAGCTTGATGCAGACCGGATGGACTACTTGTTACGGGATGCTTATTTTACTGGGGTGAGCTACGGCCAGTTTGATATGGAGCGGATTCTCCGAGTGATGAGACCGACGGAGGATCAGGTAGTTTTCAAGCAAAGCGGTATGCATGCTGTAGAAGATTACATTATGAGCCGCTATCAAATGTACTGGCAGGTTTATTTCCATCCAGTATCTCGAAGCGCAGAAGTGATTTTGACAAAAATCCTGCACCGCGCTAAAGATTTATATAAGAAGAATTATCAATTTAAACAGGAACCTCATCATTTTTCGTCTTTATTTACCCAGTCTGTTACCCTATATGATTATTTGAAATTAGACGATAGTATAATGCTGTACTATTTTCAGTTATGGGGAGAAGAAGAGGATAGCATACTGAGTGATTTATGCACGAGGTTCATGAACCGGAATTTGTTCCAGTATGTAGAATTCCTTCCGTCATCCAGTGCGGAAATGAAAAAAGTGATGGAGCTCACTCAATTGTTCGCAGCAGCCGGTCTTGATCCGGAGTATTATTTGGTGCTAGATTCTTCATCGGATTTACCGTATGATTTTTATCGGCCTGGAGAAGAAGGAGAAAGGGTACCGATTTATCTGTTATCCAAAACGAGAGAACTTAAAGAGCTTTCCAGACAATCGGATATCGTAGACGCGATTTCCGGTAAACGACGCACGGATCATAAACTGTACTTTCCTGCTGATATTTTAGAAGATGAAGCGAATCATAAAGAAATAAAGGAAAAAATAAAAGAATTGCTTGATTGGGATTAATTGATATTGAAGGAGTGAAGAATGGTGTTGAAGGAGCATGCCAGAATTCTTTCAGCCATAGATGCGGCCGGGCATATTGGGGGAAGAAAAAAGCTTCAAAAGATGGTGTTTATCTCAAAAAAACTCGAATATCCTTTTCAGGAGAGATTTGAATTTCATTTTTATGGACCCTATTCAGAGGAATTAACGTTAAAGATAGAAGAGCTTTGCAATTTAGGGCTTTTATCTGAAATAAAAGATAAGGAAAATGGCTATGTTCATTATGACTACTCTTTAACAGAGGCAGGCAAAGAATTTCTTTCTTTATACAGCAAAGACAATGAAAACGACGAGCTGTCTGCATGTGTGAAGGGATTGAACAATCATAATGCACGTTTTCTTGAATTGGTTTCTACGGTTTTTTATTTCGACCATTTATCCAAGGATGAGATTATTAAGAAAATCCAGGAACTAAAGGCGGAGCAACAGTATTTGCCTGAGGAAATAGAGGAAGCCTTCAATTATGCAGCACAGCTTATTAAGGAAAATAAACCAATGTACGCGAATTAGTTCTTTTTAATACTGGAGAAATAAAAAGAATGGAGCATATTTGCTCCATTCGGCTCCCACTTAAAAACGAAAGTCGGGTCCAATAATATGTAATTAGATCAATAATGTTCGGTGTGGATGAAAGACACGCAATCGAACAAAGTTTATTGATCGCTGGCGCGTACACCGCCAACCGCATAATGAGATTTAGTCATTTCTTCAATGAACACCGTAATTCTTTCTTTTGGTGCTCCTGTTGTTTCAGAAACTGCTTCAGTGACTTTTTCACATAAGGCCTTTTTTTGTTCTTCAGTGCGGCCCTCCAACATTTTAACGGTTACATACGGCATATAATGTCCTCCTCATTTGTAAAACAAGTGATTATGTTGATAGTTTTTCATAATCGCCGGCGGAAAGCAAGTGGTGAAAAGCAGAATGGAAGGTTGAACCTAACTGAAAGGTTTTATATTAAGGAAAAGGGGGATGTTTTGATGTTTGATTTTCAAAGCATATTGGTCAATTTACCATATACACTTGTAACTCTCGCCATTGCGTTTACTGTTCATGAATATGCACATGCCTATGCGGCCTATAAATTTGGAGATATGACTGCAAAAAATCAGGGACGGCTGACATTAAATCCGATTCGGCACATTGATCCATTAGGTGCGATATTTATTATATTGGTCGGGTTTGGCTGGGCGAAACCTGTACCGGTCAATCGCTTCTTCTTTAAAAATCCACGGATGAACAGTATTGTTGTTTCAGTGGTAGGCCCTTTGAGTAATCTTGTGCTGGCTTTTATTGGTGTCCTATTGATATATATTATAAGCATCGCAGGATTTAATTTACCTGAGTTTATCTACACGTTTTTTAATATTTTTATCCGCTTGAATGTTGTACTGTTTGTATTTAATTTATTGCCATTTCCTCCACTTGATGGGTATCGTATTATTGAGGACCTCGTTCCGGCTGATATACGTCCAAAAATGACACAGTATGAACAATATGGAGCGTTGATTTTCCTTATCCTGGTGATTACACCGCTTGGTAATTACACAATCGATCCAATCATTTATAAGTTAGTACCAGCGATTGAGCGATTCTTAGTTTCAATATTTATTTAAAGGGAGGCTTGTACATATCCATGAGTCAAGAGAAGAAAAAACCAACTTTTAATATCATCAAAAACGACCCTACTGATGGCCATAAAGGCTTTGGAATGGGGGCGTTGAGCCTGGAAAATGTTTCACCTGTCATTATTGATGTGGAAGCAGGTGAAGCGTTTGTCGATATTGGTGCTATGCATGCAAGAAGTGCTATCGAAAGACGAATCAAATTTTTACCAAATAAAGATGAAGTACCAAACGGAAAGCCATACTGGCTTGTTTGGGTTACAATCGAACAGACGAAACAGGGAGCCTATTATGCTGGTGTGACGGCATGCGAAATGACGGTTGATGAAGAGATTCGCCGCGGCTATAAATCATTGCCAGAGCATGTGAATCGCATGGATAAATCATTGAAAAGACATATTATCGTTGAGCATATGGATGAACCTTCAAAAATCATCTTAGCTAACTTCCTGAAAAAACATAATGAAGAGCTTTGGAAAAACTCCCCTGATGAATTGAAGGAAAAGCTAAACGCTAACTAATATTGACAAAAACGTGAAAATTATGGATTTTTTTGTAAAGTAATTCAGCATATTACTTGTCGGTTTTCAGTAAAAAAAGTACACTAAAAACAGTGTGCAAGCACGTAGAGCTAGGACGCAAAAATCCCCAAACCGTTAATGGTTTGGGGATTTTTGTTTTCTTATGCTTATGGGTCGGATTGTTTAAAGCTTTCCAAATGGCCATACTCTCTTGTACCACGGATCATGTGACTTTTCTTTATTCTTTTCATCAGAAGGGCTTAGATCGTTTCCCTTGTTTATATGATTATGGCAATACTGTTTCGGCTCGGTTCCTTTTTTATAGTAAGTAAGGCGTTTAACCGGGCAGGCTCCGTGTGCAAGCAAGCCGCTTTCGGGGTCAATTTCTACCGCAACAATATTTTTCGGCTGTTTAAACTCTTTAACAGGCTCATCCTCTAGGGATTGCTCCATAAAGCTCGCCCAAATTTCTTTGGCTGCAATTTTATCTTGTTTAGTTTCGATTTTCTGAGAGCGATCATATCCGGTCCAAACACCTGTCGTAAGCTGTGGAGTATAGCCAATCATCCAGCTATCATACTCAGTTGAGCCTGACTTTCCAGCATAGGGCCTTGAAAGCTTAGGTGCGATTGAGGCGCCTGTCACAGATGCGTAACCATTTAGCTTTTTATCGAACACACCTGTCAGCATTTGTGTCATGACATAGGCATCCGCTTGCTTCAGTACGGCTGTCCGTTCTAATTTTTTCTGATATAAAACCTCTCCGTCACGCCCTGTAACCTTAGTGATAAAGTAAGGTTTAACCTTTTTTCCTCCGTTGGCAAATAAGTTATAGGCATTTGTCATTTCCAAAGGCTTAACTCCGGACGTTCCAAGCGCCAGTGAGGGAACCTTGGTCATAGGAGTGGTTAATCCAAATCGCTTTACAGCCTTAACCAGTTCATCCTCTCCAAGGAACAGATGTGTTTTGACGGCAAATATATTGTCTGATACAGCCAGGGCCTGAGCCAGTGTAATCGATTCATTGGCATATCGGTTATTAAAATTATGGGGTGTATATTTTTCTTTTCCTCCTTCAAATGAAAAGGTGGTCACTTCACTTCGCAAGGTCGTCGATGGTGTGAACCCTTTTTCTAAAGCTGTGTAATACAGCAGCGGCTTAATCGTGGAACCGGGCTGTCTAAGTGCTTGGGTCGCACGATTGAATGAGCTATGCTCATAATTGGTTCCGCCAATCAATGCTTTAACCATACCGTTATGGGGATTCATCGCAATTAAAGCTGCCTGAAAATCACCTTCCGGCTGCACATGCTTGGCAATAGCCTCTTCAGCAATGGCCTGCTGCTTGGAATTGAAGGTTGTATACACCTTTAATCCCCCTTGCCTGATCAGCTCCTCATTCCCCTTTAAGACATGACGTAACTCATGATTGACTGCATCCAGAAAATAGGGTGCCTCTTGTTTTTTCTCTGTAATCAGGGAACCGTATATGGGCAAGCGGTCGGCTAATGCCAATGTTTCTTTTGCCTGTTCTGCACTCAGCTGACTGGTTTCCTTTAAAGAGTTGAGGACAATAGCCTGCCGTTCCTTTGCGTTCTTTTTCGAAACAAGTGGTGAATAAATGCCTGGTCCCTTTGGAATGCCAGCAAGCAGGCTTGCTTCAGCCAAGGATAGATCTTTGGCATCCTTATGAAAATAATAGTGGCTCGCAGCCTGTATACCATACATTCCATGCCCGTAATAAATCGTATTTAAATAACCTTCGAGAATCTCATCCTTACTGAAATGGTCTTCAATCCGAAGAGTGTAGAGAGCTTCCTTAGCCTTTCGTGACCAGGTTTTTTCTGAATCAAGGAAGAGGTTCTTGGCATACTGCTGAGTGATTGTACTGGCTCCCTGCACCTTGGCCATGGCAATCGTGTCAGATACAATTGCTCCTATAATTCTCTTTGTATCAAACCCGTTATGATGATAAAAATTTCGATCCTCAACTGCCAGAGTAGATTGTATTAAATAAGGCGATATCTCACTGAGAGGTACCCAATACCGCCTCTCGGCCCCGTGGCTTTCCGTAAATGTACTTAAATCATCAGCTAAATATTGAGTGGTTTGCGGGACGGATATGGCTGGAGGTCCGGCAAGCTTTACAATAAGTAGGACGGTAACAAACCCAATCACTCCAAATGTAGCAATCAGTGATCCGAAAAGTATAAGGGATCTCTTATAGGCAAGTAATTTCCTTCTTCTAAGTCTGCTTGGAGACACATGTCTTCCCCCTGATCTGTTGTGAAATTATTCATATTAGTAGTATGAAAACAAACCAACATTTTTAAACGTAAAACAGACATAGAAACAATAATATTGGAAATATCGGAAAATCTTTACTTTTTTATAAGAATGCACTATACTCTTCTAAGTTTAATAGATAGTGAATGATAATTGGGCCGCTGAAACTGAAACAAGAAAAGAGGTTCATCATGGGTATTTGGTTCACGGAGAAGCAAACAAATCATTTTGGAATCACCATGAAGATAAGTCGTACCTTGCATACGGAACAAACAGACTTTCAAAAACTGGATATTGTAGAGACAGTAGAGTGGGGTAAGATGCTGTTGCTGGATGATATGGTGATGACATCTGTGAAGGATGAATTTGTCTATCATGAGATGGTAGCCCACGTTCCCCTACATACGCACCCTTGTCCAGAGCATGTCCTCGTTGTAGGAGGCGGGGATGGTGGCGTAATCCGTGAAGTGCTTAAGCATGAGAATGTAAAAAAAGCTACTTTGGTAGAGATTGATGGCAGAGTCATTGAGAACTCAAAACAGTTTTTACCAGAAGTTGCAGGAAGCCTGACTGACCATCGGGTTGAAGTACTGGTTGATGACGGATTTATGCATATTGCCAAAAGCGAAAATAAATATGATGTAATTATCGTAGATTCTACAGAGCCGGTTGGACCGGCCGTAAATTTGTTTACGAAGGGCTTCTATGCAGGAATCTATCAGGCATTAAAGGAAGAGGGCATCTTTGTTGCACAAACGGATAACCCTTGGTTTAAAGCGGATTTAATTCAATCGGTCTTTAAAGATGTAAAAGAGATTTTTCCGATTACCGGCCTATATACGGCTAATATCCCAACCTATCCGAGCGGTTTATGGACCTTTACAATTGGTTCAAAAAAACACCATCCTTTAGAGATTTGTGATGATAGATTCATTGAAATGGAAACAAAGTATTATACAAAGGAGCTTCATAAGGCTGCCTTTGTGCTGCCTAAATTTGTAGCTGATCTTTTAAAATAAACAGAAATGAACATATAGATGAGGATTAAAGGAGTGCAGATTATGAGATTTGATGAAGCCTATTCCGGTAATGTTTTTATAGGAAGTCATCCCAATTTTAAAGATTCAGAGGCGGTTCTCTACGGAATGCCAATGGATTGGACAGTTAGCTTTCGTCCTGGATCCAGGTTTGGCCCAGCGCGTATACGAGAAGTATCCCTTGGTTTGGAAGAATACAGCCCTTATATCGATCGACATTTAGAGGTTGTTAAATTTTTTGATGCGGGCGATATTCCGCTCCCTTTTGGAAATCCGCAAAGAAGCATTGATATGATAGAGGCGTACATTGAAACCCTTTTGGCAGAAGGGAAATTCCCGCTTGGTATGGGCGGCGAGCATCTCGTTACATGGCCGATTATAAAAGCAATTCATAAGAAGTATGAGGATTTGGCTATTATCCATTTTGATGCTCATGCAGATTTGAGAGAAGAATATGAAGGCGAGCCGCTTTCCCATTCAACTCCGATTCGGAAGATTTGTAATTTGATTGGTGCAGAGAATGTCTATTCTTTCGGCATTCGTTCAGGTATGAGGGAAGAGTTTCAATTTGCCAAGGATTCCGGAATGCATATGTATAAATTTGATGTGGCGGAGCCATTAAAAAAAGTACTGCCCACCCTTGCCGGCCGAAATGTGTATGTCACCATTGATATTGATGTACTTGACCCAGCACATGCACCGGGTACGGGAACTGCTGAAGCAGGCGGTATTACATCTAAAGAAATGCTTGAGGCTATAACTGCTATATCAAACTCTGGCGTAAATGTGGTGGGAGCAGATCTTGTAGAAGTTGCTCCTGTTTATGATTCCTCTGAACAAACACAAATTGCTGCAGCTAAATTTATTCGCGAAATTCTTTTAGGTTGGGTAAATAAACGCCTGTAATTGAATAAGACTAGCAATCCCCTGTCTATGATAGTAGAGCAAGGGGATTTTTTTTAGAAAAAAAGATTCGGACAAGTTGCCAGAGAGTTTTTCTTTACCTTATACTTGTATGATTGAGTAAAATAATCAATTCCAGGGGGAATTCATTAAATGACCGAGGAAAAAAGCAACGCACCCATAGAGGTCATGGTACGGCTAAAGACGCATATCCAATATGTTGACGATGAAGAGAACATCGAGCTAATTACATTTGGCACGTTGCATCACATGCCAAATGCCACATATATCCGCTATATTGAGCACGTTGAAAACAATGGGAAAATCAATACAACTGTTAAATATGACGGGGATGAAATGCTAATTATTAGAAGCGGCGCGGTTAAAATGAGACAGCTTTACAAAATTGGCACAGAAACCAGCGGCTCTTATGAAAGCATTCATGGTACACTGGATTTAACGACACGTACAAATAAGCTGGAGCATACCGTCCATCCGGAAACGAAGGAAGAGATTTTCCATGTTTCCTACAACCTATTTTTACAACAAGAGAATGTGGGCAACTACTCACTTACATTGACGGTCAAGGAGGAAAAGACAAGATGAACATCGTAACAGAGATTCAGGATCAGATTAAAGAAGAGATTAAGCAGGCAGTAATTAAGGCTGGATTAGCGGAAGAAGCAGTGATTCCAAGTGTAATTCTTGAATTGCCAAAGGATAAAACACATGGAGATTATTCTACTAATATGGCTATGCAGCTTGCCCGTATTGCTAAGAAGGCACCTCGGACAATAGCAGAGGAAATCATTAATCATTTTGATACTTCAAAGGCATCAATTGAAAAAATTGAAATTGCCGGACCGGGATTTATCAATTTTTATTTAAACAATGGATACTTAACAAATCTGATTCCCGCTATTTTGGAGTCAGGGGAAGCTTATGGTGAATCTAATGTAGGCGGAGGAGAAAAAATTCAGGTTGAGTTTGTTTCTGCGAATCCAACAGGAGATCTTCACTTGGGTCATGCCCGCGGTGCGGCAGTTGGGGATTCTTTATCCAATATCCTGGCTAAAGCTGGCTGGGATGTATCCCGTGAATACTATATTAATGATGCGGGTAACCAAATCAATAATCTGGCATATTCAGTTGAAGCTCGCTATTTACAGGAGCTTGGAATGGAGAAAGAAATGCCTGCAGATGGCTATCATGGAGAAGACATTATCAATATCGGTAAACGTATGGCTGAAGAATTTGGCGATAAATATGTAAATGCTGATGAAGAAGAGCGCTTTAAATTTTTCCGTGAGTACGGGTTGAAATATGAAATGGAAAAATTGAAAAAAGACCTTGAGAGCTTCCGTGTCCCATTTGATGTATGGTTCTCTGAAACATCTCTTTATGAAGATGGCAAAATTATGCCTGCATTGGAGCTGTTAAGAGAAAAAGGATATATCTATGAGATGGATGGAGCTACCTGGTTCAAATCTACTGATTTTGGCGATGATAAAGACCGTGTATTAATTAAGAATGATGGTTCATACACCTATCTCCTACCAGACATCGCATACCATAAAAATAAGCTGGAACGCGGATTTGAAAAATTAATCAACATTTGGGGAGCAGACCATCATGGGTATATTCCTCGTATGCAAGCTGCGATTCAGGCGATGGGTTACGGAAAAGATACGTTGGAGGTAGAAATCATCCAGCTTGTTCACCTGTTCAAAAATGGTGAGAAAATGAAAATGTCCAAGCGTACAGGAAAAGCTGTCACAATGAGAGACTTGATGGAGGAAGTTGGTTTAGATGCCGTGCGTTATTTCTTTGCGATGAGAAGTGCGGACACGCATATGGACTTTGACCTTGATCTGGCTGTATCCGAATCCAATGATAATCCAGTGTACTACGCTCAATATGCACATGCTCGTATTTGCAGTATCCTTCGTCAGGGAGCTGAAGTGGGTATTACATTGGAAGGCGACGCAGAGCTTAGCCGATTGGGTTCTGAAAAAGAAATTGACCTTCTGAAGAAACTTGGTGAATTCCCACAAGCGGTTGCAGAAGCGGCTCAAAAACGTATGCCGCACAGAATCACGAATTATATCTTTGATCTGGCTTCCACATTCCATAGCTTCTATAATGCTGATAAAGTATTAGATCAGGAAGAGCCTGAAAGAAGTAAAGCTAGACTTGCTCTTGTTCAGGCAACAAAAATTACATTGGCAAATGCATTAAAACTAATTGGTGTATCTGCTCCAGAAAAAATGTAATCTCATACTAATAAAATGCCCACACCATAAGAGAGGTGTGGGTTGTTTTTGTTAGTCTAGTGACAGACTGCTAACAAATATTATCTTATCCTGATGCTTCCGCCGCTGATTCGATTGATTCCTCTTAATGAGGCCAAATTCTCAATTAGCTTCATCATCGCGATATCCTTATTTTTCGCCTCGATTATGAAATCAATTTCAGAAATTCCTATTTGCTTCAGCATTTGGATAAATGGCATGATAAAGTCAACATCGACGTTGGATGCGTGTGCGCGAATTTCACGCTCCGAACGGGGAGAAGAAATATGGATTTTAGGCTTCCAGCCTCTTAATTCCCATGTCAGAAGAATACGGGGCAACAATTTTTCCAATGGAGTCATAGAAGGATTTGCCATGTGATGATGGTAATCAAATAAAAGCGGGATATCCTCATGCTCACAAACCTGCAGAGTCTCTTCAGTTGTATAAGTCTTATCATCATTTTCGAGTGTCATGAGCTGCTTAATGGATTCAGGGATTTTTTGGCTATTGGCATAAAACCGTTGAATAGCCGTTTGTTTATTTCCATATGATCCGCCGACATGGATATTAATGAGTGCTTGGTCTGGCATTCCCATAGCCTCCAGCATTTTATAATGGTAAACCATATCTTCAACCGCTTTATCTGTCACATCATGATTAGGAGAGGTAAAAAGTGTAAAGGCATTCGGGTGGAAGCTGACACGAAGCTTGTGTTTCCGTACCAGTTTGCCAATTTCAGCCCAATCTTTTTTGAAAGGTGTAATAAAATCCCACTTAACATCAGGGTGAGTTGCAAGCGGTACAATCGAGCTTGAGAAACGATAGATCGGTATTTCATGTGCAATATTATAATGGAGAATTCGTTTGGTGGTTTCGATATTTTGTTTAGTAATTGCGAGTAATCGTTCGTTTTGCTCTTCTTGAGATAATCCGCTCCATCGTGTATAGGTGATGGTTTTGGAGGGGGTTGAATTCCAAAGATTTAAAGCAGTGGATACATATCCAAATCGAATATCCATAAATAAAGGCCTCTCCTTTCCAAGTTTTTAGTAGTAGCCGTTTATTAAGCTATGCGGCAGGGTATTGGTATTAAACTGTAAAATACTTCCTGGATATGGATTGAAACTGAATCAATGTATACCTCAAAGTAGTTCCTCTAACCAATATGTACTCATCTTAGTATGACTAAAAATATAAAAATAAATCTCAAATGATCTATTCGACAAACTAGATTATATTTACCATGTTTTAATAATTAATCTAAAATATGTAAATTATTGATTGACTGAATGCTCATTCATTATATAAAATATAGTTATACTATATTGGGTTTAGTGTCGTTTTATGTTGTAGGTAACTTTTAAATCATGCTTTCGGTAGCAAAAGGGGGAAGACGGGGATGGAGATGAATGGTCTTCTATGGATCAACTTAGTTGCAGCTGTTCTTGTAACCGCTTACGCAGTTTGGCTGTTCACGTATCTGATCAGAACAAGGATTGCCTATATTAAACTTGGCAAGAAAACTGAGTTTGATAATGACGTAAAGAAGAGGCTGGAAAAGATTTGGGTATTTGTATTTGGGCAGAAAAAGTTACTGAAGGATAAGAAAAGCGGAACGATGCATGTGCTCTTCTTTTACGGGTTTATCCTTGTCCAATTTGGAGCGATTGATCTAATTTGGAAAGGGATTAAACCGGGATCTCATTTGCCATTGGGACCTATATATCCGATTTTTACTTTTTTCCAGGAGATAGTTGTACTCCTGGTACTGGTGGCTGTTGTTTGGGCATTCTATCGCCGTTATATTGAGAAGCTTGTTCGGCTAAAGAGGGGATTTAAAGCCGGTCTAGTTCTGATCTTTATCGGAGGATTAATGCTAGCAACGCTTGTAGCGAACGGGGCTGCTATTGTATGGCATGGCGGTGAGCTTCATTGGTCAGAGCCTGTTGCTTCTACGATTGCGATGGCGCTTGGCTGGATGAATGAGACAGCTGCCATAGCTGTATTCTATGTGGCCTGGTGGATACATTTACTATTCATTTTGACGTTCTTGGTATATATTCCGCAATCGAAGCACGCACATTTAATTGCCGGACCAGCCAATGTTTATTTGCACAGATTAACTCCGCCAAAATTAAAGAAAATTGATTTTGAGGATGAAACACAGGAAACGTATGGAGCAGGTAAGATTCAGGACTTTACGGATCTGCAGCTCGTCGATTTATACGCATGCGTGGAGTGCGGCCGTTGCACCAATATGTGTCCGGCAACCGGGACAGGAAAAATGCTGTCACCAATGGACGTTCTAATTAAAATGCGTGACCATTTAACGTTTACGGGAGCTGCAGTTACAAGGAAAGAGCCATGGGTTCCGGGATTTGTATTCAGTAATACGAAAGGCAATCAAATCGCGGTGGCTGCACAGGGTGCGGGTGCTGCGGAGTCTGCGGCAGCAGCTGAATTGTACAATCCAGCTTTGGTGGGTGAGGTTATTACAGAGGAAGAGCTTTGGGCATGTACTACATGCCGCAACTGTGAGGATCAGTGTCCGGTTATGAATGAGCATGTTGGAACCATTATTGATATGCGTCGCTTTCTTGTATTAACGGAAGGTAAAGTACCTGCTGATGCTCAGCGTGCGATGCAAAATATCGAACGTCAGGGAAACCCTTGGGGATTAAACCGTAAAGAGCGTGAAGATTGGCGTGAAGCTCGTGAGGATGTAGTTGTACCGACTGTGAAGGAAATGAAGAAGTCTGGTGAAGAGTTTGAATACTTATTCTGGGTCGGCTCAATGGGATCCTATGACAACCGTTCACAAAAAATTGCTTTATCATTTGCGAAACTTTTAAATGAAGCCGGCGTTAAATTTGCGATTCTCGGTAATAAGGAGAAAAACTCCGGAGATACACCGCGACGTCTTGGGAACGAATTCCTGTTCCAGGAGCTGGCTACAAAGAATATTGAAGAGTTCGAAAAAAATGAGGTCAAAAAGATTGTTACAATCGATCCGCATGCTTTCAATATCTTCAAAAATGAATATCCGGACTTCGGCTTACAGGCAGAGGTTTATCACCATACACAGGTGCTGGCTGATCTAGTGAAGGAAGGCAGATTAAAACCAACTTATGCCGTTAATGAAAAAATTACGTTCCATGATTCTTGTTACTTGGGAAGGTACAACGATGTCTATGATGCACCGAGGGATATTTTAAAAGCAATTCCGGGAGCCTCATTTGTAGAAATAGAAAGAAATCGCGAAAATGGAATGTGCTGTGGAGCGGGTGGGGGCTTGATGTGGATGGAAGAGGAAACAGGCCACCGTATCAATGTTGCCCGTACGGAACAAGCTCTTGAGGTCAATCCGACAGTTATCAGCTCAGGCTGTCCATATTGCTTAACTATGTTAAGTGACGGCACAAAGGCGAAGGAAGTTGAAGAAGAAGTTAAAACATACGATGTGGCAGAACTGCTTGAAAAAGCGGTATTTGGGGAACATAGGGAGCTTGCATCTTAATTTTCACCGATATATGAAGGGGTTCATATAGTAATAGATGAGACAGAAACGGAAATTTACACAACTATTTGTTTTCGAAATATTGTGTAAATATTTCCGTTTCTTTCTTATTTACAGTAAAATACAAATATACCAAATTAAAGCGCTTACATATTTTCTGCCAACGACGAGCGAGCGTTCAGTCAATTAACCAAAGTATGAAATTTGAAAGCGGAGGGATAACGATGGGGAAAACCGTAATTATTGATGGAGCTAGGACGCCTTTTGGAAAATTTGGAGGAGCATTAAGCAGTTTAACAGCTTCGGAGTTAGGCGGAATAGCAATCAAAGAGGCTATAGAACGTGCAGGTGTAAATGCGGCAGATGTGAATGAAGTCATTATGGGATGTGTATTACAGGGTGGCCAAGGGCAAATCGTTTCTCGTCAGGCCTCAAGACATGCAGGGCTTCCATGGTCAGTAAAGACAGAGACGATTAATAAAGTATGTGCATCGGGTTTACGAAGCGTCACGCTCGGAGACCAGATCATTCGGCTTGGTGAAGAAGAAGTTATCGTGGCCGGCGGGATGGAATCAATGAGCAATGCTCCATATATTCTTCCGAAAGCAAGGTGGGGAGCTCGTATGGGAGATACGCCGCTGGTCGATATGATGGTCCATGATGGTTTGACATGCAGCTTTACCGGTGTACATATGGGGTCTTACGGTAACAGCACATCTGAGGACCTGGAATTATCAAGAAGTGATCAGGATAACTGGGCTTATCAGAGCCATCAAAAGGCAATTCGAGCAATTGAATCCGGCCTTCTGCAGGAAGAAATCGTTCCAGTATCGGTCAAACAGCGTAAAGGTGAGCCGGTTGTTGTGGAAATCGATGAAGCGCCGCGAAAAGATACGACAGTGGAGAAGCTGAGTTCCTTGAAACCGGCATTTGACCGGGATGGAACAATAACGGCTGGAAACGCACCGGGGATTAATGACGGGGCTGGAGCACTTGTTTTAATGAGTGAGGATAAAGCAATTGATGAAGGATACAAGATTGGTGCAAGAATTATCGGCCATGCCGAAATTGCTGTGGAAGCAAAGGATTTCCCAAAAACTCCCGGCTTAGTCATTAATGAGCTGCTTAAGAAAACAGAAAAATCACTGGATGATATTGATTTATTTGAAGTGAATGAGGCATTTGCAGCGGTTGCCCTTGCGAGTGGCAAGCTTGCCAATCTTGATGCTGAAAAAGTGAATGTAAATGGTGGAGCGGTTGCCCTTGGCCATCCAATCGGAGCTAGTGGGGCGCGAATCATTCTCACCCTCATGTATGAACTGAAGAGACGTGGCGGCGGCATAGGGATCGCGTCTATCTGCAGCGGCGGCGGACAGGGAGATGCCATTATGATCGAAGTGCCAAAGGCAAAAGAATAAAAAAACGGGGTGAAGTGGGATGGAGATTAAAAAAATAATGGTCATCGGTGCAGGGCAAATGGGGTCTGGAATTGCACAGGTTTGTGCGGTATCAGGGTTCGAGGTGTTTCTGCACGATTTAACTGAAGAGTTTGTAAAAAAGGGTCTGGTTACCATCGAAAATAATTTGTTAAGGCAAGTGGAGAAGGGGCGTTTAAGTGAACAGGAAAAAGTAGAGATCCTGGAAAGATTAACACCCTCAACTGAAATGAAAAATGCAGGTCATGTCGACCTCATAATTGAAGCAGCTACAGAAAATATGGATATCAAAAAGAAAATATTTAAAGAGCTTGATGAGGTTGCGTCGGTTCACACAATTCTCGCTACGAATACCTCTTCCTTACCAATTACGGAAATTGCAGCAGCAACAAAACGTCCGGAGCAGGTAATCGGTATGCATTTTATGAATCCTGTGCCTGTCATGAAGCTTGTGGAGATCATTCGCGGTCTCGCAACTTCTGAAGAAGTATATAAAAAAATTGAAGAGACCGCTAAAGAGCTCGGAAAGATTCCGGTAGAAGTAAATGATTTTCCTGGCTTTGTTTCAAACCGCATACTCATGCCGATGATCAACGAAGCCATATTCACCCTATATGAAGGGGTTGCTTCCAAGGAAGCCATTGATGAAGTGATGAAGCTGGGGATGAATCATCCAATGGGTCCGCTGCAGCTCGCTGATTTTATTGGGCTTGATACATGTTTGTACATTATGGAAACCTTGCATGAAGGTCTTGGAGATGACAAATATCGGCCATGTCCGCTGCTACGTAAATATGTAAGTGCCGGTTGGCTCGGCAAGAAATCCGGCAGAGGATTTTACCAATACAACTAAGTTTGTCAAAAAGGAGGCTGGCTGCAATGGAATTCACGTTTACGGATGAGCAGCAAATGATGAGAAAAATGGTTCGTGAATTTGCCGTCAAGGAAATCGAGCCATTTGTACCAAAGATGGAAGCTGGATTGTTTCCGAGGGAGATTGTATCCAAAATGGCGGAGCTTGGACTGATGGGGATTCCGATACCGGAGTCATATGGCGGGGCCGGAATGGATTATATCTCCTACATTACAGCGATACATGAAATATCGAAAATAAGTCCGACAGTCGGCGTGATTTTATCCGTCCATACATCTGTTGGAACCTACCCGATTTTGAATTTTGGTAATGAAGAACAAAAAAAGGCGTATATACCGAAGCTTGCAAGTGGCGAATATCTGGGTGCTTTCTGTCTAACTGAACCAAGTGCCGGATCAGATGCAGGCTCCCTGAAATCAAGAGCTGTAAGAAAAAATGGGGAGTATATCGTCAATGGTTCAAAAATATTTATCACGAATGGCGGTGAGGCAGATGTCTATATTGTTTTTGCCTCTACGGATCCTTCTAAGAGAAATAAGGGAATCAGCGCTTTTATTGTAGACAAAGACACGCCCGGACTTACCATCGGCAAGGATGAAAATAAAATGGGCTTGCATGGATCAAGAACAGTTCAGCTCATCTTTGAGGATATGAGAGTACCGGCCGAGAATCTGCTAGGGGAAGAAGGACAGGGAATGTCCATCGCGCTGAATAACCTGAATACAGGGCGGATTGGGATTGCAGCACAGGCACTTGGGATAGCGGAAGGGGCTTTTCAGCATGCTGTCCAATATGCAAAGAATCGCAGCCAATTTGGGAAACCAATCTCTGCTCAGCAGGGAATAGGCTTTAAGCTCGCCGATATGGGGACAATGGTTGAGGCTTCAAAATTACTGGTTTATCAGGCAGCTGCTTTAAAAAGTTCGAATCAGCCTTGTACAAAGGAGGCATCCATGGCAAAGCTGTTTGCCTCGCGTACGGCAGTTGAAGTGGCGACCGAAGCAATCCAGGTTTTTGGAGGCTATGGCTATACCGAGGAATACCCAGTAGAACGTTATTTCAGGGATGCAAAGGTGACAGAAATATACGAAGGTACAAGCGAAATCCAACGAATAGTAATCAGTAAGCATTTGATGGGTTAATAGAACAGGGGGAAATAGGAATGAATTTTAAATTATCAGAGGAACATGAAATGATTCGCAAAATGGTTAGGGACTTTGCCCGGAATGAAGTCGCACCGACTGCGGCCGAACGGGATGAGGAAGAGCGTTTTGACAGGGAAATCTTTAACAAAATGGCGGAGCTCGGGCTTACAGGTATTCCTTGGCCAGAGGAGTATGGTGGAATCGGCAGTGATTATGTAGCCTATTGCATTGCCATTGAAGAACTTTCGCGTGTCTGTGCTTCAACAGGTGTTACGCTATCTGCTCATACATCATTGGCTGGCTGGCCAATTTATAAATTTGGCAATGAAGAACAAAAGCAAAAATATTTAAGACCTATGGCGCAGGGAGAGAAAATTGGAGCGTATGGGCTGACGGAGCCGGGATCGGGCTCGGATTCGGGAGCTATGAAAACAACTGCCCGTCTGGAAGAAGATCATTATGTTTTAAATGGCTCTAAAATATTCATTACAAATGGGGGCGTGGCGGATACATATGTGGTCTTTGCATTGACAGATCCGTCCTCTACACATAAAGGTACAAGCGCATTCATTGTGGAGAAAGATTTCCCTGGCTTTAGTGTTGGAAAAAAGGAAAAGAAACTCGGGATTCGTTCATCTCCAACAACAGAGATTATTTTTGAAGAGTGTAAAGTACCGAAGGAGAATCTATTAGGTACAGAGGGAGAAGGATTTAAAATCGCCATGATGACCCTTGATGGAGGAAGAAATGGCATTGCTGCGCAGGCTGTTGGAATCGCTCAGGGAGCGCTCGACGCTGCAGTGGATTATGCGAGGGAGCGAGTTCAGTTCGGCAAACCAATTTCTGCCCAGCAGGGAGTTGGCTTTAAGCTTGCAGATATGGCAACCAGTATAGAGGCTTCAAGACTTTTAACCTATCAGGCTGCTTGGCTGGAATCCGAGGGACTTCCATATGGAAAAGAGTCGGCTATGTCCAAATTATTTGCCGGCGATACAGCAATGAAGGTCACAACAGAAGCGGTACAGGTATTTGGCGGGTATGGATATACAAAGGATTATCCGGTTGAGCGCTATATGCGCGATGCGAAAATAACACAGATTTATGAAGGAACACAGGAAATCCAAAGACTTGTTATCTCAAGAATGCTCACCAAAAACTAATTTCAAATTTTTATAGGGTTCTTCCCGGCTATCTTTATCCGGGGAGAATTGATTTTTAAAAGAAATACTTGTAGGTAGGTGGGTGAAAGGGTGAAGAGAATCGTAGTCCATGCCTCGGTAAAGGATGAGAGGCTTGTGAAAAAACGCCGGGACGAGATGATTAAAGGGGCGGTCTCTTTATTCATAGAGAAGGGCTACCACCGAACAACAACAAGGGAAATAGCAAAGGCAGCAGGATTCAGTATTGGAACGCTCTATGAATATATCAGATCAAAGGATGATATTTTATATCTGGTTTGTGACAATATTTACGATGAGGTGAAGGACCGGCTTCAAAAGGCGCTTGAAGAAAGCGAGGGAACATTTGCCGGGCTGCGCTTAGGTATCGCCTATTATTTTAAAATTTGTGATGAAATGCAGGATGAAGTATTGGTGATGTACCAGGAAGCAAAATCATTGAGCAGGGCAGCATTGCCATATGTATTAAATAAAGAAAATGAAATGACGAAAATGTTTGAGGAACTTATTCAGACATGTGTACAGCATGAGGAAATTGATTTAAGCCCGATACAAATTCACCTGCTTGCACATAACATTATTGTTCATGGACAAATGTGGGCATTCAGGAGATGGGGACTTAGAAAAAGCTATACAATCGATCAATATATTGAAATGCAATCGCATCTTCTTTTAAGCGGTTTAGCCAATGGGGAAAACAGATAAGCAAAGGGGAATGAAAAAAGATGAATAAAGGATATAAACCGAAACACCCTATTCGTTTTGTGACGGCTTCGAGTTTATTTGATGGGCACGATGTCAGTGTCAATATTATGAGAAGAATTCTTCAGGCAAAAGGAGCGGAGGTGATTCACCTCGGTCATAATCGTTCTGTTGAGGAAATTGTTAATGCAGCTATTCAGGAGGATGTTCAGGGGATTGCTGTTTCTTCCTATCAGGGTGGTCACGTAGAATTTTTTAAGTATATGTACGATTTGCTCAAGGAAAGAGGAGCCGGCCATATTCGTATTTATGGGGGCGGCGGAGGAGTCATCATACCAAGGGAGATTAAAGAGCTGCATGAATATGGGATTGCAAAGATTTTTTCACCGGATGATGGAAGAGAAATGGGCCTTGAGGGCATGATGGAATTGCTAATACGTGAATGTGATTATCCACTGCCCCCGCTTGAAGAGTTGAATGAGGGGAATCTATCCGTATCGGCCCCATTAACTGTAGCACGCGCGATTACGATGGTGGAAAATCGCTTGCTGGCTGGGCAGGAAGCCGTTGCTTTGTCAGATGAACTGCAAAAAATAGATGATAAACAGGTTAACCATATTCCGGTAATTGGGATAACCGGTACTGGGGGAGCGGGAAAGAGCTCGCTTACAGATGAATTAATAAGGCGATTCATTAATGAAATCCCTGAACAAAACATAGCAATTCTTTCGATTGACCCAACGAAGCAAAAAACAGGCGGAGCGTTGCTTGGAGACAGAATACGAATGAATGCCATTTTTCATCCGCGTGTGTATATGAGGAGCTTGGCGACGCGGAACTCACACTCTGAGCTTTCCAATTCGATAAAAGATGCAATAGCTGTCGTAAAAGCAGCCGGATTTGATGCTGTAATTATTGAAACAAGCGGAATTGGCCAGGGAGATGCGGCAATAACGGAAGTATGTGATATATCCATGTATGTCATGACAAGTGAGTTTGGAGCCCCTTCACAGCTTGAGAAAATAGATATGATTGATTTTGCTGATTTAATTGTTATTAATAAATTTGAAAGAAAAGGATCAGAGGATGCATTGCGCCAGGTTCAAAAACAATACCAGCGCAGCCGCAATCTATTTGATAAGGATCTGGCTGAAATGCCGGTGTACGGAACGATTGCGAGCCAGTTTAATGATGTGGGTACAAACGCACTTTTTGCTGCGTTGCTTGAAGTCATTGAGAAGAAAACAGGTCAGGAATACAAAAGCCGTTTTAATACATCTATGCGTTCAGAAAAGCAAAATGTCATCATCCCTCCCGACCGTCAATATTACTTACGGGAAATCGCTGAAACAGTAAAGCAATATCATACCGCCTCACTTGAGCAACAACAGATTGCCAGGCGATTATTTCAAATAGAAGGTACCATACAGGCGTTAGAGGAAGAGGGATATTCAGCGGATGGAACAGAGCCGCTGAGCGAGCTTCAAAAGGGATACAGGCAAAATCTAACCAATGAGTCAAAAGCCATTCTTGATGGCTGGAATAATCAGAAGGAATTATATTCAAAAACAGAACTGATTACGAAAGTACGAAATAAGGAAATTAAGACAGAATTGAGGACTAGTACATTAAGTGGTCTGACCATACCGAAAGTAGCTTTACCTAAGTTTCAGGATTATGGAGAAATCCTGCGCTGGGTACAGAAAGAGAATGTTCCCGGGAAATTTCCGTTCACTGCAGGTGTGTTTCCGTTTAAAAGACAGGAAGAGGATCCGAAGCGGCAATTTGCCGGAGAAGGATCACCGGAGAGAACGAACCGCCGTTTTCATTATTTATCAAAGGATGATACGGCCAAACGGCTGAGCACGGCTTTTGATTCGGTCACACTATATGGCGAGGATCCGCATATACGCCCAGATATTTATGGGAAGGTTGGGGAAAGCGGTGTAAGTGTCTGTACCCTTGAGGATATGAAAAAACTCTATGATGGGTTTGATTTATGTTCACCAAGTACTTCCGTTTCTATGACAATCAATGGCCCTGCTCCCATCATTCTTGCTATGTTTATGAATACCGCCATTGATCAACAAATAGAGAAAAAGCAAGCAGAGCTTAAAAGAACTCTTACTTCTGAGGAAAAGGAAACTGTAAAAAAAGAGACCCTGGAGATTGTCAGAGGAACCGTTCAGGCAGATATTTTAAAGGAAGATCAGGGACAGAATACATGTATCTTTTCTACTGAGTTCGCATTAAAACTGATGGGCGATATCCAGGAGTACTTCGTAAAAAATCGGGTGAGAAATTATTATTCTGTCTCCATATCCGGTTATCACATCGCTGAGGCAGGAGCAAATCCCATTTCACAATTAGCATTTACACTGTCGAATGGCTTTACGTATGTAGAATATTATTTAAGCCGAGGTATGGACATTGATTCGTTTGCACCGAATCTCTCGTTCTTTTTCTCAAATGGACTGGACCCAGAATATACTGTTCTCGGACGTGTGGCAAGGCGAATATGGGCAATTGTTATGAGAGATAAATACGGTGCGAATGAACGAAGCCAAAAGCTGAAATATCATATCCAAACCTCGGGACGTTCCCTGCATGCTCAGGAAATTGATTTTAATGATATCCGTACGACTCTGCAGGCTTTGCTTGCTTTGCAGGATAATTGTAACTCCCTGCATACCAATGCCTATGACGAAGCAATCACTACACCAACGGAGGAATCCGTACGAAGGGCCATGGCCATTCAGATGATTGTTACGAAAGAATTTGGCTGGATGAAGAATGAAAATTCTCTTCAGGGTTCCTTCATTGTTGAGGAATTAACGGATTTAGTAGAAGAAGCGGTTCTCCGCGAATTTGAACGAATCAACGACAGAGGTGGAGTCCTTGGAGCAATGGAAATGCAGTATCAACGTGGCAAAATTCAGGATGAATCTCTTGTTTATGAAATGAAAAAGCATTCGGGTGAGCTTCCGATTATTGGTGTGAACACCTATTTAAATCCTAATCCGCCGAGTGAAGATGAAGTAAACAATATGGAATTGGCCCGTGCCACAAAGGATGAAAAGGATTTACAAATTGCTAATCTAGATAAATTTAAGGAGATTCATGGAATGGCTGCAGAAAATGCTCTAACTCAACTCAAAGAGGCTGCCATTAATGGAGAGAACATATTTGAACAGCTGATGGAAACTGTTAAAACAGCCAGTCTTGGCCAAATCACCCATGCATTATATGAAGTTGGAGGGCAATATCGCAGAAATATGTAAGTTTCTGTGCTACCAGAGTACAGACTAATTAATGTCTGTACTCTGATTTTTTAGGATGACATTCAAAGGATTGATCATTTGCTCAATATTTGTGTATGGGATTGAACATTAATAGCTGGTTGTATGGTAGGATAAAAAAGTAGAAGCTTTTTATTATAAGATACATAAAAGCAGGTTATAATGGAGAAACGAGAGGATACTGGAAACGGGTTGAACAAAGACCGATCAGTGCCCCTTTAAGTCCTTGTGATGGCTTTTTATTTATATTCTTATAAAGCCGCAAGAGGAAAAAGGATAGAACGGATAAAATAAAGTGGCAAAAAGATGAATCGTTTGGTTATAATGGGATATGCATAATTGGGCATTCATGTTGATTTGATAGAAAGGAAGTGCGAACAATGAAACTAGCCAACCTGTCTAAGGAAGAAGTAAGTGAAATGGCTTACATTGAAATTGCGAACGTGTTACTTATAGAAAAGAAAGAAGCAATAGATTTTAAGGTAATGATGGATAAAATCCAAAAATTACTTGGTTTGACAGATGAAGAAGTTAGTGCAAAAATGGGCCAATTCTATACAGATCTAAATGTAGACGGCCGTTTTATCAGTATTGGAGACAATCGCTGGGGACTAAAAGGATGGTACCCTGTTGAACAAGTTGAAGAAGAAACAGTTCCAGCTTCTAAAGTGAAGAAGAAGAAAAAAGGCAAAAAAGCACTCGTTGATGACTTTGATGATGAGGATGAAGTTCTTGATTTTGATGATCTTGATGACTTCGATGACGACGATGATGAGGATGATTCTTTAATTGATGATTTCGACGATATCGATGACATCGATGATGATGAGGATGATGATGATGAGGATCTAATCGAGGACGAAGTTATCGTTGAGGATGATTATGATCTTGACGACGAAGAAGAAGAGGAAGAAGATCTTGTGATTGACGAAGAAGAAGAGGACGACAATCGCTAATCCTTTAACCTTGACTTAAAGTGTCAATCTTTGTAGAATATTCATTGGGCTCCTTTAAAATAAAGGAAACACTATTAAGCGATTTTAAGCTCCCTTGCTTGCAAGGGGGCTTTTTTATTTTTTTTAGGGGATAGGCCCGATGAAAAAACAAAAACTAATCACTATTAATAGATTTGTGCTTACCAAATGAAATCAATACGATCTTTTAGGAGGTTTTTATAGATGACAAAATATATTTTTGTTACAGGCGGAGTTGTATCTTCTTTAGGAAAAGGGATTACAGCTGCTTCACTTGGCCGCTTATTGAAAAACAGAGGCTTGAAAGTGACAATCCAAAAATTTGACCCATACATCAATGTGGACCCGGGAACGATGAGTCCTTATCAACATGGTGAAGTTTTCGTAACAGATGATGGTGCAGAAACAGATTTAGACTTAGGCCATTATGAGCGTTTTATTGATATCAATTTATCTAAGCTTTCCAATGTAACAACAGGTAAAGTTTACTCTCACGTGTTAAAGAAAGAGCGCCGCGGAGACTATTTAGGCGGAACGGTGCAAGTAATCCCGCATATTACGAATGAGATTAAAGAGCGGATTTTGAAAGCTGGCCATGATACAAATGCGGATGTCGTTATTACCGAAATTGGCGGAACAGTAGGGGATATTGAATCCTTGCCATTCCTGGAAGCGATTCGTCAAATTAAGAGTGATATTGGCAGCGATAACGTTCTATACATTCACTGTACATTGATTCCTTACCTTAAAGCTGCTGGTGAAATGAAAACAAAGCCTACACAGCACAGTGTTAAAGAATTGCGCAGCTTAGGTATTCAGCCAAATATTATCGTCGTGCGTACAGAATTACCAATCTCTCAGGATATGAAAGACAAACTTGCTCTGTTCTGTGACATTGATAAAAATTCTGTCATCGAGTGCCGTGATGCAGAAACTTTATATTCCATTCCATTGGATCTTCAGGCACAAGGAATGGACGAAATTGTTTGTAACCATTTGAAATTGCAAACAAACGATGCAGATATGACAGAATGGAAAGAGTTGCTACATAAAGTAACGAATCTGACCAAAGAAGTGAAAATCGGTCTTGTTGGAAAATATGTAGAGCTTCAAGATGCCTATATTTCTGTAGTAGAAGCATTAAAACATGCCGGCTATGCATTTGATGCAGATGTGAAGATTAAATGGATTAACGCAGAGCATGTAAATAAAGAGAATGTAAATGAAATGCTTGATGATGTGGATGGTATTTTGGTGCCGGGCGGATTTGGAGACCGTGGTGTTGAAGGAAAAATCCTGGCAACCGAATATGCCCGCACTAACAAAAAGCCGTTCTTTGGAATCTGTCTTGGTATGCAGTTAGCATCCATTGAATTTGCACGTAACGTTCTTGGGTTAAAAGATGCTCATTCTTCTGAGCTTAATCCGGAAACGACAAACCCAATCATTGACTTACTTCCTGAACAAATTGATATCGAGGACCTTGGCGGGACTCTTAGACTTGGTTTATATCCATGTAAAATTGTTCCTGGAACGAAAACATTTGAAGCTTATCAAGATGAAGTGGTATATGAGCGCCACCGCCATCGTTATGAGTTCAACAACCATTACCGCGAAGATATGGAGAAACAAGGCTTTATCTTCTCAGGTACCAGCCCGGATGGACGTCTGGTAGAAATTATTGAATTGAAGGATCATCCTTGGTTCATTGCTTCTCAATTCCATCCAGAATTCAAATCAAGACCACAGCGTCCGCAGCCATTGTTCCGTGAATTCATTCATGCATCACTAGGCGAAAAATAATAAAAATAAAGGTGTACAGAAAATCAGTTACTACTGATAGCTCTGTACACCTTTTTTATTTTCGAGTGATTTTTTACTCAAAAGTGATATTTGTACTCATAAGGGCGATTAAATATACAATTCGTCCTATAAAGGTTCAATAAATTGGAAAACGCTCATCTGAAAAGGCTATTCAATTAGTTGAAATTATAAAATTTCAACTAATCTCAATCGTCCAAACTTACAACTTTATATAGTAAACGAAATCATTATCAGAAAACTTTTATCAAACAAAAACAGACAAGAAACTTGCTGGTATGCGCTTACGTAATGTAAAGTTATTTTTTGGCCAAGCAGGATAATTATTCTTCTTCATATTCCTTAATGATTTCATCGATTGACAGAGTGATTCCCTGATAAACGAAGAGGGCGGCTGCAAGGGTGGGAATCCCGCTTCTTGTTCCATCCTCATTTGGAATAAGACCTCGTGTTGCTTTTAAATCAATATGGATATCTGCCAGATTGGCAAGGTTCGGCGTATTGATATCATCTGCAGCAGGAGCCAGGGAAACGGCAACAAAAGGGATACGCTGTCCGTTTAAGGATTCAGCTAAAGCAACTGCTTCCGGTTCGGTTGCAGTTCGTGCAAAAATGATGGCGCGGTCTCGTTGCTCGATTTGAGCCATATATTGGCCGTTATACAATCGCTTCACGCCCTTGATCGGTTCAGGTCCATCGATTGCCTGGCTGATAATCCCATCCATTTCTTTAAAACCATGAAGATAAACAATACCATGGCTGACTAAAGCCTGAGCTAATAATCTCGCTGCGTCCTCCATATTTTCCTGTTCATCTTGTTCAATTTTTTTATAAATACCAGTTAATTGAGTTAAATATATTTTCAGCATTTGGGTCAACTCCTGATTTTAATAGTAATAGATGCTTTCATTTTTACTGTTTTTACAGCATTAAAATGATAAGTTCCTGTCAAAGTATAAATGCTTGAACGTAAATTGTCGAAAGACAATTTCGTTTGAATAAAGGTATTATTTACCTATTAGTAGAACTTATAGATTTAAGTGTCTTATTTATACAGGCTAACGGAAAGAAGGAGCTGTGTAAAATGAATGAAAAAATTTTAATTGTTGATGATCAATTTGGCATCCGTATTTTGCTGAATGAAGTACTGCAGCAGGAAGGATATCAAACATTTCTGGCGGCAAATGGAGAGCAGGCATTGGCGCTCCAGAAAAGTGAATCACCAGATTTAGTGTTGCTGGATATGAAAATTCCCGGTATGGACGGAATTGAGATTTTAAAAAGAATGAAAGAAGAAGATCAGGGCATTCGTGTATTAATTATGACAGCGTATGGAGAATTAGATATGATTCAGGAAGCGATGAACCTGGGAGCCTTGACTCATTTTGCAAAACCATTTGATATTGATGATATTAGGAAAGCGGTAAAGGATCATTTACCGGTTGCTAAAATTGACAGTTAAATGTACATTTTGCACACTTGTTGATAGTTTGAGGACAAGTTGATATGCTAGAGATAACTTCCCTCTGACGCTTTTTGCAGAAGGGGGAATACATATCGATCCATTAGGGAAAATGATAAGGGAAGCCGTTTGGCTCGAGCTTATTATTAACAAGGAGGAAGAAAAATGCCTTTAGTATCAATGACTGAAATGCTGAACAAAGCAAAAGAAGAAGGATATGCAGTTGGACAATTTAATATCAATAATCTAGAGTATACCCAAGCTATTCTTCAAGCTGCTGAGGAAGAAAAATCTCCAGTAATCTTAGGGGTTTCTGAAGGGGCAGCTCGTTACATGGGCGGTTTTAAAGTGTGTGTAGCAATGACAAAAGCCTTAATGGAAGAATACAAGACAACAGTTCCAGTTGCTATTCACTTAGACCACGGTTCCAGCTTTGAAAAATGTAAAGAAGCTGTTGATGCAGGATTCACTTCCGTTATGATTGATGCTTCTCATCACCCATACGAAGAGAATATTGAAATTACTTCTAAAGTGGTTGAATATGCTCATGCAAATGGTGTTTCTGTTGAAGCAGAACTTGGAACAGTTGGCGGACAAGAAGATGACGTAGTAGCTGATGGCGTTATCTATGCTGACGTTGAAGAGTGTAAAGATCTTGTAAAACGTACAAATATCGACTGTCTTGCTCCAGCGTTAGGCTCTGTTCACGGACCTTACAAAGGTGAACCGAAATTAGGTTTCAAAGAGATGGAAGAAATCGGAAAAGAAACTGGTATGCCATTAGTACTTCACGGTGGATCCGGTATTCCTTTACACGATATCCAAAAAGCTATTTCTCTTGGAACAGCTAAAATTAATGTAAATACTGAAAACCAAATCACTTCTGCTAAAGCGGTACGTGAAGTATTGGCTGCGGACAAAGAAGTATACGATCCACGTAAATACCTTGGACCAGCTCGTGAAGCAATTAAAGAAACGGTTATCGGTAAAATTCGTGAATTCGGTTCTAATAACAAAGCATAAAAGATATCTTTACGAGAGGATGCCACTCATCATGGGATCCTCTTTTTTACTATACATAATTTTGGTTAAATCATACGTTTTTAAAGGTGAAATTATTTGCTCAAAATGGAGAACAATGACACAATATAAAAGACATAGAAATTCATTCAAGGAGGAATTTAAATGAAGTTTTTTATAGATACAGCAAACTTAAATGAAATTAAAGAGGCCCATGCACTTGGTATTTTGGCAGGTGTAACAACGAACCCATCATTAGTTGCGAAGGAAAAAGATGTTTCTTTCCATGATCGTCTGCGTGAAATAACAGCGTTGGTACCTGGTTCTGTAAGTGCAGAGGTTATTGCACTGGATGCGGAAGGTATGATTCGTGAGGGTAAAGAATTAGCTGAGATTGCTCCGAACATCACAGTAAAAGTACCAATGACTCCAGACGGATTAAAAGCAGTTCATGCATTGACTGAAGCAGGAATCAAAACAAACGTAACTTTAATTTTTAATGCCAATCAGGCTTTATTAGCTGCTAGAGCAGGTGCAACATATGTTTCTCCTTTTATCGGAAGATTAGATGATATTGGACAAAATGGACTTGATTTAATAGCTGAAATTGCAGAAATCTTTGCAATCCATGATATCGATTCAGAGATTATTGCAGCAAGTATCCGTCATCCACAGCATGTGACGCAAGCAGCACTTCGCGGCGCACATATTGCAACGGTTCCTTATAACGTAATTCTTCAAATTTGTAAGCATCCGCTAACAGACAAAGGAATTGAAGCATTCCTTAAGGATTGGGAAACAAGAACAGAAAAATAATCGTGGTAAAATATGTATGAATGATCCGAGCTTGTGAAACAATTTGACAGACTAGCTTTAATTCAGGTGATTTTTGTGGTAATATTTACCTTATTCTCGCCGGACGGATAAAATCACATCAAGGGCGCAGAAGGGAGTTATTATGGAAAAGCTTAAAATAGCGGGTGGGTATCCGCTAAAAGGGGAAGTTCGCATAAGTGGTGCAAAGAATAGTGCAGTTGCTTTAATACCAGCAACTATTCTTGCTGACTCATCTGTAACAATTGAGGGGCTTCCAAATATCTCTGACGTAGAAATGCTTAAAGGATTACTTGAAGAAATCGGCGGTCAGGTAACACTTGACTCAACTGAAATGACTGTTGATCCGAGTAAGATGATATCAATGCCTCTTCCAAACGGAAGGGTCAAACAATTACGTGCCTCCTATTATTTAATGGGAGCGATGCTCGGTAAATTTAAGAAAGCAGTTATTGGCTTGCCGGGGGGATGCTATTTGGGACCTCGCCCAATTGATCAGCATATCAAAGGATTTGAAGCTCTCGGTGCTCAGGTAACAAATGAGCAGGGGGCAATCTATTTGCGTGCTGAAGAATTACGTGGAGCCCGAATCTACCTGGATGTTGTCAGCGTAGGAGCAACGATTAATATCATGCTCGCAGCTGTATTAGCTAAAGGCAAAACCATTATTGAAAATGCTGCGAAAGAGCCGGAAATTATCGATGTTGCAACATTGTTAACGAATATGGGAGCCCGTATCAAAGGTGCAGGTACGGATGTCATTCGTATCGAGGGTGTCGAAAAACTTCATGGTTGCAGACATACCATTATTCCTGACCGTATCGAGGCAGGAACCTATATGATTGTTGCCGCAGCAGTTGGAGAAGGTATATTGATTGATAATGTAATACCGCAGCATCTTGAATCCCTGATTGCAAAGCTAAGAGAAATGGGAATTGATATTGAAGAGCGGGACGACCAGATTTATATACCGAAGGCTGAAAAATTAAAAGCAGTAGATATAAAAACCCTTGTATATCCTGGTTTCCCTACGGATTTACAGCAGCCCTTAACAGCATTATTGACGAAGGCTACTGGATCTTCCGTTGTTACGGATACCATATATGGATCTCGATTTAAACATATAGATGAATTAAGCAGGATGAACGCCGATATTAAGGTAGAAGGCCGTTCTGCAATTATTAATGGACCTGTTCAGCTTAATGGAGCAAAAGTGAAGGCAAGTGATTTGCGCGCCGGAGCTGCTTTAATTATTGCTGGTCTATTAGCAGAGGGAGTTACCGAAATAACCGGTGTCGAGCATATCGATCGGGGATACAGCTTTATAGTGGACAAGCTTTCAGGACTGGGAGCGACCATATGGAGAGAACAATTATCGCCGAGAGAGATTGAGCAGCTTAAGAATTCTTAATGTAACAATCTAAATAAGAAACCAAATTTGGTTATGAAAACGTAATTTAGATAAAAATAGTAGTTCCTCCAGGTGAAAATCTGGAGGACTTTATTATAAAAATTATGAAATTGTGATATATTGAGAATGTTGCAATAGTTTTAAAAACCTCTATGTGATGTTAATAGTTGAAGTCTGAATCAAAAGCGAGTAAAATGGATTTGTTTTTGAGAAAAAAATAGAATAGAATATAATTGCTAATGAAAGCAACAAATGGTTTACGTGGATTTAAACCGCAACTCATCCTTTTACCTTCCTAAATATTTTCTTCTTGATAACCCTATCCATGTAGTAATAAACAAATCACTAAAATCAATCTAATTAATTTACTGAAGTGTGGTGTCATAATGGAATTAACAATTTCCGATTTAGAGAATTTAAAGCTAAAAGAGCTTTATGAACAAGCTAAAAAGTATAAAGTGTCCTATTATAGTAAGCTGACAAAGAAAGAATTGATCTTTGCCATCTTAAAAGCTCAGGCGGAGCGAGATGGGTACCTATTCATGGAAGGTGTTTTAGAAATCATTCCATCTGAAGGGTTTGGATTCCTAAGACCGATCAATTACTCACCAAGTTCAGAGGATATCTATATTTCGGCATCTCAGATTCGCCGATTTGATCTAAGAAACGGTGATAAAGTATCCGGTAAGGTACGTCCTCCAAAAGAAAATGAACGGTATTATGGATTATTGCATGTTGAAGCAGTGAATGGGGATAATCCTGAATCAGCTAAGGAGAGGGTGCATTTCCCTGCATTAACTCCGCTGTATCCTGATCGTCAGGTTGTACTTGAAACAACTCCCCGCAATGTATCTACACGTGTAATGGATATCGTAGCACCTGTTGGTTTTGGGCAACGTGGATTGATTGTCGCACCTCCAAAGGCTGGTAAAACGATGCTTCTTAAAGAAATCGCCAATGCCATTACAACGAATCACCCGGATGCGGAATTAATCGTCCTTTTAATTGACGAGCGTCCTGAGGAAGTAACAGATATCGAGCGATCTGTACAGGCAGATGTAGTCAGCTCAACATTTGATGAGGTTCCTGAAAACCATATCAAAGTAGCAGAGCTTGTATTAGAGCGTGCTATGCGTCTGGTTGAGCATAAACGAGATGTTATTATTTTAATGGATAGTATAACAAGATTGGCACGTGCTTATAACCTAGTAATCCCTCCAAGCGGCAGAACATTGTCAGGTGGGATTGACCCGGCGGCATTTCACCGTCCGAAGCGTTTCTTTGGAGCTGCCCGTAATATTGAAGAAGGCGGTAGCTTAACCATTTTAGCAACAGCTCTTGTGGATACAGGTTCAAGAATGGATGACGTTATTTACGAAGAATTTAAAGGAACGGGTAATATGGAGCTTCACCTGGATCGCTCACTAGCAGAAAGAAGAATATTCCCTGCTATTGATATTCGCCGATCTGGGACAAGGAAAGAGGAGCTTATTATTCCGAAAGACCATTTGGAAAAATTATGGGCTATTCGCAAAACGATGTCAGATATGCCTGATTTTGCTGAGCGTCTGTTACGAAAACTTAAACAAACTAAAACCAACCAAGAATTCTTTCAATACCTCGATGACGAGATGAAAAAGTCAACGGGCGGATCGAAAAGAATCTTGTAATAGTAGCAGTAGCTGTTGATTTAAAATAACACGTCTGTTATAATATCTTGAGTGTGCTTATACTAAAAAGAGCACGCTTGATAACTCTGTTTCGAAAGACTCAGGGCGGAAGGAGTGGAAAAGATGAAAACAGGAATTCACCCTAATTACAAAACAGCAACTGTTAAATGTGCTTGTGGTAATGAATTTGTAACTGGCTCTGTTAAAGAAGAGGTGCGCGTAGAGGTTTGCAATGAATGCCACCCATTCTACACTGGACGTCAAAAGTTTGCTTCTGCTGATGGACGTGTTGAGCGTTTCAACAAGAAGTATGGTTTCAAATCCCAACAACAAGAACAATAATTTTGATTTTCGGAAACAGGCAGCGGGTAAGCCGCTTGCCTGTTTTTTTGCTTTAAGGCAGACACAGGCTAATGTACTGAGAAAAACATGTTGGTCTGTGTTTGTATGTTTTTAGAGGAGTTATATCAATTTTTTAACAACAAAGGTCTCTATTAACAAATGATAAAAAATCTTTTCTTGAGCAGTTTATGATGTATAATTATCTATTGGTATAGTAAATGCAGGAATGTTACAAGCAAAATCCTAATGAACCTAGTAAAGACAGGAAGGGAGACCCCAACACATGTACGAAACGAAACAATTTGGCTGGATAGAATTAATTTGTGGCAGCATGTTTTCCGGAAAATCTGAAGAACTGATTCGCAGGGTAAGGAGAGCGGTCTTTGCTAAGCAATCCATTGCTGTTTTCAAACCGGCTATTGATAATCGATACAGTGAGGAAGCGGTGGTTTCCCACAATGGAACTTCTGTTATTGCCAAAGGCATTACGCATTCATCCCATATCTTCGATCATATAGATTTAGATACAGATTTAATTGCCATTGATGAAGTGCAGTTTTTTGACGAAGAAATTGTACAGGTTGCTCAGCATTTGGCAGACAGCGGCTATCGAGTAATCCTGGCTGGCCTTGATCAGGATTTTAGAGGAGAGCCATTCGGGCCGATGCCGGAGTTAATGTGCCTGGCAGAACAGGTAACAAAACTACAGGCAGTTTGTTCCGTATGCGGATCCCCTGCAAGCCGGACGCAGCGTTTGATTGATAAGAAGCCTGCAGGCTATGAGGACCCTGTTATTTTAGTGGGTGCATCGGAATCCTATGAGCCAAGATGCCGTCATCATCATGAAGTACCAGGCAAACAAGAAACGGTACATACACCGATTAACGGTGGTATCGAAAACATAAAAACAAACAGGCTTTAAAAGGAATGAACACCTCCGGAGGAATAAGTGGAATTTGGGGGTGTTTTTGTATGTCAGAAATAAAAGGGTATGGCAGATTAAAGGATGTATGTTCATCTTTGCCGTCTCTTTTTTTCGTTTCCGTCTGATTGTGGTACAATAAACAAATCAAATACTGAGGTAAAAACCTCTTTTAAAAACCTGTTAATGAGGTGAAGAAATTGATCGATCGTTTACAAGCGGTAGAAGACCGATATGACAAATTAAATGAGCTTTTGAGTGACCCGGAAATCGTAAATGACACTAAGAAGCTTCGCGAATATTCCAAGGAACAATCAGATATTCAGGAGACTGTCTTTGCGTATCGAGAATATAAAGATGTACGTTCCCAATTTGTTGATGCGAAAGCAATGCTTGAAGAGAAGCTGGATGCTGAAATGCGTGAAATGGTGAAGGAAGAAGTAGATGAACTTTCCGGACAAATGAAAGAGTTGGAAGAAAAGCTTAAAGTATTGCTAATTCCCAAAGATCCTAATGATGATAAAAACGTTATTATGGAAATTCGCGGAGCAGCCGGCGGTGATGAAGCGGCCCTATTCGCAGGAAGTCTTTATAGAATGTACAGCCGTTATGCTGAGGCACAAGGATGGAAGATTGATGTAATGGATTCAAATCCAACGGGGCTTGGCGGTTATAAAGAAATCATCTTTATGATTAATGGAAATGGCGCATACTCCAAGATGAAATTCGAAAACGGTGCCCATCGTGTACAACGTGTCCCTGAAACAGAATCAGGCGGTCGTATTCACACATCAACAGCGACTGTGGCTTGCTTACCGGAGGCAGAAGAGGTTGAGGTTGAAGTTCATGACAAAGATATCCGTGTAGATACGTTTGCATCCAGCGGACCGGGCGGACAAAGTGTTAACACTACCATGTCAGCTGTACGTCTTACTCACGTTCCTACGGGGATTGTTGTATCCTGCCAGGATGAAAAATCCCAGATTAAAAACAAAGAGAAAGCAATGAAAGTATTGCGTGCTCGTATTTATGATAAATTCCAGCAGGAAGCACAGGCTGAGTATGACAGTGCTCGTAAATCTGCAGTCGGAACAGGGGATCGCTCAGAACGTATCCGTACGTATAATTATCCGCAAAACCGTGTTACAGATCACCGCATTGGATTAACCATTCAAAAGCTGGATCAAATCATGGAAGGCAAATTGGATGAAGTGATTGATGCATTGATTGTTGAGGACCAGGCTAGCCGTCTTCAAAATGCGGAGGATTAAGAATGATGAAAGTGTATGAAGCTCTTCGATGGGCTTCTTCTTTTTTAAGGGAGAATGGCCGTGATGAAAATGCTGGAGAATGGCTGTTGATGAATCAGCTGGGTCTATCCCGTGCTCAAATGCTTGCGAATATGCATGATGAGTTAACGGAAGAGGAAGAAGCTATCTTTATAAAGGATGTAAAAAAGCATGGAATCGAAGCAGTACCTGTGCAGCATATAATTGGCAGCGAGGAGTTTTATGGCAGGACATTTCTGGTGAATGGAGATGTATTGATTCCGCGTCCTGAAACGGAAGAGCTGATATTTCATGCCTTAGCTAAACTAAAAAAGCTTTTCAATCCTGAAGAGAAGCTGGACATGGCTGATATTGGGACAGGCAGCGGGATTATTGCGATTACGATGGCCTTGGAATGCCCAGGTATGAAAGTGACGGCTGTCGATTTGTCAGAGAAAGCATTGAAACAGGCAGCTGAAAATGCTCAACGCCTTCAGGCTGAGGTGGCGTTCTTGCAGGGGGATTTGCTCAAACCATTAATAGATGCTGGTAAAAGGGTGAATGTTCTTCTTTCTAATCCTCCTTATATTCCTGAATCAGATCATGCAATCCTTTCGGATGTGGTTAAAAACCATGAACCTCATCTCGCCTTGTTTGCTGGAAATGATGGCTTGGATTGTTATCGCCAAATTACATCAGATCTGCCAAGTGTACTTGCAGACAAAGCATTGGTTGGATTTGAAGTAGGCGCCGGTCAGGGAGAGCAAGTAGCAGAACTAATGCAAGCTGTTTACCCTGAAGCCCATGTAGAAGTCCTGTTCGATATCAACGGAAAAGATCGAATGGTCTTTGGCGAAATAAAAAGCTGAAACGGCTTGATCAGAAGCGAGGAGCATAAGACAGGGGCTCGGAGGGAGGTGCTCTTCCCTCCCGCAGAGGTCATGCTTATGTCCTGAGCTTCTAGCCGTTGAAGCTAGATTACATAAAAAGCTGAAGAGCCTGTATCGATGAACGAAGACTAAGAACGCCACGTCCTGTGGCAATGTCTTCATGACCAACATCCTGTAGGCCCGCGACGAGCATAAGATGAATACTCGGAGGGAGGCGTTCTTCCCTCCTGTAGAGTATTTGCTTATGACTCGAGCTCCTAGGCCCAGAAGCTGGATTACATAAAAAGCTGAGGCGACTGCCCAGCTCCGACAAGCATAAGGAGAGGCATGAAGGGAGGCTATTAAGGAACAAAGACTAAGAACGCCACATCGTGTGGCAACGTCTTTGTGATCAACTTCCTGTTGACCTCCGTAGTGGCTATCCTTATGACCTCGAGGAGCTAGGAGTCGAAGCTAGATTCTCAAAAATCCGAGATACCGTGTGCCCTGAAAAGATAGATTCCCAATATCTCCTTCTGCTAACATCCCGTAGTCTTTTCCACTTAAAGTCAATTCCATTCGGTCGCCGCTTTCCATCTCAAACGTCGCATAATACCAGGTACTGGACGAATTGTCACTTCCTCTGCTCTCTGATCGTTTGGTGACAACCTTAGCAACTACATTCAGCCTGGGCTGTTTATTATTATGACTCCATTTAGATAGGCTTTTGATGATAATAAATAGAAAAGTGCCAATGACTAAAATAAAAATAATACCAAAGATGATTGGAAATCCAGTTAAAAAAATGCCAAAGAACCCACCATCATCCATCAAAAAATTATCCATTTTTATACTCTCCCTTCCCTTAATTTCAAGAATGCGGTAAATAAAACGCAGTAGAAATAAAATTCAGATAATTATAGTTTAAGATAGAAAAAAACTGTCCACACTGTTTGTAAGTGAAGGGACGGTGTTTACGATGATGGCAAAAAAATATTTGCCTTTAATATATATTGTATTACTTTGTGCGGCAACAATGACTGGAATGATTACACCGAAAAACAGTTCTTCTGCGACAGAAACAGAGGTTCAAGTAATCCCGAATGAAGCGATCCGCTTACGGATCTTAGCAAACAGTAATAAAGAAGCTGACCAGGAATTGAAACGATCCATCAGGGATGAGGTCAATAAAGAAATTAACAAATGGGTAGCAGAATTAACTTCAATTGAGGAAGCCAGAAAAGTGATTGGTTCCCGTTTGTCTGATATAGAAGCTATAGCTGAAGATGTTATGGTCAAAGAAGGTAATGTACAAAAGATACAGGTTGATTTTGGTGAAACTGTTTTTCCAACTAAGCTATATGGACAATATTTATATCCGGCAGGCAAGTATGAAGCTATTAAAATCACATTGGGTGAGGGTCAAGGTGAGAACTGGTGGTGCGTCCTTTTCCCGCCGCTATGCTTTCTGGATTTCAACAGCGGAACAGCTGTAGCAAATGATTCAGCGTATGAAGAGTCAGCTGAAGAAGTTGAGCCAGTTAATAATAGTATGAACGAGGAAACTGCAGAACAAACGCAAACGGATGATCAAAAAATACAACCGATTAAGACTGCCGCCCAAACGGATAAATCGATTGAAAAGGCAGAAGATCAAGAAACGCAAATGGATTACGAGAACCAGTCTGAAGAAGCCGGACAAGATATCGCCCCTCCTGTTTATGAAAATCAGGATGAAGAGCCGGTTAAGGTGAAATTCTTTTTAAAAGAGATCTTGAAGGATTTGTTTTGAGAAACAGAATAGTACTCGGAGCAAATCAAGTTAAAAGTACAAATAGGAAGTGTTGTGCTGGAGCCGAAGTGGTTTCAGAATAGAGCGGGAAACTGGGAAATACCAGCCGAAGTTGAACAGAATTCAGCCGAACTGGCATAGAATTCAGCTGAATTTGCCAAAATAGCAGCCAACCGGATAATCAGCCTGATCCGGTTCTATTTTCCCTATTAATTCATATCCATATAGTAGTTGTGATTTGATAGTGAAGGGAGAATAGAAGGTGTATTATTTATCTATATCAAAAAGTACCGATATTGAAGGAATTGAGCGGTTTGCGGCACCTCAAGGAGTTGAGCTGCATCATGAAGACATTAGTTCAGGAAAATTTGTTTTATTAAAAGAAGAAGGCTCTATTAAAGGAATGATTGGTCTGGAGCCATGTGGAGATTATGGGGTGCTTAGGTCTTTTCTGTTTAAAGAGGAGGCTCAGGTGCAAGTACCTGCCCTGTTTGAAACGATCTTGGCTTTAGCAAAGGAAAAAGGGTTGAAAAAGATATTTCTGATATCGAATAAACTGCAAGCGTTAGGATTTTTTGAGGCCCTTCAATTTGAAAGAGTGAAAAACGGGGAGATTCCTAAAGACGTAAGAGATTCCTCGGTTGTGGAAAAGGTGTGGACAATAAACGAAACATATATCATGGAAAGAGCCCTATAAGGATGAAATTATCCACGATTTTATTGGCTTTATTCACAGACTGTGGATAAAGCTTGTTTTATTGTATAAATTCTTTTATACTTGCAAGGTGATTTTGTGAAAAATGTCGAGGAATCCTTATTTAATAAGTAATTTATAGAGAATGTTGTAGATTGGTGGCAGGTGATAATAGTGGAAACAAAAATGTGGACAGTGGATAAAATTGTGGATAAAGAAGAGGGTTATCCACAATTGATGGATGCGGCCCAAAAATTGAAAGCCGGAGAGCTGATTGCTTTTCCGACTGAAACGGTTTATGGACTTGGAGCAAATGCTTTACTTGGAGGGTCTGTAGCAGCTATTTATGAGGCGAAGGGAAGACCGAGTGATAATCCTTTAATCGTCCATATTGGAGAAAAGGAACAGGTTCATGGATTGGTGGGAGAAATTCCTGCAGTCGCAGATAAACTAATGGAACAATTTTGGCCAGGTCCGTTGACGCTAATTTTCCAAAAGAAAGAGGGCGTGTTCCCGGATGTTGTAACAGCAGGTCTTTCATCAGTAGCGATCCGAATGCCGGATCATCCGGTGGCATTGGATTTACTGAAAAAGGCGGGCTGTCCCACAGCCGCGCCAAGTGCAAATCTGTCTGGTAAACCAAGTCCGACAACAGCAGAGCATGTTCGCGAGGATTTAGATGGTAAAATTGCTGGGATCGTGGATGGAGGTCCAACTGGGGTTGGCTTGGAATCAACAGTACTTGATGTGACTGGCAGTATTCCGCAAATACTTAGACCTGGTGGTATTACGCGTGAACAACTGGAGAAGGTAGTCGGTGAAGTGTCTGTGGACCCTGGCTTGGTGAAGGACAGTGATGCACCGAAAGCTCCCGGTATGAAATATACACATTACGCACCGAAAGCCCCATTGACCTTGGTTGAGGGTACCCCTCAGTTTATCCAAACATTAATAAATGAAGAGCGGGACTTAGGTAAGCGAGTGGGTGTGTACACGGTTGACGAACATGCCCATTTGTATGAAGCTGATGTTATTATTACTGGCGGAAGCCGTGAGCAGCTGGACACTGTGGCTGAAAAAATGTATGGAGTGCTGCGCCAATTTGATAAAGAGCAGCCAGATCTAATTTTCGGAGAAGTGTATCCGGAGGATGGGATTGGGATTGCAATCATGAATCGCTTGAAGAAAGCGGCAGGAGGAAGAATCATCACACAAGACAAGTTCTAATTGATCCGGGACAGGCATATGTTTATTTAGGCTGGTCCCGGGAGGTTACTTGGATGGAACAAACGATGGTTGAATTTTTTGGCCTGCTTTTTATGGCTTTCGCACTCGGAATGGATGCCTTCTCAATTGGATTGGGAATGGGATCGTACAAGCTGAGGCTTAAGCAAGTACTCATCATTGGTTTTACTGTTGGTATTTTTCATGTGTGGATGCCGCTCTTGGGTATCTTTTCAGGAAAGTTATTATCCGCTCAGTTTGGATTGTTTGCCTCATACGCCGGTGCTGGTTTATTACTATTTCTTGGCTTGCAAATGCTGCTCACTGGAATTCAGGGTAAAGGTGAAACGGTTGTGGCTCCAGTTGGAACAGGATTGATTCTATTTGCGATAAGTGTCAGTTTGGATAGTTTCTCAGTTGGACTGAGCCTCGGAATGCTGGGATCCCGAGCGCTGATGACCATCCTGTGCTTTGGCTTTGCCGCCTTTTTCTTGACGGTGTCAGGGTTGTTGTTAGGGAGAAGAGTACATACATATCTCGGCAAATACAGCCTTGTTTTTGGGGGGAGCATCATGTTTGCGGTTGGGTTAAAGATCATCCTGCACCTGCATGGATAAAGATGTGTATCAGATTAATCTGATACATTTTTTTATTGTCCGTAAATATTCTATAATGGGGACAGGAGGGAAAATACGTTGAAGAATATTTTATTCGTTTGTACAGGAAATACATGTCGAAGTCCTATGGCAGAAGCAATTTTGCGAAATTATAATCTGTCTGATATAGAAGTAAAATCAGCAGGGGTTTATGCCTATGGGGGTCAAACGGCATCTGAGTATACGGTTACGGTACTTGATAAACACAAAATTGTGCAGGACCATGCCTCATCTCCATTAAAAGGAGAAGACATCGAGTGGGCAACCTATGTATTAACGATGACAGAAGGCCATAAGCAGTTAATTGCTTCGCATTACCCTCAGGCGATTGAAAAGACGTTTACATTAAAGGAATTTGTAAGTGACGATCTTGGGAACAGAGATATTTCAGATCCATTCGGGGGTAATGAACAAGTATATGAGCAAACTTTCCATGAATTATCTAAATGGATTAAAAAGCTTGTGGAAAAATTAAAAGACTAGATTTAGGATAGAAACTGTGCAGTTCAAATTGAAGGGAGCCATGTTACCATGAAAGTTATCATTGCATCAGATCACGGTGGAATAAATATAAGAAAAGAAATTATGAACCTAATGGAAGAGCTTGAGATTCAATATGAGGATTTTGGATGCGATTGTGAAACATCTGTTGATTATCCGGATTATGCGTTGCCTGTTGCTGAAAGAGTGGCAAAAGGAGAATTTGACAGAGGGATTTTGATCTGCGGTACTGGAATCGGAATGAGCATCGCGGCGAATAAAGTAAAAGGAATTCGTGCAGCATTGGTACATGATATGTTTAGTGCCCAAGCTACAAGAGCTCATAATAACAGTAACGTACTAACAATGGGAGAGCGTGTAATTGGTCCTGGTTTAGCCAGAGAAATTGCCCGCGTTTGGCTGACAACGGAATTTGAAGGCGGCCGCCATGAAACACGGATTGGAAAAATAGCTGAGGCAGAAAAATAAATCTTAGAAGGGCAGTAGAAGAATGAGTGAGATTAATTTAAAAGAAATAAAAACTCAGGTGACTGCCATTCTCGAAGATTTGGAAGCTCATTTTCCGATGAATGGCCGTTTGTTGGTAATTGGCTGCAGTACAAGTGAAGTAATCGGAAAGCGAATTGGTACAAGCGGGACGATGGAAGTGGCACAAGCAATCTTTGAGGCCATATATGATTTTTCTAAACAAAAGGGAGTCTACTTGGCTTTTCAGGGTTGTGAACATATTAATAGGGCTCTGATTATTGAACGAAAGACAGCTATTCAATATAATCTGGATGAAGTATCAGTTGTGCCTGCCCGGAATGCGGGTGGAGCATTGGCCGCTTGTGCATTTGCTAATTTCGAGAATGCAGTTGTGGTTGAGCATATTTGTGCTGATGCAGGCATCGATATTGGGGATACAATGATTGGAATGCATCTGAAGCATGTTGCAGTCCCGTTGCGTTCAGCGATTAGAGAGATTGGGAAGGCGCATGTAACATTTGCTATGACCCGGCCGAAACTGATAGGTGGGCCGAGAGCTCAATATGATAGAGTAAATATTAGAGAAATGTAAGAATTATACGTCAATGGAATAAATGACTATTGTCCTTTTTCGTGCTAGAATTGAAGGGATTAAATTGAAGATTTGTCCGTTTTGACGAAAAGGGAGGAAGCTATAAGATGAGGCATTTGCAAAAGCAAGACTCGCAAGTATTTGATGCAATTCAACAAGAATTGGACAGACAACGCGGTAAGATTGAGCTGATTGCTTCAGAAAACTTTGTCAGCGAAGCAGTAATGGAAGCTCAAGGATCCGTGCTTACGAATAAGTATGCGGAAGGATATCCAGGCAGACGCTATTACGGCGGCTGTGAATATGTGGACGTAGTTGAGGATTTGGCTAGGGAACGTGCCAAAAAGATATTTGGCGCGGAGCATGCAAACGTACAGCCACATTCAGGCGCTCAAGCAAATATGGCTGTTTACTTTACGATTTTGAATCCAGGAGATACGGTACTTGGAATGAACCTATCCCACGGAGGCCACTTAACTCACGGAAGCCCTGTAAACTTCAGCGGAATCCAATACAATTTTGTTGAATACGGTGTTGATGAAAAAACCCATCTTATAAATTACGAGGATGTTAGAGAGAAAGCAATCCAATGTAAGCCTAAATTGATTGTTGCCGGTGCGAGTGCGTATCCACGTTCAATTGATTTCAAGAAATTCCGTGAAATTGCAGATGAAGTAGGCGCCTATTTAATGGTGGACATGGCTCATATTGCAGGGCTTGTTGCAGCCGGTTTGCACCCAAGTCCAGTTCCTTATGCGGAATTCGTCACGACGACAACTCACAAGACATTGCGCGGACCACGCGGAGGAATGATCCTTTGCAGAGAAGAGTTTGCCAAGAAAATAGACAAGTCCATTTTCCCTGGTATTCAGGGAGGACCTCTAATGCATGTAATTGCTGCAAAAGCAGTGGCATTTGGCGAGGCACTTCAGGATTCCTTTACAGATTATGCAAAGGAAATTATAGAGAATGCAAAACGCCTTGGTGAAAGTCTGCAGAAGGAAGGACTTACGCTCGTTTCAGGCGGTACAGATAATCACTTATTATTAATCGATGTCCGCTCCATCAACTTAACTGGTAAAGTAGCAGAAAAGGTACTGGACGATATTGGTATTACAGTGAACAAAAATACGATTCCATTTGACCCAGAAAGCCCATTTGTAACGAGTGGGGTTCGTATTGGAACAGCGGCTGTTACAAGCCGTGGATTCAAATTGGAGGATATGGATGAAATCGCGGCAATCATCAGTCTCGCCCTCAAGAACCATGAGGACGAAGAGAAACTGAAAGAAGCTGCAGAGCGAGTGACTAAGCTATCTGGAAAATATGAATTATACCCTGAGTATTAAGGGTGAATAGAAGAGGTGTTGGTGAGTCTGATAGGACTTATTGACACCTCTTTTTATGATGTTTGGCAGTATAACATGTCGTTTTATATGGTTTGGGCAAAACGATGCTGAATGGGGATCAATGAGCCTGGAAATTTAGGAATGGCTGGAATGAGGAGTGTTTTGGCTGGTAAAATCCGTGGTTCGGCTGAATTAATATTAAAATTGGCTGGAATAATTGCCGCATTGGCTCAATTAATTCTCATTTCCGCTCAATTCACGGAAATTTCACATCCATTTACGTTTCTTTAACGATTTTAACACTTTAAAAAGTGGATAATAGAGAAGAAGGTATAGAATCATGTTTTATTAAAAAACTAATGAAGACTAAAAAGCTGAGGCGACTGCCCAGCTCCGACAAGCATAAGAGGAGGCACGTAGGGAGGCGCTCTTTCCTCCCGTAGTGGCTACACTTATGACCTCGAGGAGCTAGGAGCCGAAGCTAGATTGAATAAAAAGCTGAAACTCATTTAGGGAACGAAGACTAAAATCGCCACGTCCTGTGGCAACGTCTTCATGACCTACATCCTGTAGGCCCGCGAGGAGTATAAGACAGGATCTCGGAAGGAGGTGTACTTCCCTCCTGCAGAGGTCATGCTTATGTCCTGAGCTTCTAGCTGTTGAAGCTAGATTAAATAAACCTTGAATGCGGTAGATTTTGGCATACAGAAACTTAATTGAACTAATGGAGAATTTTCTGTACAATAAAACGAGTGCAAAAATAGGAACATAAAAGTGAGGAGAGATCCATATGGGAAAAGTTTATGTGTTTGACCATCCGTTAATACAGCATAAGTTAACATTTATCCGTGATAAAAATACGGGTACAAAAGAATTCAGAGAATTGGTAGATGAAGTATCTACTTTAATGGCTTTTGAAATCACCCGAGATCTCCCGTTAGAAGAAGTGGAAATTGAAACGCCAGTCAGCAAATCAACATCTAAAACAATTGCGGGTAAAAAAGTAGCCATTATCCCTATTTTACGTGCTGGTCTTGGTATGGTTGACGGCATGATTAAAATTATTCCGGCAGCAAAAGTTGGACATGTAGGTTTATACAGAGATCCAGAAACATTGAAACCAGTTGAGTATTATGTAAAACTTCCTGCTGACGTAGAGGAAAGAGAATTTATTGTAGTTGATCCAATGCTTGCGACAGGTGGATCTGCTGTCGATGCCATTAGCGCAATCAAAAAGCGCGGGGCAAAAAATATTAAATTCGTTTGTCTAGTTGCTGCGCCTGAAGGCGTTAAAGCAGTGGAAGAAGTCCATCCGGATGTCGATATTTTCATCGCTGCACTTGATGAAAAATTGAATGATCACGGCTATATCGTTCCAGGTCTAGGTGACGCGGGCGACAGATTGTTCGGAACAAAATAAAGATAATTTATAGAGGTGTTCATCAGCCGTTTCTGACTGATGAATACCTCTTTTTTTTGCGGATAATTGACTCGTCTTAGATCAAGTAAGTTCTCTGGGCGATACCTCAACTACACCGCTTTAAGGATTCCAGCATATGCTATTCAGGCATAAAAATATGCTGTGATAGCAGAACTGATTTCATTAAAAGCCTAAGATTTTAAATGTTCATCGCGCTCTTTTTTGATTTCTTGAATTCTCTTTATTTCTTCCTGATATTGTTCCTCGACTTCTGATGTGGCCGGAAGGAAGGATTCATTATTATAATCAACCCTTTTTCCGTAACGGATCATTTCATAAATGATCATACCATTATTAGGTTTTCCGTTAATTGTATGCATTGGTATAACGTCAAACAGAACATAATAAATCGCATAGAAAGCAAAGCGATCCCAAAATGTCTTGAACTCCTCAATAAAATGGTTGGCAATTAAAAAGTTGATGAGGAGGGCGATGGATAGGTTCATTAAAATCGGACCTAGATAGATGCAGATGTAAGCAAACTTACTCTTGCGCTTTAATTCATCATACGAAAACCAGCTATATAAGTGGTAGTATTTGCGAATATCGATCATTCCAATTTTTTTGATACGGGGGCCGGAACCAATCGTAAGTCTCGGATTGATTACGCCAAATAACCAGCTGACTAACAGATAGCCTGTCTCCCGAAGAAAAACAACGACAGGCAAGATGATAAAGGCAGAAATCACTAATGACGTAAGATCGGCCAGACCAAACATAACTCTACACATCCTAACTTAAATTACTCATATACCTGACACTCATACCCAGACCTATTTAACATACAAACAGGAAGAATGTGGACATTCATTTTTTTGTAATCAGGAGAATCAATCCATTACCCGAAAATGGAGAACACAGAACAACCACTATTTATTTTTACATGCATAAGAGACTGCCGTTAATCCATTCTAAAAACAAGGATGTGATAATCATTGAAGCAAATTTTAATTGGAGCTTTCATATTTATTCAATTAATAGTATATGCTCCACATAGTTCTGCTGAGGATATAGAGGTGGTGATGATTGAAACAGTAAAAGACACATCAGCTCATCGAGTGGCGAAAGAGCTGATAGAAAAGTATCCAGCAATCAAACCGCGCTATTATTTCAATTTAGTGTGCAACGGCTTTTCTGCTAGCGTACCTTCTATATTAATACCGAGATTAAAAAAGGAAGAATCAGTTTCAGCTATTTTTCTATCGGGTCCAATTAAAACTACTATTAAAAAGAATTCTCTGCCAAAAGGTCAGCCGCAACTTCAATTCAACCAGCCAATTCAGGCTACGGGCAAAGGTGTAAAGGTCGGAGTGATTGATACGGGAATTGATTATAGGCACCCTGATCTTAAAGCAAACTATAAAGGCGGCTATGATTTAGTGGATCAAGATGAGGACCCAATGGAGACGATGGGGAGCTCTAAAAAAGCAACCATTCATGGGACGCATGTGGCTGGAATTATTGCGGCTAATGGAAAAATGAAAGGGATAGCTCCTGAAGCAAGCATTTATGCATACAGAGCACTAGGGCCGGGAGGATACGGAACAACTGATCAAGTCATTGCTTCAATAGAAAGAGCGGTAAAGGACAAGATGGATATTATCAATCTGTCCTTGGGAGATACGATGAATGGTCCGGATCTTCCTACAAGTAAAGCGCTCGATAAGGTAGTTAAAAAGGGAATAGTGGCTGTTGTAGCAAATGGAAATGATGGACCGGGTATTTGGACGGTAGGTACGCCTGGGACATCAGGGGGAGCGATCAGTGTAGGGGCGAGTTCAGATGCAGGTAAATCGAAGAGGTTGAATTTTACGAAACCATGGGCGGACATTGATTTTCAATTAACAGCAGGCTCCCCCGAGTGGGATTTTTCACATTCTATGATCATGACTTATGCAGGCCTTGGTAAAAGGGAGAATTACGAAAATATCAATGCGAAAAATAAAATTGTGTTAGTGGAGCGGGGAGTAATATCATTTAAAGATAAAGTAAAAAATGCAGTGAATGCCGAAGCTCTGGGTGTAATTATTTTTAATAATGAACCTGGTGAATTAAGCGCTTCTCTCGAAATGAATTCAAAAATTCCCGTAATCACCGTTTCGCAAAAAGATGGGCGAAAAATGAAAAAGGCTCTGGAAAATGGACAACTCACCTGTAGGACAATTGATATAGAAGAAAAAGAGAAATTAGCCTCCTTTAGTTCAAGAGGTCCGGTTATTCATAGCATAGCGATAAAGCCGGATGTAGTAGCACCGGGTGTGAGAATTGAAAGTACGATACCGGGCGGAACGTATCTTTCTTTGCAAGGAACGAGTATGGCTGCTCCTTATGTGGCGGGTGTGGGTGCATTGATTAAAGAGGTTCATCCTGATTGGAGCCCAGAAAAAATCAAATCGGCTTTAATGACCAGTGCTATATCGTTGAAAAATGATAAGGATGAAATATATCATACATTTGAACAGGGAGCTGGTCGGGTAAATGTGAAGGATGCACTGCAAGAGGATACATTTTTAGCTCCGTCATCTGTAACTTTTGGCATGGCAACCAATGGTCGAATGTATAAAGCGAATATAGTAGTAGAAAATAGAAGTAGTAGAAAAAAGCGATATTATTTTTCTATTCCACGTAAGGAAAGATTTATGACATGGAAACTGCCGTTAGCTTTTGTACTTGAAGGAGGCCAAAAGAAGAAACTGGAAGTTCAGCTTGAATTGGATAATTGGAAAGAGAAAAGTGAACTAGATGATGGTTATCTATACCTCAATGAAGCGGGAAGAAATAAGGTGCGCAAGATCCCTTACATTTTTGCAATGACGAAACCTGATTACCCAATTGCTGAAGGGGTAGAGGTTGTTCAAGAGAAAGGCGATCGCAAGATGGAAATAAGTGTTTATTTACCGTTTGGAGCCGATTCTGTAAGATTTACCTTGTATAATGCAGATTCACTTCTTTACATAAAAGATCTAGTAGAAGTGAAAGGTGTTAAAAGAGGGGTACTTAAACAAAAAGTCGACTTACCGGAAAATATCCTCTCAAATTATTACGAAATTGTGACAGAAGTTGAAAAAGACCATCAAAAAGTAGTGCTTAAGAATACAAATTACTTGAAATTTCAGTTAGAATGAAATTTATACACTTATTTTTAACATAATTGATAATTTATTCTAGTATAGGTAATGGATTTCACACCTATCTGAATTGACAATCATTTTTGCCTATTGTATTCTTACATAGGGTATAAATGGTAGGGTTTTCAAATTGACAGACAATTTTCCATTTATATTGTCAATTGTGTTGATTATACACCTCTAATATACATATCTGAGTTGATTCGATACAAAATAATAATCGCAGTGTTTTTCTGCAACGATTTACAATGTCTGCCGGTTTATTATAATTGATCGGCCCAATACTATCGGAATTTTATTGGTAGGTGGCTATAATCATAATCGCTAACAATTGGAACCCCTTATTGTCTCCTGATCGGATTAGTTAGTGAAAGGTGTATATGCTATCCGTTCAAATAACTCTTAATGGAGAAACCTATTCAAATGCTAGAAGTCCACATTGTTTTCAGACGCTATCTGAGGTACACGTTCACCTTATTATCCATTTATGTTATCCTATGGGGAGTAACCCCTTATAAAACAGAAGCCTTGGGAATGACACTTGGCAGTATAATTGGTATTTATAATATTTGGCTTTTATCAAGAAAAACTGCTCAATTAGGTGAGAAAGTGCTTGAGGGAAGCAGCATGAAATCACTTGGGACAATCTCAAGAATGGCAGCTGCAGTTTTAGCTGTCGCCATTGCTATGCGATATCCTGATCAATTTAATGTATTTTTTGTCGTATTGGGATTAATGACGGGTTACCTTGTCATTATGATAGATTTAACAATCCATAACATAAGGCGGGGGGAAAAGAGGTGAATTTAGATTGAATCATGGAGCACCTACAGTCGAATTAATGGGCCTTACTTTTAATCTTGGTAACGTTCTGATGATTACGGTCGCAAGTGTGATTGTATTTTTAATCGCCGTACTGTCGACAAGAAAATTGGCAGTTAAGCCATCTGGTATGCAGAACTTTATGGAGTGGGTCATTGACTTCGTCAGAAACATTATTAATAGCAATATGGACTGGAACACTGGCGGGCGCTTTTTAGTTCTTGGAACGACGCTTATCATGTACATATTTGTTTCAAATATGCTTGGTCTTCCATTCTCAGTTACTTATAACGGAGACCTATGGTGGAAGTCGCCAACAGCCGATCCAGTAGTCGCTTTAACCCTTGCAGTAATGATCGTAGTCCTTACAAACTTCTATGGTATCAAAATGCGAGGCTTTAAAGGGTACAGTAAAAACTTTGTATCACCTATGCCGTTCTTATTTCCGCTTAAGATTATTGAGGAGTTCGCGAATACCCTCACACTGGGCTTGCGTCTATTCGGTAATATTTATGCGGGTGAAATCTTACTCAGCCTACTGGCGGGATCTCTTGCAACAGATTTCTGGAGCAGTGCCCTTGCTATTGGTCCAACCATTGTATGGCAAGGTTTCAGTATATTTATCGGAGCAATCCAGGCATTTATCTTTACGATGTTAACAATGGTTTACATGGCCCACAAAGTCAGCGAAGACCATTAATAATATAAAAAATTTAACTATAGTTATACAAATTAAAGGAGGAACTTCATAATGGATTTGGGAGTTATAGCAGCAGCAATCGCAATCGGTTTAGCAGCTCTTGGAGCAGGTATTGGTAATGGTTTGATCGTATCTCGTACAGTAGAGGGAATTGCACGTCAACCAGAAGCACGTGGTATGCTTCAAACTACAATGTTCATCGGGGTAGCTTTAGTTGAGGCGATTCCTATCATCGCGGTTGTTATCGCGTTCATGGTAATGTAATTGACAATACTGATGGCGGAGAATCTAGGGATTATCTTCGCCATTCCTTTATGTTTACTAAAATCCGGCCGTGAGTTCACGGTTTAAACGTATATGCAATAAAAAAGCAAGCCGTAAAGACTTCTGAAGGGAGTGAAATAGGGGTGTTATTTAATAATTTGGTACTTGGAGCTGCAGCGCATAGCGGTCTAAATACGGGAGATATCATCTTCCAATTAGTCGCTTTCATCATCTTGATGCTTTTACTGAAAAAATTCGCATTCGGTCCTCTTATGGGCATTATGAAACAACGTGAAGAACATGTTGCGAGTGAAATTGAAGTAGCAGAAAAGAATCGTGCAGAAGCAGCTGCTTTGTTAGAAGAACAACGTACTATGCTGAAAGAAGCTCGCCAGGAATCTTTATCTCTTATTGAAGAGGCTAAGAAACATGGTGAAAAACAACGCGAAGAAATCATCGTTGTTGCCCGTCAGGAAGCTGAACGTGTGAAAGAGTCAGCGAAACGTGAAATTGAACAGCAAAAAGAACAAGCTATGGTTCAACTTCGTGAGCAAGTTGCATCCTTGTCTGTTCTAATTGCGTCTAAAGTGATTGAAAAAGAACTTAGTGAAGCTGATCAACAAAAATTGATTAACGATTACATTCAAGAGGCAGGAGAAGAGCGATGAGTAATACAGTTGTAGCAAAACGCTATGCAGATGCTCTTTTCCAAATTGCCAAGGAAGATAATCAAATAGACCGTTTGGAAGGCGAAATGCGGACTTTGAAGGAAGTATTTCTATCAAACAAGGAGCTTACTTTATTCCTTGAGCATCCAAAGGTATCTATGGAGAGCAAAAAAGACGCCATAAGAACGGCTTTTGCTACTATGTCTCCATCTATTCAAAACCTGTTAATGATTCTTGTAGACCGTCATCGCGAGGATATTGTGGCGACTTTGGCAGATGAGTTTATTTTATTAGTAAACGAATACACAGGTGTAGTCGATGCTAAAGTTTATTCTGTCCGTCCTTTAACGAAGCAGGAACAAGAAGGCATTTCAAAGGTTTTTGCCCAAAAAATTGGAAAACAGGCACTGCGCATTGAAAATATCGTAGACAGCAGTCTTCTGGGTGGAATCAAGCTGCGAATCGGTAACCGTATTTTTGATGGTACGGTCTCAGGTAAGCTAGAACGCTTGGAACGTCGTTTGCTGGGTTAATATTAGAAGTTAGGGGTGAAATTCATGAGCATCAGAGCTGAAGAAATCAGCGCGCTGATTAAGAAACAAATTGAAGGCTATCAATCTGATATAGAAATGAGTGAAGTCGGCACCGTAATCGTTGTTGGTGACGGTATCGCGCGTGTTCATGGATTGGACAACGTCATGTCCGGAGAGCTGCTTGAGTTCTCAAACGGTGTAGTTGGTATGGCGCAAAACTTGGAAGAAAATAACGTCGGTGTTATTATCCTCGGTCCTTTCCGCGACATTAAAGAAGGAGACGAAGTACGCCGTACAGGCCGCATCATGGAAGTACCAGTAGGTGAGGCTATTATCGGACGTGTCGTTAACCCTCTTGGACAACCACTTGATGGTATGGGTCCAATCGCTACAACTGCAACATTACCGATCGAAAACAATGCACCGGGTGTAATGGATCGTAAGTCTGTACACGAGCCTTTACAAACAGGTCTTAAAGCGATCGATGCCCTTGTTCCTATCGGACGTGGACAACGTGAATTAATCATTGGTGACCGTCAAACAGGTAAAACATCTGTAGCGATTGACACCATTTTGAATCAAAAAGATGAAAACATGATTTGTATCTATGTAGCAATCGGTCAAAAAGAATCAACAGTTCGTGGAACAGTTGAAACTTTCCGTAAGCATGGTGCATTGGATTACACAATCGTTGTTTCAGCATCTGCATCTCAACCAGCTCCATTGCTATACTTGGCTCCTTACAGTGGGGTAACAATGGGTGAATATTTCATGCGCCAAGGCAAGCATGTCCTTGTTGTATATGATGATTTATCTAAGCAAGCAGCAGCATATCGTGAGCTTTCCTTGTTGCTTCGTCGTCCTCCAGGCCGTGAAGCATTCCCAGGGGATGTATTCTACTTGCACTCCCGTCTATTGGAGCGTGCTGCTAAATTGAACGACACACTTGGTGCGGGTTCAATCACAGCATTACCGTTCGTTGAAACACAAGCTGGAGATATCTCCGCTTATATCCCAACAAACGTTATCTCCATCACAGATGGACAAATCTTCTTGCAATCTGATTTATTCTTCTCCGGCGTACGTCCTGCGATTAATGCGGGTCTATCCGTATCCCGTGTAGGTGGATCAGCGCAAATTAAAGCAATGAAAAAAGTTGCCGGTACTCTACGTTTGGACTTGGCATCATTCCGTGAGCTTGAAGCATTCTCCCAATTCGGATCTGACTTGGATAAAGCAACTCAAGCGAAATTAAATCGTGGTCAACGTACAGTTGAAGTATTAAAACAAGATCTTCATAAGCCATTGCGTGTAGAACAACAAGTATTAATTCTATACTGCTTGACTCGTGGATTCTTAGATGATATTCCATTGGCTGATATCAGACGTTTTGAAGCTGAAATCATTGAATGGACTGCACGTAACCACAACGAATTATTTGAACATATCCGCACTACTGGCGATCTGCCAAAAGAAGAGGATATGAAAGCAGCAATCGCTGAATTTAAAAAACAATTTGTTGTATCGGAATAACAGGATAGGCATTTAATAAAGGATGGTGAGAAGAAATGGCATCATTACGTGATATAGATGCGCGTATAAAATCAACGAAAAAGACGAGCCAAATCACAAAAGCCATGCAAATGGTTTCCGCCTCCAAATTGAATCGTGCCGAAGCAAACGCGAAAGCTTTTGTACCGTACATGGAGAAAATCCAAGAGGTCGTAGCGAGCATTGCGAATGGAAGCTCGGATGCATCTCATCCGATGCTGGTCACTCGTCCTGTGAAAAGAACCGGATATCTGGTTATCACTTCCGATCGCGGATTAGCTGGACCATATAATAGTAGTGTCTTAAGAAAAGTTTATCAGACAATCAATGAACGCCATAAATCCCCGGATGAATACGGTATTATCGTTCTTGGGCGGGTGGGAAGTGAATTCTTCCGTATCCGCGGTATGAACGTTATCCAGGAAATGGTCGGATTGTCTGATCAGCCAAGCTTTGATGACATTAAAGAAATAACCGCCAGTACGGTAAAGTTATTCGCAGACGAAACTGTTGACGAAATCTATATGTACTACAACCACTTTATTAGTGCTATTTCCCAAGAAGTAACGGAAACTAAACTTTTACCTCTTGGAAGTGTAGAAAGCGATGCTGTAGCTACACTTTACGAATTCGAACCAAACCAGGAAGAGATTCTTGAAGTGTTACTGCCACAATATGCTGAGAGTTTAATATATGGCGCATTGTTGGATGGTAAGGCAAGCGAACACGCATCACGGATGACAGCAATGAAGAGTGCAACTGATAATGCTTCTGAGCTTATCGGCTCTCTAACATTGACATACAACCGTGCACGCCAAGCTGCAATTACACAAGAAATTACCGAGATTGTCGGCGGAGCCGCTGCACTCGAATAGATAAAATGGAAATATAGATTCGAACATTCACACGGCATAGAGTAAATAGGAGGGAATGGAATGAACATAGGACGCGTTACTCAAGTCATGGGTCCGGTTGTCGACGTTAGATTTGAAAACGGCAAACTACCTGAGATCTATAACGCTCTGAAGATCAACATTTCCAAAGGAGCGCCTGCTGATGAGGCAGAATACCTTACTTTGGAAGTTGCTCTTCACTTAGGCGATGATACGGTTCGTACGATTGCAATGGCTTCTACAGACGGATTAGTCCGTAATGCAGAAGTAATCGATACAGGAGCACCAATTTCTGTACCGGTTGGAGACATAACACTTGGTCGTGTATTCAACGTATTGGGTGAAAAAATTGATTTAGATGCTCCTTTAGAAGGCAACTATCAAAAAGATCCAATCCACAGAGAAGCTCCAAAATTTGAAGAGTTATCTACTGAAGTTGAGATCCTTGAAACAGGTATCAAAGTAGTAGACTTACTTGCACCTTACATCAAAGGTGGAAAAATCGGATTGTTCGGTGGTGCCGGTGTAGGTAAAACTGTATTAATCCAAGAATTAATCAACAATATCGCCCAAGAACACGGTGGTATCTCCGTATTCGCAGGCGTTGGAGAACGTACTCGTGAAGGAAATGACCTTTACCACGAAATGACTGACTCCGGTGTTATCAAGAAAACAGCCATGGTCTTCGGACAAATGAATGAACCGCCTGGTGCACGTATGCGTGTCGCCTTGACAGGTTTGACAATGGCTGAGTATTTCCGTGATGCACAAGGTCAGGACGTACTTTTCTTCATCGATAACATCTTCCGTTTCACACAAGCCGGTTCAGAGGTTTCTGCCCTGCTTGGACGTATGCCATCTGCCGTTGGTTACCAACCAACATTGGCTACAGAAATGGGTCAATTACAAGAACGTATTACATCCACTAACGTGGGTTCTGTTACATCTATTCAAGCAATTTACGTACCAGCCGATGACTACACGGATCCGGCTCCAGCTACAACATTTGCCCACTTAGATGCAACAACAAACCTTGAGCGTAAACTTTCTGAAATGGGTATTTACCCAGCGGTGGATCCGTTGGCATCTACTTCCCGTGCGCTTTCTCCTGAAATCGTAGGAGAAGAACACTATGAAGTTGCCCGTAGCGTTCAATCTACATTACAACGTTACAGAGAGTTGCAAGATATTATTGCCATTCTAGGTATGGATGAATTGGGAGAAGAAGATAAATTAGTTGTTGCCCGTGCACGACGTATTCAAAACTTCTTATCTCAAAACTTCCACGTAGCTGAACAGTTTACTGGTCAAAAAGGTTCTTATGTACCAGTTAAAGAAACTGTTAGAGGCTTCAAAGAAATCCTTGATGGTAAATACGACAACCTTCCTGAAGATGCATTCCGCCTAGTTGGACGCATTGAAGATGTTGTAGAAAAAGCTAAGCAAATGGGCGTTGAGGCTTAACCGAAGGATCTTATAGGAGGGCGCATATATGAGAACGATTAAAGTTTCTGTAGTTACTCCTGGCGGTCCTGTGTTGGATGAAGAAGTAGAAATGGTCAGTACGAAAGCAAAAACGGGGGAACTTGGTATTCTTGCCGGACATATTCCAATGGTAGCTCCACTTGATATCGGTTCCGTTCGTTTAAAAACGGGTAACAATACAGAATGGGTTGCTGTATCCGGTGGATTCATGGAAGTCAACGGTGAAGAAGTAACCATACTCGCACAGTCAGCTGAACGTGCTGAAGATATTGATACTGCTCGCGCCAAACAGGCTAAAGCACGTGCTGAAAGACGACTTCAAGACAGACAAGTTGAAATTGATGCACATCGTGCTGAATTGGCACTTAAGCGTGCTTTAAACCGTCTAGATATTGCTGAACAAAGACAACGTTAAACGTTGAATAAACTCCAGGGGAGAGGGGCCCCTGGAGTTTTTTTGTACATAACTTGGCAAATGAGAAATATATATAGGATATGAGGAAGGAAGAATGGAACAAGTGGGATGAGAGGACTTTGTCTCTTGCTGTTGGGTCGGTGGGAGGTCGGTCATAGGTCGGTGGTAGATGGGTGAAAGATCGGTGATAGGTATGCGGAAGGTGGGGGAAAGGAGCTCTGGGGTACCTATCAGGCACCTATGCCCTACCTATACTGGGGTAAAGGCCGGTCATAGGTGTGTGAAAGGTGGGGGAAAGGAGCTCTGGGGTACCTATCAGGCACCTATGCCCCACCTATACCGGGGTAAAGGTCGGTCAAAGGTATGTGAAAGGTGGGGGAAAGGAGCTCTGGGGTACCTATCAGGCACCTATACCCCACCTATACCGGGGTAAAGGTCGGTCAAAGGTGTGTGAAAGGTCGTAGAAAGCTCTGCTATCAACTACCTATGAGTCACCTATCATCCTCACCTATCCAATAAAATTGAGATAAAAGTGGTATGACCAAAATCACCATATCATATCGACACGTATATATCAGAATGTTATAATATATACGGTTACATATTGAATATTTAGAAAATTTTAGTGGGGAAAATGGGGGGATGAGATTGGCATCACTACATTGGTATCAGAACAATTATATAATCGTTCTGGTTTTTTTATGCCTTGGAATATTGCTTCCAATTGTAGCATTGTCTTTAGGGAAGTTATTAAGACCTCACAAACCTACCGACGCAAAAGGTACAACCTACGAAAGTGGCTTGGAGCCCTTTCATGATTCAAGGGTTCAATTTAATGTACGTTATTATATCTTTGCCTTGCTGTTTGTTTTATTTGATGTAGAGACCGTATTTCTTTATCCATGGGCGGTAGCCTATGAAAAATTAGGCGTATTTGCATTAATTGAAATGCTGATTTTTGTGTTGATGCTTGTACTTGGATTACTTTATGCCTGGAAAAAGAAGGTGCTGAAATGGAATTAAAATTGGAAGAGCTCTCTCCAAGGGAGAAGGATGAACTGCAACGTACGATATTTTTGGCAACATTGGAACAGGTAAAGGGATGGGCGAGAGGAAATTCCCTATGGCCACTTACATTTGGACTGGCATGCTGTGCTATTGAAATGATGGCTGTTGGTTCCTCGCATTATGATGTTGATCGATTTGGTTCCTTTTTTCGTACATCTCCACGTCAATCAGACGTCATGATTGTTTCAGGGACTGTGACAAAGAAAATGGCTCCTATTTTAAGAAGACTGTATGACCAAATGCCTGAACCGAAGTGGGTCATCGCGATGGGTTCCTGTGCTACCGCAGGAGGTCCATATGTGCGCTCCTATAGTGTAGTGAAGGGAGTCGACCAAATAGTGCCGGTTGATGTCTATATACCAGGATGTCCTCCCAATCCTGCAGCTCTCATATATGGAATCAATAAATTGAAGGAAAAGATTAAATATGAGGCGAAAACTGGGAAGAAGGTGTTGTAGTTGAGCGAAAAAGACTTATCCCAGCAAAAGAAAGAGGCAGCAGAAAAGGCGAAGGAAGCAGCCAAACAAAAGCTTGCTGAAAAGCAATCCTCCGAGCAATCACCTAAAGCAGATCCTCATCAAGATAAAGATGATATCGCTCTCGCGAAAGCAAAAGCGGCAGCAGCGGCCAAGGCAAAGGCAGCTGCAATAGCGAAGCAAAAACGGACAGAGGGAGAAGCAAACTCTGAGTCCACCACACCGCCAGAGGAAACAGAAAAAGAAAAAGCCATCGCCCTCGCGAAAGCAAAAGC
>NZ_MAYV01000018.1:0-256307 GCF_001685035.1 Bacillus sp. FJAT-27986 | reverse complement strand
AGAGAATGAAAAAAAGATAAAAATTCTTTAAAATTTCTCTTGAAAAATGTCAGAAATACGATATAATAATAAATGTCGCTGACAAAATCGTCTGGTGACGATGGCGAAGAGGCCACACCCGTTCCCATTCCGAACACGGAAGTTAAGCTCTTCAGCGCCGATGGTAGTTGGGACGCGAGTCCCTGTGAGAGTAGGACGTCGCCAGGCAATAAAATGGAGGATTAGCTCAGCTGGGAGAGCATCTGCCTTACAAGCAGAGGGTCGGCGGTTCGATCCCGTCATCCTCCACCATTATAAAATTAAAAATTACCAAAAAATACTTGGTGAAATTATAAAAAACATAAGTTATAATAATTAAGTGTTTTAGAAAAGCATTTAAATCTATTAAGCCGGTGTAGCTCAATTGGTAGAGCAACTGACTTGTAATCAGTAGGTTGGGGGTTCAAGTCCTCTTGCCGGCACCATCAGTACGAGCCATTAGCTCAGTCGGTAGAGCATCTGACTTTTAATCAGAGGGTCGAAGGTTCGAGTCCTTCATGGCTCACCATTTACAAAATGCGGGTGTGGCGGAATTGGCAGACGCACCAGACTTAGGATCTGGCGCCTTACGGCGTGGGGGTTCAAGTCCCTTCACCCGCACTTATATGCGGAAGTAGTTCAGTGGTAGAACACCACCTTGCCAAGGTGGGGGTCGCGGGTTCGAATCCCGTCTTCCGCTCCAATGCCAAGTTATATGCCGGGGTGGCGGAATTGGCAGACGCACAGGACTTAAAATCCTGCGGTAGGTGACTACCGTGCCGGTTCGAGACCGGCCCTCGGCACTAGTTTTTTGCAAAAAAATGCGCCCGTAGCTCAATTGGATAGAGCGTTTGACTACGGATCAAAAGGTTAGGGGTTCGACTCCTCTCGGGCGCGCCATCTTTTTGCGGGAAGTAGCTCAGCTTGGTAGAGCACTTGGTTTGGGACCAAGGGGTCGCAGGTTCGAATCCTGTCTTCCCGACCATCTAAAACTTATGGGGCCTTAGCTCAGCTGGGAGAGCGCCTGCTTTGCACGCAGGAGGTCAGCGGTTCGATCCCGCTAGGCTCCACCATTATAAACTTTAATAGGATTCAATATTTGGCGGTGTAGCTCAGCTGGCTAGAGCGTACGGTTCATACCCGTAAGGTCGGGGGTTCGATCCCCTCCGCCGCTACCAAATAGGACCTTTAGCTCAGCTGGTTAGAGCAGACGGCTCATAACCGTCCGGTCGTAGGTTCGAGTCCTACAAGGTCCACCACTATATATGGAGGAATACCCAAGTCTGGCTGAAGGGACCGGTCTTGAAAACCGGGAGGCGGGTTAAACCGCGCGGGGGTTCGAATCCCTCTTCCTCCGCCATATATACCTTAAATACCTTGTAGTATATGGAAACAAATTATTATTGTCGCGGGGTGGAGCAGTCTGGTAGCTCGTCGGGCTCATAACCCGAAGGTCGCAGGTTCAAATCCTGTCCCCGCAATAAATGGTCCGGTAGTTCAGTTGGTTAGAATGCCTGCCTGTCACGCAGGAGGTCGCGGGTTCGAGTCCCGTCCGGACCGCCATTTATAAAATGTTAGCTCATCAGTAAGACATTGAGCAGCATCAGAGAAATACAAAGATACAAAACGGCTCAGTAGCTCAGTCGGTAGAGCAAAGGACTGAAAATCCTTGTGTCGGCGGTTCGATTCCGTCCTGAGCCACCATAACTTTAAAAAGACAATGCACGGCGGTTGTGGCGAAGTGGTTAACGCATCGGATTGTGGTTCCGACATTCGTGGGTTCGATTCCCATCAGCCGCCCCATAGAGTGCGGGTGTAGTTTAGTGGTAAAACCTCAGCCTTCCAAGCTGATGATGAGGGTTCGATTCCCTTCACCCGCTCCAAATTTTACTTCGGGCCTATAGCTCAGCTGGTTAGAGCGCACGCCTGATAAGCGTGAGGTCGATGGTTCGAGTCCATTTAGGCCCATATACCATTATTCCGTAGTAGCTCAGTGGTAGAGCACTCGGCTGTTAACCGAGCGGTCGTAGGTTCGAATCCTACCTGCGGAGCCATATTTGGGGAAGTACTCAAGAGGCTGAAGAGGCGCCCCTGCTAAGGGTGTAGGTCGGGTAACCGGCGCGAGGGTTCAAATCCCTCCTTCTCCGCCATTTGGCCCCTTGGTCAAGCGGTTAAGACACCGCCCTTTCACGGCGGTAACACGGGTTCGAATCCCGTAGGGGTCATAAAAACCATGTACATGATGTACATGGTTTTTTTATATATTATTTTAATAAATGAAATCTTAATAATTAAAACATAACTGCCAAAAGAGCTCAGTCCGTCAATACATTGTCTCCTAAACGCCTTATAAGAAGGCAAAGGTAAAATTCTAATAACGGTTAAATTCTAAAATAGAACGAGAATAAAGCCGAACTGATCATCAAGTACTTTTAAGAGGAATACCAAGTAAAATTTTATGATTTCTTTAGTAAGGATTATATCAACCAAATTGAAAATCTACTTCTACCTGTAATTTGAATAGATGTGTGAGTCAATTCTTGAATTGTTTCCCCATTTGGGAATTGGGAAAATATTGCTATAAGCCCTTCTCATTTTGCCCTATACTAATTTTACTGTTCGAACCTCCACTCCACCTAAATTAAGTATTAAATTCTGCTATTAAATATGCCTCACGATAAACCTTCATATGATCCATATATCAACATAAATAAGCAATTGAAGCTCGCATAGACATCTTCTTATAGTTTTCTGAGAGGGTATCATTTATTTAAGTCTTGCTTTAATCAGTAGATCCGTGAGACAATGGAAAGTAATTGTAAAGGTTTGTATTTAAAAAATTTCACGGATAATGTTCTCTTATAGAGAATATACTAATTCTTAAATCCTCAATCGATTATAAAGAAGCCCTCAGAAGAATTAACTCAACACAATCATCCTTTCCTCGATTGTATTTCCTAAAGTTCTATGTTGAAAGATATATTATATGCCAAAGTATCTAAGTTCCCTTTTTGGTCTTGAATTATGAGAATATTTTGTTTACTATAGATAAATACTATAATAAACAAATAATTTAATATTTTCTTACACAACTTTATTAAGTAAACATTTTAATTAATTAACTCGTTTTTGAGTGGTAGACCACTTCATTGATATTTTTCTCAATATAATGAAATATTTAACATAAAAATAATAGTATTTAAGTTTCTATATACTATATTTTGGATATATTATACTGATACCTGTTAATTTATCTTACTAATTCCAAAAAGTAGTGAAAAAAAGCTTTTTAGAGCTAAATTAACAATTTTTGCATTTGATTTAGTTACAGAATAAGTAGTTTAATTAGTATATTGAGAAAATTCGAGAAAGGGTGATAATATGCCTAATGCTATCCCAACAGACTATCAGGTCCATTTGTTTCATGAAGGCTCTCTTTATGATGCATATAAACTGTTCGGTTCCCATTTGATAAAGGTAAATGATGATATACATACAAGGTTTACAGTATATGCACCAAACGCCCGTCAGATACGCTTGGTGGGTTCTTTTAATAATTGGAATGGTAACGGTTATGAATTAAAAAGAGTTTCTGAACAGGGTATTTGGACGCTTCTGGTAGATAAAAACCTGGACGGACATATATACAAATATGAAATTGAAGCAGCATCTGGAGCCATAGCTCTAAAGAGTGATCCGTATGCCTTCTATTCAGAAATAAGGCCTCATACGGCATCTGTCGTATATCCTATAGATGATTCATATAAATGGAATGATGCGTCTTGGCTTAAGAAAAAAACAAAGAAACAACAAGATGAGAACCCCATGTTTATTTATGAAATTCATGCAGGAACATGGAGAAAACATATCCAGGAAGGCCAAGTGTCTATACCGAGCGATGAATGCAAGATTGAGGAATTTTATACATACCGTGACCTGGCTGATGAACTCATCCCCTATGTAGTTGAACAGGGCTTTACACATATTGAGCTAATGCCACTAACTGAACATCCGTTCGACGGATCATGGGGCTATCAGAGTACAGGTTATTATTCACCAACAAGCCGATATGGCAGGCCTGAAGACTTGAAATATTTTATCGATCAATGTCATCAGCATAACATAGGTGTATTGCTTGATTGGGTACCTGGTCACTATTGTAAAGATGCTCATGGTTTATTTATGTTTGATGGATCACCTGTTTATGAATACTCTGATCTCAAACACAGAGAGAATCCAGTATGGGGAACAGCAAATTTTGACTTGGGCAAACCAGAAGTTCATAGTTTTTTAATATCCAACGCAAGATATTGGATGAAGTATTTTCACATAGATGGATTTAGAGTGGATGCTGTCGCAAATATCATTTATTGGCCCAATACATATAGTGGTGACGTTAATCCACATGCTATAGATTTTTTACAGAAACTTAACCAAGTTGTAAAAGAATCCGATCCTACAGTTCTTATGATGGCTGAAGACTCAACTGATTGGCCTAACGTAACTAAGCCAGCTAGTGAGGGAGGTTTAGGATTTACATATAAGTGGAATATGGGTTGGATGAACGATATTTTAGAGTACATGGAATCAGATCCGTGTTCTCGAAAGGATCTTCATAATAAAGTAACATTCTCCTTAATGTATGCTTATACGGAACGGTTTATTTTACCTTTGTCACATGATGAAGTGGTCCACGGTAAAAAATCTCTTCTTGATAAAATGCCAGGAAGCTACGAAGAAAAATTTTCTCAGTTGAAATTACTCATGGGATTTATGACAACCCACCCGGGGAAAAAATTATTATTTATGGGTGGAGAGCTGGGGATGTTCTCAGAATGGAAGGATAAAGAACAGGTTGATTGGCATCTACTAAATTATGATTCTCATCAAACATTAAATCATTTCTTTGCAGACTTACTAAAGTTTTACAAACGGTCAAAGCCGTTATATGAGTTAGATGATTATCCTGAAGGATTTGAGTGGATTGATGTTCATAACACCGATCAGTCCATATTCTCATTTATTCGTCGTGATCGAGAAGGAAATCCATTGATAGTACTGTGTAATTTCAAAAATATATCTTATGAAGAATATAAAGTTGGAGTACCTGATAAACAGGAGTACAAAGAGGTCATAAATAGTGATGCTGTCCAATATGGTGGAAGCGATCATGTTAATAAAAAGAAAATCATCGCAGAAGAAGGTTCTTTTCATGGGAGACCATATCACGTAAAGATTAAGGTACCTCCATTTGGAATTACTGTACTGCGTCCCATTAAAAAACGGAAGGAGTTAAATAAAAATGGCAAAGAAAAAAATAGTCGCAATGCTACTGGCAGGAGGACAAGGAACAAGGCTTGAGGCTTTGACAGCTGATGTTGCAAAACCGGCAGTCCCATTTGGCGGTAAATATAGAATTATAGATTTTACATTAAGTAACTGTACGAACTCTGGAATAGATACGGTAGGGGTATTAACGCAATACCAGCCGTTATTGCTTAATTCCTATCTTTCTAACGGAAGTGCCTGGGATCTCGATTTAAAAGATGGCGGAGTAACTGTATTACCTCCCTATTCTGCTTCAAAGGAAATGAGATGGTATACGGGTACAGCAAGTGCGGTTTACCAAAACTTAAACTATATCGATCAATATGATCCGGATTATGTGATTGTTCTCTCAGGAGATCACATTTACAAAATGGATTATGATAAAATGTTGAGCTTCCATGAGGAAAGAGGAGCAGATGCGACTATCTCTGTTATTCCTGTTCCTTGGGATGAAGCAAGCAGATTTGGAATCATGAACACCAGAGAAGATTATTCTGTAATGGAATTTGAAGAGAAACCGAAAAATCCGAAAAATAATTTAGCCTCTATGGGTATCTATATATTTAATCGTAAAGTTCTAAAAGACTATTTGATAAAAGATGCTAAAAATGAAGATTCAACAAGGGATTTTGGTAAGGATATCATACCTTTATTATTAAATGATGATAAAAAGGTATATGCTTATCCATTTGAAGGATATTGGAAAGATGTTGGTACACTGAAAAGTTATTGGGAAGCTAATATGGATTTACTGGATGAAGAGTGTGAATTAAATCTTTATGACTATTCATGGCGCATTTATTCAGTTAATCCGAACAGACCACCACAATATCTATCTAACAAAGCAGAGGTTAAAGAATCACTGATTAACGAAGGATGTATAGTTGAAGGTAAGGTGGAAAAATCAGTCGTTTTCTATGGAGCACAGATTGGCAAAGACGCACATGTTAAAGATTCTGTAATCATGTCAGATGCAGTTATCGGAAAGAATGTCTATATTGAAAAGGCTATTATTCCTCCAGGTGCTGTTATACCGGATAACCAGGTGATCAGACCTATTGATGATGAAGATGTTATATTGGTTAATCCTGAACTGTTAACAGAAGAAAATGTTATAAAATTATCTTGATATAGTGAAAGGCGTTGAAAATATGAGTAAATCACTATTAGGTATTATAGATGCCACGAATAGTTTTGAATCACTGGATATTTTAACAAAAAGTCGGAATGTTGCAGCATTACCAATAGCTGGTCGTTTCCGTTTAATAGATTTTATTCTTTCAAGCATGGTTAATTCGGGAATATCTAATGTAGCTGTTTATCCACAAGCACATTTCAGATCGTTAATGGACCATTTGGGAACAGGTAAGAACTGGGATTTGAATAGAAAAAGAGATGGACTATTCTTCCTCCCGGTGCCTCATACAGAAGATGTATCTGGTGAGGTTCATGCGTTTGATCACTTTGCTTATCATATGACCTATCTTGAAAGAAGTAAACAGGAGTATGTGATTGTTGCTAACAGTCAAACCGTTTGCAATATCGATTTTAATGCTGTTCTTAAATATCATATACAAAACAAATGTGATATTACGGAAATCAAAAAAGATAAAGAATCACTTGAAATGTTCATCCTTAAAAAAGAACTGCTTGTTAAATTAATTGACGAGCGGAAACAAACTGGGTACAAATGTTTAAAGGATGTTGTGGAAGATCATTATTCCGACTTCGCTATCTGTGTTTATCAGTATGAAGGTTATCTGGCGAATATCAATTCTATTAATGCCTATTTTCAATCAAGTATAGATCTTCTTAAAGAAGAAAATTGGAGTCAGTTATTCATGAAGGAATGTCCTATCTATACAAAAGTTAAGGATGAGCCGCCATCCAAGTATAGTGAGAAGTCTCATGTAAGCCAATCAATGGTTGCCAACGGCTCTATCATAAAAGGTGAAGTAGAGCACAGTATCATCTTTAGGGCCGTTAATATTGATGAAGGTACTTCCATTAAAAATTCCATTATCATGCAAAAAACAAAAATCGGTAAGAATTGCAAACTCGATTATGTAATCCTCGATAAGGATGTAGAAATTGCTGATGGAACAGTTCTGATTGGGTCTCCATTCCAACCAATTGTTATTCAAAAAGGTGTAAAACAAGGAGCGTTGATGAACTCGTGAATGTATTATTTGTAGTATCTGAATGTGTACCCTTTGCTAAATCTGGAGGGCTGGCTGACGTAGCCGGCTCTCTTCCTAAAGAATTAAAAAAGTTAGGTCATGAGGTAAGAGTGTTGCTTCCTAAGTATGGGACGATACCTACTCATTTTTTTAATTCAGCGAAAAAAATTGCTGAATTTGAAGTTCAGTTAAGCTGGAGAAGACAGTATTGCGGTATTTTTGAAGCTGAATATGATGGTGTCATTTATTACTTTATGGATAATGAATATTATTTCCATAGACCAAAACTTTATGAGCAATTTGACGATGGTGAACGTTTTGCTTATTTCTGTAAAGCGGCTGTTGAAGCACTTTATCATATTCCATTTTTACCGGATGTTATTCATACACATGATTGGCATACGGGAATGATTCCATTCTTATTGAAAACTCAGCACCAGAATACGAAATTAGCAAACATCAAAAATATATTTACAATTCATAATTTGCAATTCCAAGGCATTTATGGAAAAAGTTTTCTTGATGATGTACTGGGGATTCATGATGACTACTTTAACCAGTTGGAATTTGACGGGAACGTCAACTTTATGAAATCAGCACTGGTTTATGCAGATGCAATAACTACTGTCAGCCCTACTTATAAAGAGGAGATTAAAACTGACTATTACGGTGAGCGTCTGAATGGATTGCTTCAGGCAAGAGACTCAGATTTATATGGGATTTTAAATGGAATTGACAATGACTTATATAATCCAAAAAAAGATGCTGCGATTGCCAGCGAGTTTTCAGTCAATTCTCTGAAAGGCAAAAAAGCGAATAAACGTTATCTCCAGGAGTATTTCAATTTACCGGTAGATGATAGCAAGCCGCTGATTGCCGTTGTATCGCGTTTAACCTCTCAGAAAGGCTTTGATCTGGTTAGAGCTGTATTCCATGAGATTTTGCAGGAAGATATCCAAATGATCATGCTGGGTACAGGCGATCCGCAATTCGAGCATTTCTTTGGTTATACGTCCCAATGGTATCAGGATAAATTAAGGGTTCATATTGGTTTTAATGAAGATTTAGCCCATCAAATATATGCTGGAGCTGATTTGTTCCTTATGCCTTCTAAATTTGAACCTTGCGGATTAAGCCAATTAATAGCAATGAGATATGGTACATTGCCGATTGTTAGGGAAACAGGGGGTCTGCGAGATACTGTACAGCCATATAATGAATTTACTGGCGAGGGCAATGGTTTTTCATTTACTAACTTTAATGCTCATGACATGCTTTATACAATACGTCGGGCATTATCTTTTTATCATAATCCTTCTGAGTGGAAAAAGATTGTTAAGAACTCGATGAAGAAGGACTATAGCTGGGCACGTTCAGCAGCAGAGTATGAGGTTTTGTATAAAGACTTGACTGAGAGGATCTGATTTAGATGTTTGATAATAAAGAACTGTTTAAGGAAGCCTTTATATCTAAGCTTGAAATGTCTTATGGAAAAACATTTTCAGAATCGACTCCGCAGGAGCAATATCATACTTTAGGAATTATGATTCGTGAATATATAAGTAAGAATTGGATTAAAACCAATCAATTATATAGAGAAACGAAGACAAAGCAGGTCTACTATTTATCAATTGAATTTTTACTCGGTAGAATTATGGGGAGTAATGTCTTAAATCTTGGCATACAAAAAGTAGTGGAAGACGGGCTTGAGGATTTAGGGATTAGCTTTTCGGAGCTGGAAACACTTGAGCCGGATTCTGCGCTCGGTAATGGTGGGTTAGGCCGATTAGCTGCTTGTTTCATGGATTCCATTGCTTCTTTGGAATTGCCTGGTCATGGATGTGGTATTCGCTATAAATATGGTTTATTTGAGCAAAAAATCATTGATGGCGTACAAGTTGAATATCCAGAGCAATGGCTTCAAAATGGACATGTATGGGAGGTTCGAAAAGCCGATCAGGCAGTAATGGTACCTTTTTGGGGAGAAGTACAATCCTATACAGATTCTGATGGCCGTTTAGGTTTCCGTCATATTGATACAGAGCCAATAATGGCTGTACCTTATGACATACCGGTTGTTGGCTATCAGAATGAAACGGTGAATACACTCAGATTGTGGAATGCTGAGCCTGCCCCGGCTCCTTATCATCGCGATATTATGCGTTACAAGCGTGATACAGAATTGGTATCAGAATTTCTTTATCCGGATGATACAGAAGACAGCGGGAAAATTCTGCGTTTAAAACAACAGTATTTCCTTGTCTCAGCCAGTTTGCATACCATATTAAAGACATACCGCAAAAAGAATATTCCTATGAGCAAATTGCATGAATACGTATCAATACATATAAATGATACTCACCCTGTTCTGGCCATCCCGGAATTAATGAGGATCTTATTGGATGAAGAAAAAATGTCATGGGAAGAAGCATGGGAAGTAACCACAAAAACGATATCTTATACGAATCATACGACGCTTTCTGAGGCATTGGAAAAATGGTCAATTCGTTTATTCCAACCATTATTGCCAAGGATCTTTATGATTGTGAATGAGATTAACGAGCGGTTCTGTCAGCAATTATGGGAGCTGTATCCGGGTGAGTGGCAAAGAATAGAGGATATGGCTATCATTGCTCATGATCAGGTTAAAATGGCCCATCTGGCTATTGCAGGCAGCCATAGTATAAACGGAGTAGCCCATCTGCATACTGAGATTCTCAAGAAGAGAGAAATGAACAATTTCTATCAGGTTTTTCCTGAAAAGTTTAATAATAAAACCAATGGTATTACTCATCGCAGATGGTTATTGAAATCCAATCCAGGACTTTCCCGTTTAATTTCGCAAGCAATCGGCGATAAATGGCAAATTGATCCGGTATATATGAAGGAATTGGAGCGGTTTAGTACGGATTCTTCCTTTTTAGAAGAGCTAATGAAAGTGAAAGCAGACAATAAGAAAAAGCTGGCTAAGCGGATTAAAGAACAAAATGGTATAACCGTTAATCCAGATAGTATTTTTGATGTCCAGGTCAAACGTTTGCACGCGTATAAACGCCAATTGCTAAATGTTCTTCACATTATGTATTTATACAATCGAATGAAGGAAGAGCCAAATTTCAAGCCATATCCGCGTACCTTTATATTTGGAGCTAAAGCATCCCCAGGATACTACTATGCCAAAAAAATTATTAAATTGATTAACACCGTGGCGGATAAAGTAAATAATGATCCGGACACAAAAGATTATATAAAGGTCGTATTTCTCGAAAATTATCGGGTATCTCTGGCTGAAGAAATATTCCCTGCAGCTGAATTAAGTGAACAAATTTCGACTGCAAGTAAAGAAGCATCAGGAACAGGTAATATGAAATTTATGATGAATGGTGCTTTGACCATCGGTACAATGGATGGGGCTAATGTAGAAATCTTTGAGAGAGTCGGAGAAGAACATATCTTTACATTCGGATTATCGTCAGAGGAAGTTATGAATTACAACGCACATGGAGGTTATCACTCCTCAGAATATTATATGCTTGATCGGAGAATTCATCAGGCTGTAAACCAATTAATTAATGGATTCTTCCCGAATACATCTGGAATGTTTGATATGATATATGATTCTCTGCTATTAGAAAATGATCAATATTTTGTATTAAGGGATTTTGGTTCCTATGCAAGTACACAGGAAAAGGTAGAGGCATCTTATCAAGACAAAAAGAAATGGAACTCATCAAGTGTAATAAATATTGCTAATTCAGGATTTTTCTCAAGTGACCGAACAATTCAGGAATATGCAACAGACATCTGGAACGTAAACCCTATAAATCAAAGAAACAAATAAATTATGTAAAATAGATAAAGGCAATCTATATTCCATTGATTAAAGGAATATAGGTTGCCTTTTTACCATGTGTAATGTTTTGAATATGTAGAAGCTACTTTTTGTCATATGTAACTGTTATGAACTATTAATTAGATAATTATCAAATGAAAAACAGCTCACTGGAACTTCTTGAAAGGTTATAGTTATATATAGCAGCAAAGAAAAAAGGACAGCCAATAGGCTGCCTTATTTGTTCTTGTTGTCCACATAACTATCTCTTTTTCGGTAAGGAATATCTCCTAAATTTGACTCTAGGTTTTCATCTTCCAGGCGTTCTTCATAATCGGTTTTTGCATCGCTTTGATATACTTTACGTTCTCCGTCTGGACCATTACCAACGAATGACTCAACTTCATCTGCAAAACCTTCATCCTCTGTTTGATCTGGATAAAGATCTTCATATCCTTTTGCATCTCTAACCATATCGGATGGAGTTTCCGAGGTTCCGTATTGGGCGGCTTCTTGATAACTGTCTGTGTAGTCTTCTATTCGATGATCATATGTTCTTTGAAGGGAATCTGGCTTTGGTGGCTGAATGACATCTTCCTCAATTGGACGGTGATTGCTTAATTCCTGTTTTTTTGAATGCTCGATACAATAGAGAGTGGATGGAATGGCCTCAAGTCTTTCGTATGGAATATCCTTTCCGCACTCTTTACATACACCGTATGTGCCTTCTTCTATTGCAGACAACGCTGTTTCAATTTCATTCAATTGCTCTTCTTCATGTATTTCCAGAGCCACATCTTTTTCACGCTCAAATAATTCTGTACCGAGATCGCCAGGATGATTATCATAGGATGATAGTTCTCCGGATGCTTCACGCTCACTTAGGTCGAGTCGGCTGTTTCTTTTTGTATTTAATTTGCTTTGAAATTCTTCTTTTTGTTCTTTTAATCTATCTGTTATAGCTTGAAGTTGATTTTTACTTAGCATGCTACCACTTCCTTAACTGTAATAAGTAACTTGTATTGTTACATTTACCCCATCACACAGTAGAAAAACATTTAAGAGAAATAGCAAGATTAGAGCAGAAAAAAATAAGCCTCTACTAAGAGGCTTATTAAAAGATTTAGAAGAAGAATCCAATATACATACCAAATGCAAATAAAAGACCATAGAAAGTGTTCGTTTGGCCTGTTGCTTTCATGGCAGGCATCATTTCCGGTGGAGTATCATTGCCAACAAATCCTTTCACGGCTTGTACCGCTTTTGGAATGCTCAATAGCACAAGTAATGTCCAAGGAGAAGTAATACCTGAGAACACTAGTACGAATGCCCATACATAGGAGAGAGCAAACATGGCTGCCAGTACGATAATGGCATTTTTCTTGCCAATGAGGATTGCCAATGTTTTTCGGCCGCCCTTTTTATCCCCGACTCTGTCGCGAATATTATTTGATAACAAAATAGCACCCACAGTCAAAAAGAATGGGACAGTTACGAGCCATGCATCTAATGTCACATTTCCAGTTTGAATAAAATAAGAAATCAAGATAATTAGGCAGCCCATAAAGAAACCGGATGTAATCTCGCCAAATGGGGTATAGGCTATTGGGAGCGGTCCACCAGTATATAAGTATCCCATTGACATTGATAATAATCCGATGAGTACCAACCACCAGCTGCTATTTGCGCATATATAAACACCTATCAGTGCTGATATACCATACAGAACGAGTGCTAATGTAAGAATCGACTTTGGTGATAAACCCTCATGTACGATTCCGCCACCAATCCCAATGGATTCCTCATTATCGAGTCCCTTTTTGAAATCATAATATTCATTAAATAGGTTCGTGGCAATTTGGATAAGCAGTGCGGCAGCCATCATAGCCACAAATAACCCGATATTCAGCGAAGGTATATGTTCATGAGCCAGCGCTGTTCCAACCAACACAGGTGTAAAACCAGCTGTTAATGTGTGTGGCCTGGTTAATTTCCACCAAACCCGCCAACTTTTTCTGGGTAATCCTGTCTTCGCAGGAGTATGCGAGTGATCTTGCATTTTGTTAATCCCCTTTACGTTATAAGTTACTAGCGAATAGTGGTAAATCAATATGTTAAACTATTAGTATAAAATATAATATTTTAAGAGTTCTACAACTCATATCATTCCCACTATTATTACTATACTAAATCAGTGTAGGTAAATGTTATAGTAAGTGTCAATACATTTATCCTCTATAGTAGACCTGTTAGAAAGTCATAATGGTTCAGGCTTTAAGAAAAAGATATTATAATAGTAAGGATCCGTATTAATAGGGAAAATAAGTATGATGGTTTGTTTATTGGAATAAACTGCATTCTTGTGGATAGAAGATACCATACAGGGAGCAAGCGGAATGGAATCGCTATCAAATGATGATGAGAATATAAGCTTTAAAATGAAAATTAAGAAACTACAAAAATTGACAGCTTAATTTCTACAGGTGTATCTTTAAATAGGTTTATTGGAAATAGGAGCAACGGAGGGATTTGAATGGCAATAAAGCAAATGACAGATATTCAACAGGAATTGACTGAAGCCTTACATACAGTAAAAAGGATTGCTATGCCAATCTTATTCAGTCATGTTGAGGCCGTTACCAATAAGAAACCGATCGATATCTATCAATCAAGTGAGTGTTTATATAAAGGTGAGCGATTTTACTGGAAAGATCCGGATAATGAATTGTATTTAGCCGGGATTGGAACAGCACGTAAGCTACAATCTCTTACTAATGGAGAAAAACGTTTTAAAGATATTAAGGATAAATGGACTGCCCTAATGGAGTCAGCCATTGTGAATGGGGTTAACTCTGGAAAAGGCACAGGACCTTTATGCTTTGGCGGTTTTTCCTTTAACTCTAAAAATACAGAGCCGGGTTCCAATTGGAGCCAATTTGGCAGTTATTTATTTTATATACCTAAGTTTTTAATTACAGAAACAAATCATGGTTCATACTTAACTTCCTCTATATATTTGACTCCTCATATGTCAGATAAAGAGGTACGCCAATTTATCGAAGATAGAGATGCTTTTTTGTCTATGTCTGATTCTGGCCAAAAAGAAATGCCAGCTATCATAGAACGGCAAGAACATATTGTGGAAGAGTGGAAACAGGCTATACTAAAATCTGTCGAGGATATCCGAAACGGACAGATGGAGAAAATCGTCCTGGCCCGTGAATTAAGTTTGCAATTTGAAGATGAAGTTCCATCTTATAAAGTACTTGAGAATTTAATGATTCAGCAAAACGGAAGCTTTATTTTTGGGCTTGAATCAGGGGATGATTGTTTTATAGGTGCTTCTCCGGAAAGGCTGATTAAAAAAGAGGGGCCGGCTGTATTTTCTGCATGTTTGGCAGGGTCAACGCCAAGAAATGAAGATGAAGAAATTGATTCAGCCCTAGGAAATGAATTATTAAATGATGATAAAAATCGATCCGAGCATCAGTTTGTGGTCAATATGATTAAAGAGGCGATGGAAGAGCATTGCATCGAGATTAATATTCCTGATGCTCCCGTATTAATGAAGCTAAAAAATATACAGCATCTTTATACACCGGTAAATTGTGTGAGTCTGCCCGGCACTTCTGTTTTGGACTTTGTGGAATTGCTTCATCCAACACCTGCTTTGGGAGGTTCGCCAAGAAATATTGCTATGGAGAAAATAGAAAAATATGAAGGTATGGATAGAGGATTTTATGCTGCTCCAATAGGGTGGATGGATATATACGGAAATGGTGACTTTTCTGTAGGAATCCGCTCAGGTTTATTAAAGAAGGATAAAGCATCTCTATATGCGGGCTGTGGGATTGTAGAAAAATCAAATCCCGAAAGTGAATATATGGAGACAAAAGTGAAATTTAAACCCATGCTTTCTGCTTTGGAGGGAAGGAATATATGAATCACCAAGAAGAGCTAACTGCTTTTATAGCATCCTTTGTAGATGAACTAGCCCGAGCGGAAGTGAATGATGTTGTCATTAGTCCGGGATCCAGATCTACACCAATCGCCTATTGTATGGCTGAACATCCGGATATGAATGTTCATATTAATATCGATGAAAGATCGGCCGCCTTTTTTGCGCTTGGGATGGCTAAGGAAAAGAGAAAGCCTGTCGCTTTGTTATGTACATCAGGTACAGCGGCTGCAAACTACTTTCCTGCTATCGTAGAGGCCTATTATTCAAGAGTGCCATTAATTGTTCTTACTGCTGACCGTCCGCATGAATTACGAGATGTTGGAGCACCACAGGCCATCGACCAAATAAACCTTTATGGGAAGCATGTGAAATGGTTTGTAGAAATGTCTCTGCCTGATTCCGGAGAAATGATGCTCCAGTATGCACGCACTGTAGCAAGCAGAGCCATCAGTAATACAATTCTGGAGCCTGCCGGACCTGTTCATGTTAATTTCCCTTTACGAGAGCCACTCATTCCAATCTTAAGCGAAATGGAAAAGTGGATTCGTAGAACGGACCATTCAAATGCGTGTATCGATATTGCACATGGACACCGTAAGCTGGCTGATTCTCAGTTGAATACATATCTTCGTTTAATTAAGGAAAGCGAAAAAGGGATTATTATTTGCGGTCCTATTGACCAACCTGATTTTAAGGAAGCTGTTTTGAATTTCGCTGAAGCAACGGGATATCCGATTCTTGCTGATCCTTTATCGCAATTAAGGGCAGGTGGAAATCAGCACGTAATTGAAACCTATGATACTTTTCTGAAGGAAGAAGCAATACACGGGAAAATTACACCAGATTTAATTATTCGGTTTGGTGCAATGCCAGTTTCTAAACCAGTATTGCAATTTGTGAAAAAGTGTAAACAGACAAATCATATTGTAGTAGATGGGGGCAGCGGCTGGAGAGAGCCAGCGGGAGTAAGTACCCATATGGTTTATTGTGATGAGGCCGCTTTCTGTCACTCGGTTAGAGAAAATCTTACTGTACATGCAAATACAGAAAGAAGAGATTGGCTTTCTCTTTGGCAAGGAATGAATGAAGTGGCGAAAGAAGGGCTGCTGACTATACAGGATGAAACAGGGATGCAGGAAGGTAAATTATTTTCTCTATTGGAAAGTTTACTTCCGGAAAAAGCTAACTTAGTAGTTGGCAATAGCATGCCTATTCGAAACGTAGATTCATTTTTCTTTCAAACAACTAAGCAGATTAGGATATTGGCAAACAGGGGAGCTAACGGGATAGATGGCCTTATCTCAACTGCTGCAGGAATCAGCGCTTCCTCTGAAATACCAACTGTACTGGCACTTGGAGACCTCAGCTTATTTCATGATATGAATGGTTTCCTGGCAGCTAAAATGTATCAATTAAAGCTTCTGGTTTTGGTTGTGAATAATGATGGCGGTGGAATCTTTTCTTACCTGCCTCAGTCTGCTGAAGAAAAACATTTTGAAGAGCTTTTTGGTACGCCTCATGGCTTACACTTTAATCATACAGCTGCTTTGTATGGAGCAAACTATAAAAATCCGGAAACTTGGGAAGAAGTGACTGATTCCATTCAGGACTGGGTAGCCAATCCGGATTTCTGTATTGTTGAAGTTTGTACAAGTCGTTCCTATGATGTGAAAAGATACAGGGAAGTCGTTCAGCATGTTTCCCGGGAAATAAGAATGATGAATGATGGCGAATAAACTCATGTTATCCATTAATGGAGTAAAGTATCACGTGCAATTGCAAGGAGTAGGACAGCCTGTACTTCTTTTGCATGGATTTACGGGTTCCATGAATACGTGGAATACATTTATTCAGGATTACAAACATTGTTTTCAGTTTATCAGTCTGGATCTATTAGGGCATGGTCTGACAGAAGCGCCTATTGATCCTGATAGATATGAAATGCAAAAGGCTGCTAAAGATATTAAGGACATTTTAATCGCTTTAAATATCCAAAGTGCACATATTCTTGGTTATTCGATGGGAGGGAGACTGGCATTGGGGTTTGCTGTTTTATATCCTGAATTTGTTCGGACTCTCATTTTAGAAAGCTCATCACCAGGCCTGGAACATGAAGACGAACGACTGTCGAGGGCACATAGTGATGCACAATTGGCAGAACGTATCAGAGAATATGGGATAGATAGTTTTGTAGATGATTGGGAGAAGATTCCGTTATTTGCTTCACAAGAAAGACTGTCGAATGGCAAGAAAGCAGAAATTAGGCAGGAGAGAGTATCCCATACCAGTATTGGCTTGCAAAATAGTTTAATGGGAATGGGTACAGGCTCACAGCCCTCATTTTGGAGTGAATTAAAGGAGTTGGATTTTCCCGTTTTATTGCTCGCGGGAGCATTGGATAAAAAGTTCGTTCAATTGGCCTTAAAAATGCAGAATTGCCTTAATAGATGCCAATTTGAAACAATAAATGACACTGGCCATGCAATACACGTGGAAGAACCCAAAATATTTGGTAGAATAGTAAGTGAGTTTATTAGAGGGAGGAATTAGAAATGGCTTTTGATTGGGTAACCATTCGTACATATGAAGATATTTTATATGAAAGATATAACGGTATTGCTAAAATTACCATCAACCGTCCAGAGGTACGCAATGCATTTCGTCCAAAAACAGTAATGGAATTGATTGATGCTTTTTCCCGTGCCAGGGATGATAAAGAAATAGGTGCTATTATTTTAACAGGCGCAGGTGACATGGCATTCTGTTCTGGCGGTGACCAAAAGGTTCGCGGTCATGGCGGATATGTGGGTGAAGACGAAATTCCTCGTCTGAATGTTCTTGATCTTCAACGCTTGATCCGTGTTATTCCAAAACCTGTTGTGGCAATGGTAGCAGGCTATGCTATTGGCGGAGGTCACGTACTGCATGTTGTATGTGATTTAACAATTGCTGCTGAAAATGCACGTTTTGGCCAAACCGGTCCTAAGGTTGGAAGCTTTGATGCAGGTTATGGTGCAGGATATTTAGCTCGAATCGTAGGCCATAAGAAAGCAAAAGAAATTTGGTTCTTGTGCCGTCAATATGATGCGCAGGAAGCACTTGATATGGGCTTGGTAAACAAAGTAGTTCCATTGGAGCAACTTGAAAAAGAAACGGTGCAATGGTGCGAGGAAATGCTTGAAAAGAGCCCAACTGCCCTTCGTTTCCTAAAAGCAGCTTTCAATGCGGATACAGATGGACTGGCTGGACTTCAGCAGTTGGCAGGCGATGCAACATTGCTTTATTATACAACAGATGAAGCCAAAGAAGGCCGCGATGCTTTTAAAGAAAAGCGCAATCCAGACTTTGACCAATTCCCACGATTCCCTTAATGGAGAACGAAAAACAGCTTGACGCCTACCGTCAGGCTGTTTTTATGTACATGTAAGTATCAGTTAGAGTGATAGAGGTTAATTTGTATTTGTACTTAAAAACGCTTTGATGGTCAGAGAGATCATGAAGGAGTTCAGAGGGAAGGTTGAAAAGATGTTGATGCATGATACGGTTGTTCCGCAGTTTTTGATTCAACGGGCGTATGTGACTCCGGAGCGTACGGCTCTTTCATTTGAGGGAGAGAAGTGGACGTTTAGAGAGTTATATGAAATGGCCCATTTATACGCTCAAAAATTGACGGAGTTGGGTGTTGCGGAAGGTCATGTAATTGGAATTAACATGAAGAATCGGCCGGAGATGGTCTTTACGATACATGCTCTTCTCCTGATTGGCGCCAAAATTGTCCTATTGAATACTCGTTTAACAGATCGGGAAAAAGAGTGGCAATTAGAAGATGCTCAGGCTGATTTTCTCATATCAGAAAACGAAATGTTACTGGATATTTCCGTGCTAAGGCTGGAACAATTAGAGAAGGCTAAGGCAAAGTCATTTGAAGAAAAGAAGAACTTATCGTTTAATCAAACGGCAACTATTATGTACACATCAGGTACGACTGGTAAGCCTAAGGCCGTTCAGCAAACGATGGGAAACCATTATTGGAGTGCGATTGGGTCTGCTCTAAATTTAGGGTTGCGCGATGATGATAAATGGCTTTGCTTTATGCCGCTATTCCATATAAGTGGTTTATCTATCCTTTTAAGATCAGTCATTTATGGGATAGAGACTGTTTTGCAAAGAGGATTCGACCCTGTACAAGCAAATGAAGCTATTTGGAAAGAGAAGATTACGATTTGCTCGGTTGTGACGAATACTTTGACAAGAATGCTTGAAGATTTAGGAGAAAGGACATACCCTGAGGAATTTCGCTGTATGCTGTTAGGGGGCGGCTCAGCACCTATGGCGTTGTTGAAAAAGGCTACGGATAAAAACACACCTGTCTTTCAAACATATGGTATGACAGAAACATGCTCTCAAATCGTCACGCTGGCTCCTGAAGATGCAACGCGAAAACTGGGCTCTGCCGGTAAGCCATTATTGCCATGTGAGATAAAAATTATTGTGGATGGAAGGATTGCTGCAGTTGGTGTACCGGGAGAGATTGCAGTAAAAGGCCCAAATGTAACTCCGGGGTATCTTCATGGAAGGGCACCGGAATCTTTCCAGGATGGCTGGTTTTATACAGGTGATATCGGTTATATCGACGAGGAAGGGTATTTGTTTGTCATTGATAGACGCTCTGATTTAATTATTTCTGGTGGAGAAAACATTTATCCGGCTGAAATAGAATCCGTTTTGATGGAGCATCCTTTCGTAAAAGAAGCGGGAGTCATTGGTCTTAGCGATGATGAATGGGGAGCCGTTCCAGCAGCCGTAATAGTCCCCCATCCAGCGAGCCATTTACAACAGACAGAGATCATCGAATTTTGTGAATCCAGGCTGGCGCGATATAAAATTCCTAAAAAAGTAGTGATGGGTAAGGAGTTACCCCGTAATGCTTCAAACAAAATAGTGAGAAGAGAGTTAATTAATTTTTTTAGTTAATTCTGAATATTGGGTGTTGGACTTATTCAATTCGGCTATCAAATCCTGTATAATGGAAAAAAAGACATAAGAAGGCGGGGAAGAAATGGCTCGTTCGAAAAAACAATACTTGATTGCTGAGATCTTGTTGCGTCGCGGACTCCCATTATCAGTTATAACCGCAATAACAAATGTGGCAGAAAAAGAAGTTGTCGAATTAGTAAAGAAAAGTTACTAAGGGAAAAGCGCCTGGGTCACAGGGCGCTTTTCTTTATTGATTTATTTCTTCTTCCAGTAAACCTAATTCCAATCCCCGTTTAGCTATAAGCTGGTCTACTTCCTTCGGTAATTCATCAAGGGATCCGAATTCGGTACTCCAATAATTCGTAAAAGAGTCCACGCATATAGGAAATGTTAAGGAATTGGAATTTTGTAAATCCTCGTTAAAATTTCGGAGTATGTGATTGATATCCATTTATGACAGCCTTTCGTTTATAAAAAGTCAGCTGGGCGAAAGGTTTTGCATCCAGTATCGCCACTTTTATAAGCACGTTCCTCTGAATACATATTTACTTGAATTTTTTCTGCTGCACATTTATTCCCTTGTTTCCAAAAGTGGCAGGAATTCACAGAGCATTTAACACCATTTGGCATAAAAATCTCTCCTTTCTTTTGTTAGAATGCTTCTTTTCACCTCTTATATGTAAAGTAAATACAGGAAGAAAAAAGCCCGAATCTAAAAGAATTCGGGCTTTTACGTGATTAATCATTTAAAGCTTTTTGCAGTGAGTCTAAATTATCCTTCGCGATTGAAAAATAATCGCGTTCTGAATCAATATCATCCTGAGTCAGGATAGATAGATTATGAATAGGCAATGCAGTCAAATTAGCCTCTTTTTTAATAATATCCGTTAATTTACTATTTATATTCTGTTCAACTAAAATATATTTAAGTTGATGTTCCTTGGCAGTATCCACTAACTTCTCAAGTGATTTTTGAGTAGGCTCTTCGGATGTAGATATACCGGAGACGCTTATTTGATCTACATCATAACGTTCTTCCCAGTATCCAAACGCAGCATGAGAAACAAGGAATTCATCATGAGGTGCTTCGCTGAATACCTTTGTATATTCTGTATTTAACTCATCGAACTTTTTAGCCAGTGTTTCGTAATTTTCCTCGAAGGCACTTTTTTGTTCAGGCATTTTCTCAATCAGTGTGTCTTTAATATGTTCAGCCATTTCTTTTGCATATAGCGGATCTATCCATAAGTGCGGATCGACTGTACCATGATTATGGCCGTCGTCTTCGTGCTCATGATCTTCATGTTCGTGCTCTTCATGTCCATGAGTATCAAGATTTACTTTTTCACCAATAGCTATCATTTCCACATTTTCGTTTCCCAATGTTTTGGTCACGTTATTTACAAAGCCTTCTAAATTGTATCCAACGTAATAAAATAAATCAGACTCTGCGATATTGATAATATCCTTTTGTGTTGGTTCAAATGTATGTTCATCTACACCTGCCGGATAGATAGAAGATACATTTACATGTTCACCACCTATTTGCTCAGCCATATACTGTAATGGATAAACAGTTGTATAAATAGAAAGCTGGTTTTCATTTTTAGTATCAGCCGTGCTATTATCGCTGTTGCATCCGGAAAGAAAAATAGATGCACCAAGTATGAGTGCGAATATAAATGATATTTTTTTCAATGTAGTATCCTCCTGTTAATCGTATTCATTACGATTTGTTAAGCAAAAATATAAATCGAAAAGATTACGATTTGCATATCTAGTATGATACACGGCTTTTTCTTGTAAATCAAGAGTCTTTTTTTTCTTGTTTTTCAGGTACAGGATCAAACCCGCCGGCATGCAGTGGATGGCATTTAGAGATTCGTTTTATGGTTAGCCAGGTCCCCTTTACTGGTCCGAAACGCTCAATTGCTTCAAGGCCATATTGAGAACATGTTGGATAAAATCTACAACTTGGCGGCTTCATAGGTGAAATGGCCACTTGATAAAAACGGACTAGTTTTAGTAATATTTTTTTCATAATATGAACTTCCTTAATTAGAATGTTTAGATACAACCATATCATAATGCCTGAAAGGGCAAACTTCAAACTTTAGAGATGAAATATTGATGGAGAAAAGGTAAAATTAGTAATAAGTTTAAAAGGAGGTTTTATAATGCCATCTGTTGAAAGTTTTGATTTGGACCATAATGCTGTTAAGGCCCCGTATGTTCGTCATTGTGGTGTTCATAAAGTAGGAAGCGATGGAGTTGTTAACAAATTTGATATTCGTTTCTGCCAGCCAAATAAACAGGCCATGAAGCCAGATGCGATTCACACTTTAGAGCATCTGTTGGCGTTTAATATCAGGAAATATTCTGAGGGTTATTCTCACTTTGATATCATTGATATTTCACCCATGGGATGCCAAACTGGATTTTATTTGGTGGTCAGCGGTGAGCCAACTGTTGAAGAAATCATAGATGTGCTTGATAAAACCATGAAAGAAGCTGTTGAGATAACTGATATTCCTGCGGCTAACGAAAAACAATGCGGTCAAGCCAAGCTTCATGACCTTGAAGGTGCAAAAAAGTTGATGAGATTTTGGCTGACACAAAGCAAAGAAGATTTAAAACAAGTATTTGCATAAACAAAGTCGAATCCCCTTTTTATCTGGGGATTCTTTTTTGCGCTTATTCATGTGGTTCAGATGTGCGAACCTCTTCTTTACCACTCAAATGCGGATTTTGATCTAATGGATCAATAGTGTGCTTGTATTCGTATGCTTTTGTTGTGACAAGTGCAGTAACCCCTATTATTAGGACTATAATAATTGCCCCTATTATAAATATTCCTGTCATCCCCATATGCTTTCCCCCAGTCTTTATGACCTCTATTATATCATTGCTGTTACATAGAAATGACCTATATCTTACCATATCGTTTTTCGGGGTCTCTGTGAATTTATTTAAAAAACTAAAAAAACCTCCTATTTTTAGAAGGTTTCGCTATGTAATCCTATCTTAGTGCAAATATTTTGATACAGGCGGCTGTACATCATCATTTGCAAATCGCTTTTTAAGGCTATCAATTATGTATATCCCCATTAAATTATATAGCTCCCGATCTTCCAGTTCATTAATTAATTGCATAACATCCTTACGATCAAGCTGTTCTAAAACGGCTAAAGCCAAAATATCAATATCTTCATCATCGCCAGTTAGTTTATCTCGATACAATTGGTATAGTTCATCAATGAAATTCACTGCTAAGAACTCCTTTCAATTTTTAGATCACGATTCATATAGTAATTATTTACCCCAACCTTTATAAATGTACTCTACTTATATTGAAAATATTATTGATTCCATCCTTCATGACTATATTTGTTATATTTTTAAGAAAGTGTGTTGTAAAAGTAAGCTTCTAATTGATTTATTCCTTATAAATTATATAAGAGCCAGTTTTGCTATAATTGAAAGAAACAATTAAGAGAGAAGTGTAGAGATAGATGGACATATTTAAGGATATCCATGGAAATAATGTCTATTTTCATGATGAACAAGGTCAATTTGAAAAAGAAGCTCGTCATGTATTCGTCATATGCCGCTATAAAGGGAAATGGGTTCTTACCAACCATTCCAAAAGAGGGCTTGAATTTCCCGGAGGCAAGGTGGAAAACAATGAAACCCCTGTTCAGGCTGCCATACGTGAAGTATATGAGGAAACAGGGGGAGAAGCAAAGCAGTTAATTCCAATTGGCGAGTATAAAGTACTCGACCCAGCGGGTTCCTTTGTTAAAGCAGTATTTTATGCCGAGCTTACTGCCCTTACGAAGAAAGAAGATTATCTGGAAACAGAAGGGCCCGTTTTACTGTCAGAACTGCCACATGATTTTCAAACGAGCACCCAATATAGCTTCATTATGAAGGATCAGGTTGTTTTGAAATGTCTGGATAAAATAAGCCGGTTAAAATTTTTATGATAAGCGGTCGCGGATTAACTTAGCTTCAACAAACTCGACCATTTTATACATAATCGTTGCAAATACAGCTATAACGAGTAATGCCATTAAAACAAGGGTGAAATTAAATACCTGGAATCCATAAATGATTAGATAGCCAAGTCCTTGTGAAGAAACAAGAAATTCTCCAACTATGACACCAACCCAGGCTAAACCAACATTAACCTTTAGTGTCGATATAATGACTGGAAAGGAATACGGCAAGACAGCTTCCTTGAAGATGTGCATGCGGCGAGCATTAAACGTTTCCATTACCTTTATATAATTGGGATCGATTTCCTTGAAGCTCGTGTAGACGACTATAGTCGTAACGATAACTGAGATAATGATTCCATTGGTGATAATGGATATTAATCCAGGGCCCATCGCCACAATAATAATGGGTCCAAGGGCTACCTTAGGCATAGCATTGAAGATGACTAAATAGGGATCCAGGACCTTTGAAAGCATTGGAGACCACCACAAGGCAACAGCTAGCAGTGTCCCTAGTAGAGTGCCTAAAATAAAGCTGATGACTGTTTCGAACAAGGTAAGTCCGAGATGGCTGAGCAAACTGCCATCCTGTATTTTTTCAATCAGCATTTCAACGACATTGGAAGGTGAACTGAACAGGAGGGGATCTATCCAGTAAAAATGGCTGGCTATTTCCCAAAGAGCAAAAAATAAAACAAAGATAACACCCTGATACAGCCATACTTTATGCTGGTTGGTTTTTAATTGTTGGATATAGTTCTTGTGAAGGGTATTAATTTTAAGTTTATTATCCGTCAAGCTGCTCCATCTCCTTCCATATAAGCTGGAACACATCTGAAAAGGCTGGATGATTTCTTGCATTAAATGGGGATAGCCCTTTTAACTCGTTTGGAATATCAAATTCTTTGTGAATTTTTCCTGGTTTTGGAGAGAGGAGGAAGACACGATCACTCATGGCTACTGCTTCTCCTATATCGTGAGTAACTAAAATAGCCGTTTTTTTAAACGATTTTAATGTACTTGATACGATATCTTCAAGCTTTAGTTTGGTTTGTAAATCTAAAGCAGAAAAAGGTTCATCTAAGAGGAGCAGAGTAGGGTTAGTGGCCAAAGTTCTAACTAGGGCAACTCGTTGGCGCATTCCTCCTGATAGCTCCCTTGGAAATTTAGTCAATACATCCTTCAGGCCGATTTCTTCTAATAGTGATATGGTTTGTTCTTCGTGCTTTTGGTCGAGCTGCTTTAATAATTTTAATCCTATCAATATATTTTCTTTAATGGTCTTCCAGGGAAATAAATAATCCTGCTGCAGCATATAACCAATATCCTGGCGATGGATGAGGACATCCTTCCCGTATAGCTTAACACTTCCTTCGGTTGGCTTAAAAAGGCCAGATATAATGGATAGAAGGGTTGTTTTACCGCAGCCGCTTGGGCCAAGGAAGGAGATGAATTCTCCCTCCTCAATACTCATTGATATATTCTCTAAAGCAATTGATGTTTGCGATTTAGATAAATAGAGATGAGATACATTCTCTATCGACAATAAAGGCATAATCCCTGCCTCCTTAGCTCCTATTTTGAAACTTCTTCAGCGATTTCTGTATTTACGAGTGTTTTATGATCGATATAGGAATCGATTTCTCCTGCTTCTTTCATGATATCCTGCAGATTTAACCATTCTTCCTCATCAAGAATTGGATTTAAGGCAAAGGACTCCTGTGACTTGTAACGGTCAATGGCCATTTCAATAATCTCTACGTCTGTATCTTCAAAATATGGGAGAATAGCTTTTGCTACTTCAGCGGAATCTGTTTCTTCAACCCATTTTTGTGCTTTATAAATCGCTTTTGTAAAACGTTTAACGATATCTTCATTTTCCTTCATATAGCTTTCCTTTGCCATGAAGGTGGTGTATGGAACATGGCCGGATTCTTTTCCAAAGGAAGCGACAATATGTCCTTTTCCTTCTTTTTCAAAAACACTTGCCTGAGGTTCGAATAGCTGTACATAATCACCTGTTCCTGATGCAAAGGCATTGGCGACATTGGCAAAATCAATATTTTGAATTAATTTCAAATCCTTTTGAGGATCAATGCTGTGTTTTTTCAGTACAAACTCTCCAACCATTTGTGGCATACCGCCTTTCCTCTGTCCGAGAAATGTACTGCCCTTTAGCATGTTCCAGTTAAATTCCTCTATTTTTTCTCTGGATACAAGAAAAGTTCCATCTGTTTGAGTTAATTGGGCAAAATTAATAACAGGATCTCTTGAATTTTGTCCATGAACATAAATAGAAGTTTCTGAGCCAACAAGCACGATATCAGCTCCGCCTGATAGTAGAGCAGTCATTGTCTTATCACCGCCCCATGCAGTCTGCAGGTCTACATCAAGCCCTTCGTCCTTAAAAAATCCTTTGGCCAGGGCGACATATTCAGGTGCATAAAAAATAGAGCGTGTGACTTCTGCTACTTTGACTTTTGTCAATTCTTCAGTCGACTTATTTTCTTTACAGGCCGATAAACTAAAGATGAGCAGAATGGACAGCATACAGAAGAAGCTGGTTTTAAGATAATATTTCAAGGGAATTTCCTCCTTAGTAGGCAGTATGTATGCCAAAGTGTAGTTAATCGTATTGTATGTGTGGTATATATTTGTGTGAATGCCTATAGAACTTTGTAAAGGAGCCCGGATTATGGATGAAGTAAAATCATCGCTAGGTAGTATCGTAGATAGAAGTCGATATCCATCGCCACATCCGGATATAAATCTATATATTGTCACGTATTTATCGAATGGGTTAAGGGTTAAGGGGCTATTAGCTGAGCCAAAAAAAAATGATGAAATAATGGACGGATTTTTATATTTACGCGGAGGCATTAAAAATGTTGGGAAGGTCCGTCCAGGGCGTATCATTCAATTCGCAAGTCAGGGGTTTGTTGTTTTTGCCCCCTTTTATCGTGGCAACCAGGGTGGAGAAGGAGAGGAAGATTTTGCAGGAGAAGATCGTTGGGATGCTATTGCAGGTTTTGAACTTTTAAAGCAACATCCCAAGGTTAATCCAAAAAAGGTCCATATTTTTGGATTTTCTCGAGGCGGGATTATGGCCTTGTGGACAGCTATATACTGCCAGGACGCTGCTTCACTTGTCACGTGGGGGGGAGTTTCCGATATGGTTCTGACCTACATAGAGAGAATTGATTTAAGAAGAATGCTGAAAAGGGTCATTGGAGGTACGCCAAACAAGGTGCCGGATGAATATAAAGCCCGTACACCCTTGTATGAAATTGAAAAAATACCATGTAATGTTCTAATTATTCATGGCGAGAAGGATAAGAACGTTTCGGTTGAACATGCCAATCTATTAAGAAACAGACTGCAGGATCTCGGCAAGAGCGTCGATGTGTGGTACCTTAAGGACTATACACATTATCTACCTCCTAGAATAAATCGGCAAATCGTCACGGATTTAACGAAATGGATGAAAGAAGCCGCTTCAAATGATACCATTGAAATAAATAAATGAAGCAGGGGAGTGAGAGAATTGGGTATGCCAATGGAATTGAATACTCTTATAGTGACAAAGGCTAATGAAAAAAGGGTTGAGGAAAATCTATTCGTCCTAAAAAAAGAAGGATACCGCCTATATCCAATTGAAATTCCGATTGATATCCGAAAAACTCTGGATGGAGAATCGAGAGGAACGGCACGGATAAAAAAAGTGGAATGGGAAAATAACTGCACAACCATTACATATGAGTTGATTTCTTTAAATTCCAGTAACTAAATTGAATAGAAACTAAAGAAAACAAACCTTCATCCAGAATTACATTGGGCGGTGGGTTTGTTTTTAAATTTAGACAAATAAAATAGTGCCTCAGGAAAGCCATTTCTTTTTGGCTTCCTAAGACACCGCTAGTTCTTTAAAAGGTAATTGGTCCACCTTTAGATTCAATTTCAGAACTGATATTTTTAAATTCCTTGAAATTTTCTCTGAATTTATGTGCAAGCTCATTCGCCTTTTCATAATAGGCTTCTGGATCTTTCCACGTTTTCTGCGGCTGTAAAACTTCATCAGGTACTCCAGGTACGTGTAAAGGAATCGCTAAGCCAAATATTCTGTCTTGTACCGTTTCGATATTGGCTAGTTCTCCTTCCAATGCAGCTTGAATCATCAATCGTGTATAAGAAAGCTTCATGCGGCTACCTGTCCCATACTCTCCTCCAGTCCAACCGGTATTAACCAGATATACCTGAACTTGATGTTCCTCAATATTTTTGCCAAGCATCTCAGCATATTTAGTTGGATGCAATGGTAAGAATGGTGAACCGAAGCAGGTAGAAAACGTAGCCTGTGGTGAAGTGATTCCGAGTTCAGTTCCTGCCAATTTACTCGTATAACCGCTTAGAAAATGATACATTGCCTGTTCTTTGGTTAACTTGCTGATTGGAGGCAGAACACCAAAAGCATCAGCAGTTAAAAAGATGATTGTATTGGGATGGCCCGCTATACTAGGTGTGACGATGTTCTGCATGGCTTCGATAGGGTAAGCTGCCCGGGTATTTTCAGTTAACATTCCATTATCATAGTCAGCAATTCTCGTATCTTCATCTACAACCACATTCTCTAGTACAGAACCAAAGCGTATGGCATTAAAAATTTGAGGCTCTTTTTCCTGTGTGAGATTGATGCATTTTGCGTAACAGCCGCCTTCAATATTAAATACACCATCAGGAGACCAGCCATGTTCGTCATCACCTATAAGGCGGCGATTTGGATCGGCTGATAAAGTAGTCTTTCCAGTGCCGGATAGGCCAAAGAAAAGAGCTACATCTCCCTCGAAACCTACATTTGCTGAACAATGCATAGAGAACACATTTTTCTCAGGCAACAGGTAATTCATGATTGAGAAAATGGATTTTTTCATTTCACCTGCATACTCGGTGCCTCCAATTAAGACGACTTTTTTCTCAAAAGAAATGATGATAAACGTCTCAGATTGTGTACCGTCCACGAGAGGGTTTGCTTTAAAACCTGGTGCTGAGATAATGGTAAACTCAGGAGAATGATTTTCAAGCTCTTCTTTAGTGGGGCGGATAAACAGCTGATGTACAAATAAATTGTGCCAGGCATATTCATTGATTACTTGTATAGGAAGGCGGTAGTCTGTTGCAGCCCCAGCAAACCCATTAAATACAAATAATTCATCTCGTTTTTCGAGGTAATCGATAACTTTATCATATAATTTAGAGAATGCGTCTTCAGATATTGCTTGATTGACGCTTCCCCAGGCTATTTTATCTTTAGTGGCAGCTTCCTCTACAATATATTTATCCTTTGGAGATCTGCCGGTATATTTACCTGTTTCGGCTTTAATCGCTCCAGTAGATGTGAGGATGCCCTCTTTTCTGGTTAATACTTTTTCAACTAATTGTGGCACTGAAAGCTGAATGTGAATATTATCATGAGTAAGTAATTGTTTCAATTCATTGGAAACTCCTAAACTGTTCATAAGGTATCATCCTTTTCCAGAATTTTGGTAAGCATATTATATGGAAAATAGTATAACACATTTAATCGATTTATCCATACTAATTGTGTTAATTTTCAAAAATATGGTTTAATATAGTATATAAGAATAATTATTATTGTTTTCATTGGTGAAAGAATAGGGATATTAGTCAATATTGATGGATAAATAATAAAGTATATTTATTTGAATATTCGTAAATTAATTATATCAATATCATAATTGAAATGCGAATTTTAAGTTCTGACTGTATTTCTTTTAGAAAAAGGATGAAGCTAAAGTTTTATCTTAACAATATATTCCTGTTTATTTATTGACAGAAAATGATGGATAAGATAATATATACATTTGATATGGATACTCTTATCAAGACTCGGTGGAGAGACGAGCTCTATGAAGCCGGGGCAACCTGCAGTTTGATTCCTTATAATGGAAATCACGCAAAGGTGCTAACTTGATGCAAGGTTATAATGCCTTGAACGATGAGAGTGAAAGGCAGATTTCTGAGACTCAGACCTTTCCTCTTTTCTTTATAAAGGGGAAAGGTCTTTTTTCGTATAATCAGGAGATAATTAAAGATAATGAGTAGCCATAAACAGGGAAACTGAAGGAGGAAATATACATGTCTAATAAGAGACATTTGTTTACATCAGAATCTGTAACAGAAGGTCATCCGGATAAAATTTGCGATCAGATTTCTGATTCCATTTTGGATGAAATTTTAGCAAAGGATCCAAATGCGAGGGTAGCCTGCGAAACATCTGTTACCACTGGATTAGTTTTAGTAGCGGGAGAAATCACTACTTCTACTTATGTGGATATTCCAAAAATTGTGCGTGACACAATCAAAGGGATCGGTTATACACGTGCTAAATATGGTTTCGATGCAGAAACATGCGCTGTCTTAACCTCTATTGATGAACAATCTGCAGATATCGCCCAAGGTGTAGACCAAGCTTTGGAATCAAGAGAAGGCACGATGTCAGATGAAGAGATTGAAGCTATTGGGGCGGGAGATCAGGGTCTTATGTTCGGTTTTGCCTGCAACGAAACAGAAGAATTAATGCCTCTTCCTATTTCTCTTGCTCACCAATTATCTAGAAAGCTGGCTGAGGTTCGTAAACAAGAAGTTCTTCCATACTTGCGCCCTGATGGAAAAACACAAGTCACAGTGGAATATGATGAAAATAAAAATCCGGTAAGAATTGATACAATCGTTATCTCTACTCAGCATGACGCGGAAACAACACTGGAGCAAATTAAGAAAGACTTAAAAGAACAAGTAATTAAACCGGTTGTTCCTGCTCACCTTATTGATGAACAAACTAAATATTTTATTAACCCAACGGGCCGTTTTGTTATTGGAGGTCCACAAGGGGATGCAGGCTTGACTGGCCGTAAAATCATTGTAGACACGTATGGTGGATACGCACGTCACGGTGGCGGAGCATTCTCTGGTAAAGACGCTACAAAAGTAGACCGTTCTGCTGCCTATGCAGCCAGATACGTAGCTAAAAATATTGTAGCAGCAGGTCTTGCAGATAAAGCGGAAGTTCAGCTGGCTTACGCGATTGGTGTAGCGCAACCAGTATCTATTTCTATTGATACGTTCGGTACAGGGAAAATTGAAGAGGAAAAATTAATTGAATTAGTACGTGCTAACTTTGATCTACGCCCAGCAGGGATCATAAAAATGCTTGATTTAAGACGTCCGATCTATAAACAAACAGCAGCTTACGGACATTTTGGACGCAATGATTTAGATCTTCCTTGGGAGAAAACAGATAAAGTGGAAGTACTGCGTGCGGAAGCTAACATCTAAGATAAACAGCATAAACATTTCTAGAAAGAGGGATAACCCCTCTTTCTTTTTTTGTCTAAATATGGTAATATTAGGAAGTTGTGATATCGGGTATAATGGATCATATTTTGTCGGGACCCTAGCTTATATCTAAAATCTAATCCTTTGATATTTTTAAAGAAAAACAGTCGAAAGTAAAGGTAGTGAGTGAATAATAATGTGTGGATTTGTAGGATGTATGCATGATCACCAGCAAGCGAATCAGGATTCAGAACTAATTAAAAGTATGAATGACTTGATTACGCATAGAGGGCCAGATGACGAGGGGTATTATATAGATGAACATATCCAGCTTGGTTTCAGAAGACTAAGCATCATTGATATTGAATGTGGACATCAGCCCTTAACGTATGAAAATGAACGCTATTGGATTGTTTTTAACGGAGAAATATACAACTACTTGGAATTGAAAGTAGTGCTGGAAAAGGAAGGCATGGCGTTTTCTACAAATTCAGATACTGAAGTAATCCTGGCGGCATTTGTTCTATATGGGGAAAAGGCAGTTGAAATGCTTCGTGGGATGTTTGGGTTCGTGATTTGGGATAAACAGGAGAAATCTGTTTTTGGTGCCCGTGATCCATTTGGGATTAAACCATTTTTTTATAAGGAAGATGGGGATAAGACCTATTTTGCTTCTGAAAAGAAAAGTATTATACACGCTATAGAAAAACAAGAATTGGATCATGTGTCTCTGCAGCATTATCTTACCTTCCAATTTACTCCAGAACCAGCAACGATGACAAAGTATGTGAAAAAATTATTGCCTGGACATTGCTTTACAAAGAAAATTGGAGAACCTATGGAAATCCGCCAATATTGGAAAGCAGAATTTAAACCTATTCTGCGCAGTGAACCAGATTGGATTAAAGAAATTCAAGATGTGATGTATGACAGTATCAGCATGCATATGCGCAGTGATGTACCCGTTGGTTCATTTCTTTCAGGTGGAATTGATTCTACAATCATCGCATCCATAGCTAAAGAATTTCATCCTGGAATTAAAACATTCTCAGTTGGATTTGAACAGAATGGTTTCAGTGAAATTGATGTAGCTAAAGAAACAGCTGACAAGCTTGGGGTAGAGAATATCAGCTATATTATATCGCCGCAGGAATATATGAGGGAACTGCCGAAAATTATGTGGCATATGGATGACCCGTTGGCAGACCCCGCTTGTGTTCCTTTATATTTCGTGGCAAGGGAAGCGCAAAAGCATGTAACGGTTGTTCTGTCAGGTGAAGGAGCGGATGAATTATTCGGAGGATACAATATTTACCGTGAGCCTCAATCCTTAGCCATGTTTAATAAAATTCCTGTACTTATGAAAAGAGCGCTAAAAAGAATTGCTGCCATGATGCCTGAAGGTGTAAAAGGCAAAAGTTTTATAGAGCGCGGCTGTACGCCGATTGAAGAACGCTATCTTGGAAATGCCAAGATGTTTATGGAGGAAGAGAAGGGGCAATTATTCAAATTATATAAATCAAAGCTGGATTATACTACGATAACACATCCGTTCTACGCAGAAACACCCGAATATGATGATGTGAGCAGAATGCAGTATATTGATATTCATACATGGCTGCGCGGAGATATATTAGTAAAAGCTGATAAGATGACGATGGCACATTCTCTTGAGCTTCGAGTGCCATTCCTTGATAAAAAAGTATTTGAGGTGGCATCCGGAATTCCAACTGATTTAAAAACTGCTCATGGAACGACCAAATATATACTTAGAAAAGCTGCAGAGGGAATCATTCCTGACCATGTATTAAATCGTAAGAAACTTGGTTTTCCAGTCCCTATCCGTCATTGGTTAAAAAATGAAATGTATGAATGGGCGATTACAATAATAAAAGAAAGCCAAACAGATCATTTGCTGGATAAGCAAGTCATTATGAATCTGTTCAATAATCATGTTACAGGTAAAGCGGATAATAGCCGTAAACTATGGACTGTATTGGTATTTATGATATGGTACTCTGTTTATGTCGAAGAAAAATATCCTTTCCAGGCATTAGCTGAAAAGGATATGATAAGTGACCCAATCCATTAATCTTTATAGGTTATAGCCTGTTTTCCCATTTGCACCCACGCTTTTTCAAAATCAGCGGAGGGTGCTTTTTTATTTTTAATTCCTGTTAAGGGATCGTTAAAATAAATATAATGCTGATCATATCCCGTCACTACGACAGAATGCTCCTTATAAGTAATCGATATTTTCCCATTTGGTGTTTTCCAAGTATGGAAATAGGATGGATCCAGTTTTTCATAGGCTGTATTTATGATAACCCAGACGGGCCGATTGGTTGAGAGATACTTTTTGATTTGGTTGAAATCTCCATTGGTAAAATCGATTATTTTGCCAGGCATATAATGCTCAGCAAGTTTTTTTATAGGCTTATGATACACTCCGAGGCCAGGTTTATTAGTTGAATACATATCTCCAATAAATCCATCATTAGGATCACCGTAATGGATTTCACCATTTATTTTTTTTATTTTAGCTGGATTTTTTTTTATTTGCTGGGCAAGTTTTAATTTATCAGCATCCAATCCGGAATATTGAAGAAGCATAGCCAGGCTGGTTACTTCACATCCTCTTGGGAGCTCGGGCTGCTGTTTAACGATCGGCACATCAAGAAGTACTTTATCTTTGGCAGGAGGTTTTGCAGGTCGATTATCTTTGGTAATAGAAGTTGTTAAGCTTACTGACTTATCAATCATATTATTAATTTGATGAGCAAAGGAGTAATTTGAGTTATAGACCTTCCAGCCTGTATACAGGAAAGTGCCTATCAAAGAGATAACAATCAAAATAGATAGTGGCTGATATTGACGCCATAGGACCAAAATGATTGAAATGATACTAAATAACATGAAAATCAAAATGAAAGTATTCATAATCCTACTCCTGAAATTGATTTTAAAAAGGTGTATCATTTATAGCTAAATAATAAAGGGAATGGGTATACAATAAAGAGTATACCCTAATGAGGAATGATAATTAGTTATTCTCTTTTAAAGGTTGTATACTTGAATAATAGCGTGCTTTTTCTGCGTATTCCTTATTTATTCTTTCCATGTCTTTACGATCATCATCTGTTAATTCACGAATTACTTTAGCAGGTCTACCGAAAGCGAGTGTGTTTGGTGGGATTTTTTTACCTTGAGATACTAAACTGCCTGCACCGATGAAGGCACCTTCTCCTATTTCAGCTCCGTCAAGAATAATGGAGCCCATCCCAATCAAAGCATTTTTCTTCACATGGCAACTATGGAGAATGACTTGATGGCCTATTGTTACATTATCTTCCAGTACTAATGGGTTGTTGGGACTTTGATGGAGGACTGAGTTATCTTGAATATTAACATTTTTACCGATAATCACAGGAGCGACATCACCTCTAATGACTGTGTTAAACCAAACACTTGAATTTTCACCGATTGTGACATCACCACTGATAACTACATGATCCGCTAAATAAGCAGTTTGATCGATGGAAGGAATTTTATCTATATATTGATATAATTTCATTACAAAACCTCCGTTTTCTACTGTAAAATAGATAGTTAATAAAAGTGTACATATAAAGCGGTACAGTGTAAATAAAATAAAGCTAAACATCATACAGGAGGAGTTCATCTATGAAAAAGTGGGAAGCTGAGGGGAAAGCCTATGGTGTAATCGTGATTGTTCACGGCGCCATGGAGCATTCAGGCAGATATAAATGGTTAATTGAAAGATGGCTATCAGAAGGGTATCACGTAATTATTGGAGATTTGCCAGGTCAGGGAATGACTTCACGTGCAAATCGAGGGCATATTGATTCATTTGAGGATTATATTGATGAGGTTGATTCATGGGTGAACGAGGCTTATACATTTGGTTTGCCTGTATTCATGCTGGGTCATAGCATGGGAGGACTCATCATCATTAACATGCTTCAACTTAAAGAATATAATTTAGCGGGTATTATCCTATCTTCACCATGCTTTGGAACATTAATTCATCCTCCAAAATTACTTGAATCCATGTCAAAGGTTTTAAATCTTGTTTATCCTACATATAAAAAACCTTCAGGATTAACGGTTGAAATGGCAACGAGAAATCCAGAAGTTATTGAATTTGATTTGAACGATTCACTCTACATTACAAGTGTATCAGTCAGATGGTATCGTGAATTAATTTCAGCTATGAAGGATGCCTTTGATTTTGATGAGGATTTCCCGGATATTCCTGTTCTTGTTATGCAGGCAGGGGACGACAAAATAGTGGACAAGGCTATGGTTAGAGAATGGTTTAACTACTTTCCGGCATCCGAAAAGCATTATAAAGAATGGCCTAAGCTGTATCATGAAATATTTAATGAGCCAGAGAGAGAAGATGTATTTCTATATGCAAAGAGCTTTATTGAAGCGAGATTGCGCAATATAGGGTATATCGTTTAAGGGGTTAGGAGATGGGACACAAATGAAATTACCCACTAGTGATATCAGCTTAGTAAAGAATGTATACAGAAATGTATTTCCAGTTGTTCATCGGGAACTCGCGAGTTGGCAGGCAAAGGCAGAAAAAATCCCTAATGAAGAGCTGCGTACACAGGCCTTATCCAGTATTGCCCACAAAACTTTTCATTGCGAGGGTGGTTCTATATTAGCTCTCGCAGCAGGTGAAAAAAAAGATGATGTCATTCGATTTATTGTTGCGTATCAAACAATCAGTGATTATCTTGATAATCTATGTGACCGCAGTACCTCACTTGATCCTAATGATTTTACGCTATTGCATCAATCTATGAAGGATGCTCTTAATCCGGAGGCCCTGACGAGAAATTATTATGAACTCAGAGAGGAGCAGGAAGATGGCGGGTATTTAGTCGAGTTAGTAAAAACCTGTCAATCTGTTCTTTCAAATATGGTGCATTATCAACATATCGAGCCTTTTTTGAAAAAGCTTTGCACCTTTTATTGTGATTTACAAATACATAAGCATGTTACGTGGGAAGAACGGGTACATAGATTAGAAACCTGGTTCAATGAAAATAAACAGCAGCTTCCAGAAGGTTTGTCATGGTATGAATTCAGTGCTTGTGCAGGATCTACTCTGGGCATCTTTTGTTTAGTTTCATATGCAGTGCGTGATAATTTTACTGAACATTTGGGGAAAGACATATATGAATCTTATTTTCCTTATGTGCAAGGATTGCATATTATGTTGGACTATTTTATTGATCAGGAGGAGGATCGCCAAGGCGACGATTTAAATTTCTGTTTTTATTACGAAACGGAAGAGCAACTGATTGATAGACTTTGTTATTTTGTTGAAAAAGCCAATTTAGATGTCACAAAAATACCGGACAGCAAGTTCCACAGCATGATTAACCAGGGATTATTGGGTATTTATCTAGCCGATTCCAAGGTGAAAGACCAGTTGTCGGTTAAGCAATATACTAAAAAAATGTTAAGCCTGGGTGGCCGTTCAGCGTATTTCTTTTATTGGAATAGTAAGCTGTATCATGCGTTTAAGAGAATGAAAAAGAATAGGCGAGTCTAGCATTCAATACTAAGGGGATGGAGCAGAATGGTGAAATTAAGTATTCTAGACCAGTCACCGCGCTCTGTTGGAGAGCCTTCAGAGCAGGCACTTGCTAATACGGTCAAACTGGCAAAATTGGCTGAGGAGTGGGGATACTCAAGATTTTGGGTCAGCGAGCATCATGATAGTCAAGGCTTGGCAGGATCTTCGCCTGAGATATTGGCAACATGGATTGCTGCTCAAACAGATAAAATAAGAGTTGGAACAGGCGGTGTTATGCTGCCTCACTACAGTGCTTATAAAGTAGCTGAAAACTTCAGAGTATTATCTGGTTTAGCTCCAGGAAGAATAGATTTGGGAATCGGCAGGGCTCCTGGAGGGATGCCAAGAGCAACGCGAGCGTTGCAGGAGGGGAGAGTACAGGAACTGCATCGTTTTCCTGACCAGGTAGATGAGTTATCCTGGTATCTCTATGATCAAATACCGGAATTGCATCCTCTATATGGGTTATCGGCGACACCTACCATTACATCTCCGCCGGAATTGTGGATGCTTGGATCTAGTTCATCTAGCGCAGCTCTTGCAGCTCATAAGGGTATACCCTATAATTTTGCTTTGTTTATTAACAGTGAATATGCTGAAGAAAATATGAAGCATTACCATGAAGCATTTCGACCTACAGAGTTAGTACAGAATCCATCAGGTATGGTTACTGTATTTACAGTTTGTGCGGAATCGGACGAAGAGGCAGAATATCTGGCTGGTTCATTGGATTTATCGATGCTGTTTCTTTCACAGGGAATTATAAGAGAGGGAACACCTCACCCAAAAGAAATTCATGAAATGTCATTATCGCAGTTTGAGAAAGCTCGGATTGATTACAACAGAAGCAAGATGATTATCGGTTCTCCTAAAATGATTGGAGAAAAAATTAGAGAGCTGAGTGAACGCTTCTTTACAGATGAAATTATGCTTGTGACAATCACCCATTCATACGAGGCTAAAGAAAACTCCTTCAGATTAATTGCCAAAGAACTGTTGAAATAATAGTGGATTTGCCATTAGTCAATCAATCTATTAGAATAAGAATAAAATCTAATAAATCACTTTAAAAGTGCCTCGGTACACGAGGGTAAAAGGGAAAACGGTTCAAATCCGTTGCAGCCCCCGCTACTGTACTTACTAAATCACAAGTCTGATTTAGTAAAAGCCAGGAAACCTGCTTTTAGAGTTTTAGTACTTATTTTTCGGAGGGAAAAGTAGGCTTATTGTATTCACAGGCGTGAAAAAGTGAATCCTTAGCTCAATACCATCCTGAGCTAAGGATTTTTTATGTGTTGTAGCTTATAATCTTGTTTTAAAGTGCATGAATAATCCGAGGTTCGCCGCCAGGAGTAAAGAGGAATTGAAGTATAAGTTATGAATAATAAAAATAGAACAACCGGTATTTATTTTGGGAGTATCCTGTTTTTGCTGCTCGCTGCGTTGCTCGGCCTGTTTATAGGCAGCGTGGACATGTCATTTAAAGATATTCTTGGGATTCTCTTGAAGAACGTGACCGGCCAGGAATCCTTCTATACCGGTCCAAAAAATATAGAAATGATTATTTGGAATATACGATTACCCCGGGTATTAATCGCTTTATTTGTGGGTGCCTCACTGGCACTTGCCGGTGCTGCCTTTCAGGGGCTTTTGCAAAATCCACTCGCTGATCCATATACTATTGGAATTTCTTCCGGTGCATCGGTTGGGGCAGTGATTGTTCTATTCTTTAATATCGAATTTGCTCTTTTTGGTCAGTTCACATTGCCGCTTGTTGCAATCGTGTTTAGTTTTATAACCTTGTTTATTGTATTTGGTATTACAAAGGCAGCTAGTGTTACCTATGCAAATGAGACCATTATTTTAGCCGGTATAATTATGAATTCATTCATTGGCGCTGTGGTCTCACTTATCATTGCGCTATCCTCAGGAGATCAAATGAGGGAGGTATTAAACTGGCTGATGGGCAGTGTGGCTATGAAAAATTGGGGACACGTCAGTATATTGATTCCCTTTTTTATTATAGGAGCTTCCATAATTTTATATCATTATCGTGAACTAAATGGGATGGCTCTTGGAGATCAATCCGCTCAATATAATGGTATCGATGTGAAACGAAAGAAAATAATCATTATTATCGGGGCTGGACTATTAACGGGTGCAGCAGTTGCCGTATCAGGAGCTATTGGCTTTGTTGGACTGGTTATTCCACATCTTGTTCGCCTTCTTGCTGGTGCTGATCATCGCCACTTACTGCCATTATCCATGATTATTGGAGGTGGATATCTCGTATTGGCTGACTTGATTGCACGTACGATTATCAACCCGCAGGAATTACCAATCGGTGTCATTACTGCCTTAATCGGTGCACCTGTATTTACAATCTTACTGATTAAAGAACGCATAAAAAGAAGGAATTTGACATGTTAACCGTAGAGAGCCTCAGTGCAGGCTATCATAAAAATAAGCAAGTGCTTCAGGACTTTTCTATTAAGGTTGAGAGCGGAGAATTTTTTGCTCTTCTTGGTCCAAATGGAAGCGGTAAGACGACATTGATTAAAAGTATATTGGGAAAAATGGAATATAAAGAAGGGACTTCAATCATTAATGGGAAAAGGACCTCATCCTATAAAACCGGAGAATTGGCTAAAATTGCTGCCGTGTTAAGTCAGGAACATATGGTGGGTATAGATTTTACGGTGGAAGAAATCGTACTATTAGGCAGGTATCCTTATCAGGAGAAGGGATTTTTTAATCATTACCGTAGTGAGGATTACGCAATTGTTGATGAGTGTCTTGCTCAGACAAACATGCTGAAATTTAAGTATACATACTTTTCGTCATTAAGCGGAGGGGAAAAGCAACGTGTCCTTTTAGCAAAGGCTTTGGCCCAGCAGCCAAAGCTCCTGTTTCTCGATGAACCTACAAATCATCTGGATGTAAAGCATACAATCGAATTGTTAAATTTATTAAAGAGGCTCCAGCTTCAAAATGGGCTGACGATTGTCGCCATCCTCCATGATTTAAACATGGCAGCTTTATATGCAGATAGATGTGCTTTGCTTAAGGATGGAAGGAAGGTGGCGGAGGGTGGAATAGATTTACTTTATGATGAAACATTGCTTTCATCTGTATACGAGGTAGATTTGGTAAGTCGCCCTCATCCTATTACGGGAACACCGCAGATCTTTTTTACCCCTGAGAACTTTAAATGATTATATATAAAAAGTGTGAGGATCCATAAGCTCACACTTTTTTAACGTTTTTCGATAGCGATAATAAATGGCGGATTGTTTTTTTGATTCATAAATCGGTATTCCAGCACATGGGCCGTATCCTGTGGAAGCTCTGTAACGAATTTGATTAATTCGTCACGTTCAATGTCTCCGCCGGGATGACCGTGATAGATGACAAGAACTATGATGCCTTCAGGCTCCATAATTTTGAGTAATGACGTTACAGCCTGAATCGTAGTAGGAGCGGTTGTAATAATTTCTTTATCGCCGCCAGGCAAATAGCCTAAATTAAAGATTGCGCCTGTAACAGATTTGCCAGTTGGGATAAATTCCTGTAAACGCTCATGACCTGCATGAATTAGTGTTACCCGCTCCTGAAGCTCATTTGTCATCAGTCTCTCTTCCGTTTTTTGCAAGGCAGATTCCTGAATGTCGAAGCTGTATACATGTCCATCCGGACCAGTTAAATTTGCTAAAAATACGGTGTCATGCCCATTGCCCATCGTACAATCAATGGCTATATCACCAGGTTTAACTGCTTTTTCAAGCAATAGTCTTGCGAAGGGAAGGATACGATCAAGCTTCATTTATGACAGCATCCTTACTTGGCACATAAAATTTACCTTGATAACTATTGCGACGCTTTAATTCAGCATCGATAGCATTTAATACTTCCCATTTATTAACGCTCCACATTGGTCCAACCATCAAATCAATCGGACCGTCACCGGTAATACGATGGACAATCATTTCAGGCGGAAGAATCTCCAACTGATCACAGACAAGATTGACATATTCATCTAACGAAAGGAATTCCAGCATTCCTTTTTCGTATTGTTTTACCATTGGAGTGCCCTTTAAGAGATGCAATAGGTGAATTTTAATTCCCTGTACATCCAGTTTAGCAACTTCTTTAGCTGTCTCCATCATCATTTCTGGAGTTTCAAGCGGCAGTCCATTAATAATATGGCTGCAAATGCGTATACCGTGTTTCCGAAGTTTGTTTACGCCCTCTACATAGGTTGGATAATCATGTGCACGGTTTATGATATTAGCTGTTTTCTCGTGAACAGTTTGCAGACCAAGCTCAACCCACAGGTAAGTACGTTCATTTAATTCAGCTAAATATTCTACAACATCATCAGGCAGACAGTCTGGACGAGTGGCAATGGATAATCCGACTACACCTTCCTCGTTCATGACGGTTTCGAATTTTTCCCGTAACACCTCGACTGGTGCATGGGTATTTGTATAAGCCTGGAAATAGGCCATATACTTGCCGTCCTTCCATTTTTGATGCATTTTTGCTTTTATATCGGCAAATTGTTTTTGCAAATCTTCAGCACGATTGCCGGCAAAATCGCCGGATCCAGCGGCACTGCAAAATGTACAACCACCAAAAGCTACCGTGCCATCACGATTCGGACAATCAAATCCACCATCAAGAGCTACTTTAAATACTTTGTGACCAAATTGATTGCGGAGATGATAATTCCATGTATGATAACGTTTGTCGTCACTTGCATATTGAAAAGGGTTAACCTGTTTCATTACAAAAACCCCCTGTTTAGATTTCAAGAACATAAACTCCATTTTACCACGCTGATGTATACTTTCCAATTGACTATTATTAGCAGCTTTAAAAATCACTAATCTTTTTAATTTCAAAGGGGCATAATGGATAATGGATGAGCTTTTGTAAACCAATCCAATGAAAAAAGGAGAGGGTATCTTTGGCTACACGAAAATCCATGGGTGAGTGTATGGAACGATGTACTAATGCAATTGAATTCGCAGAAGAGCAATATAAGGAGTCTGCAAAACAGGAGCACTACAATGAAGCAGGATATACCGAGGCATTGGTCAGATTGGAAAACTCATTTAATGAGTTAGAAGCAATGGATCACAGTGCAAATGATCAACAGCGTGATATGTTGAACCGTATGAAAATACAGGTTCAGGATATTCAGCATGCAATGGTTGTACGCAGGCGCTAAGGGGGTATTCACTATGCGGAAACGTTCTAAACATAATAATCCGGAACAAAAGACTCGTAATGGCATTAATAATCAAGATATCGAGGCTGGTGAAGATCAAGATATTATAAAGAAGGCTAAAAAGATGAACGAAGCATCTGGAGGCCAACAAACTAAAGCAACAGTTCATCCAAAGCAATACAAATAAACCAGCAGGCACAGTCTATATGGCTGTGCTTGTTGGTTTATTTGTATACAAGTGAGTTATGGGGATAATGAATGCGGCGGAGAATCCAGCCGGATGAAAGACTAATTCAGCCAGATGAGTGAGTAGATCAGCAAAATGAGAGGAATCCAGCCAATCGACAAAGGAATAGAGCCGGATATGCCCATAATCCAGCCAAATAAAGGATTAATCCGGCCAAAATTGAGATTAATCCAGCCCCCAGTTTCCCTCGCCAATCACACATAAATTTTTATCAAACCTGTATAATCGATGCTATATTTGTCAATGATTGAAAAAACAGTCTAAATTGACTTGAACTTTTTAGCGGATTTACATACAATGAATGTATATATTTTTTGAATCATATGAATAACTTTGAGAGGGATTAGTAGTAATTGTTGTTCTTTTTAGAGAGTTGACGGTCGCTGCAAGTCAACAGGACACATTATGAACTCACCCTGGAGTTGCAAGCCTGAACTAAGAGTAAGGTTTGCCGTACATCTGCGTTAAAGAGTCGAGCCGGATGCATATTTACTGCATCAATCAGGGTGGTACCGCGGGAAGTTAATAACAAGCCTCTCGTCCCTACTTATTAGGGATGAGTGGCTTTTTTTATTGTTTTAAGCTTTTAAGCACAGCAATTTTGAACCATGTAGGAGGAATTAGGATGAGTTTCAATCATGTAGAGATTGAAAAGAAATGGCAATCTTATTGGGAAGAACACAAAACATTCAAAACGACTGATCATGTAGGGAAGCGTAAATTTTACGCTTTGGATATGTTTCCTTATCCATCAGGAGCCGGCCTTCATGTAGGGCATCCTGAAGGATATACAGCAACAGATATTCTATCTCGCATGAAACGTATGCAGGGATATAATGTCCTTCATCCAATTGGCTGGGATGCATTTGGATTGCCTGCCGAGCAATATGCTCTTGATACAGGAAATGATCCGGAAGAGTTTACAGCTAAAAATATCGGTACATTCACACGTCAGATTAAATCACTTGGGTTCTCCTATGACTGGGACAGGGAAATCAATACAACCGACCCAGAGTACTATAAATGGACGCAGTGGATTTTCTTAAAGCTATATGAAAAAGGACTTGCCTATATGGCTGAAATACCGGTTAACTGGTGTCCGGCACTCGGAACAGTTTTGGCTAACGAAGAAGTTATTGATGGGAAAAGTGAGCGGGGCGGACATCCGGTTATCCGTAAGCCTATGCGCCAATGGATTTTGAAAATTACGGCTTATGCAGATCGTTTGATTGAGGATTTGGATGAATTGGATTGGCCTGAAAGCATTAAGGATATGCAGCGTAACTGGATCGGACGCTCTGAGGGAGCATCTGTAACTTTTAAGATTAAAGGTACGAACGAATCCTACACGGTATTCACGACACGTCCTGACACCTTGTTCGGGGCAACATATTCTGTCCTGTCACCAGAGCATCCGCTTGTGGATAAAATTACAACAGCAGAGCAAAAAGAAGCAGTTGAAGCGTATAAAAAGGAAATTCAATCTAAGAGCGATCTTGAGAGAACAGAGCTTTCTAAAGAGAAAACAGGTGTATTCACAGGAGCATATGCAATCAACCCGGCAAATGGGGAAGAGATTCCGATCTGGATTGCTGATTATGTATTGATGAGCTATGGTACAGGTGCAATTATGGCAGTTCCGGCTCATGATGAACGTGACTATGAATTCGCTAAGAAATTTGATTTGCCAATCCGTGAGGTTGTAGCGGGCGGAAATATTGAAAAAGAAGCTTATGCAGGAGAAGGAGAACATGTAAACTCTGAATTCTTGAATGGCTTGAATAAAGAAGAAGCAATTGGCAAAATGATCGAATGGCTTGAAGAACAAGGAATTGGTGAGAAGAAAGTAACCTATCGCTTGCGTGACTGGAACTTCTCTCGTCAGCGTTACTGGGGAGAGCCTATCCCAATTATTCATTGGGAAGATGGTACTATGTCAGCTGTACCTGAATCTGAGCTCCCGCTTATGCTTCCGAAAACAACCGAAATTAAACCATCAGGTACAGGTGAATCTCCTCTTGCCAACATTGAAGAGTGGGTAAATGTAGTAGATGAGAACGGCCGTAAAGGAAGACGCGAGACAAACACAATGCCTCAATGGGCGGGCAGCTGCTGGTACTTCCTGCGCTATATCGATCCGAAAAATCCAAACGCGATTGCTGATCCTGAAAAGCTTAAGCATTGGATGCCAGTAGATACGTATATTGGCGGAGCAGAACATGCTGTACTTCACTTGCTTTATGCAAGATTCTGGTACAAATTCTTGTATGATATTGGTGTTGTTCCTACAAAGGAACCTTTCCAAAAGCTATTTAACCAAGGAATGATACTTGGAGAAAATAACGAAAAAATGAGTAAATCCAAAGGAAATGTAGTAAATCCGGATGATATCGTAGAAAGCCATGGTGCGGATACACTTCGTCTCTATGAAATGTTCATGGGACCGCTTGATGCATCCATTGCTTGGTCTGCAAACGGACTTGATGGTTCCAGACGTTTCCTTGACCGTGTTTGGAGATTGTTTATTACCGATGACGGTACAGTAAATGATAAGATCACTGAATCCAATGATACTCACCTTGAGAAAATCTATCATCAAACGGTTAAAAAGGTAACAGAAGATTTGGAAGCACTTCACTTTAATACAGCTATTTCTCAAATGATGGTGTTTATTAATGAAGCGTATAAAGCGGAAATCCTTCCAATTCAATATATGGAAGGATTCGTGAAGCTCTTGTCACCTATTTGCCCTCATATCAGTGAAGAACTTTGGAGCAGACTGGGCAACAATGAAACACTTGCCTATACTTCATGGCCTGCATATGATGAGTCCAAATTGGTTGATGATGAAATTGAAATTGTTATTCAAATAAACGGTAAAATGAGAGCAAAACTTCAGGTACCGGCCGGCATTACGAAAGAAGAAATGGAAAAAATCGTAATGGAGAACGGAAAGGTCCAAGAGCAAATTGACGGTAAAACAATCCGTAAGGTTATTGCTGTTCCAGGAAAATTAGTAAATATCGTTGCAAACTAACAAGTGTGGCCGTCTTACGTTTAATAAAACGTAAGACGGCTTTTTTTAAAGGGGGAAAATGGAGATGGAAGAAATAAAAATTATCCAACCGGAAGAGCTGCAGATCAGAATTGAAAATGGAGAGGAATTATCCATCATTGATGTACGGGAGGATTATGAAGTTATAAATGGCATGGTACCAGGTGCTATTCATATGAGAATGGGAGAAATACCCGATCGGCTTGATGAGCTTGATAAAGAAAAGGAGTATATTCTAATCTGTCATGCAGGAGTAAGAAGTGAAAATGTGGCTTATTTTCTGCAGGAGAAGGGATATAAGACAGCCTCAATGGAGGGCGGTATGATGCATTGGCAAGGGGAAATGGTATTCTGAATAGTATAAAAATATAAAAGTCTGGCAAAGATATATAAAAACAGGAGGAGTCTTTGCCGTGATCCAAGTAAAAATGTTTGATTATGAACATGAAAAAGACCTGGAAAAAGGGATGAATCATTTTCTCGGAAAAATAGATGAGGACAGCATTGTAGATATAAAATATAATATAGCAGCTTTCGGTGAAGAGGATGAGGAAGACCAAATCTATTGTTTTAGCGCAATGGTTATCTATAAAAAATGAGTAGTTATCATTTTTGGTAAAATTAATTCTTGGTTCATATTTACCCGTAGGAACAAGTCTATTCCCAGATGAAGCGGAACATCTAAGAAATAATCCATAGGTTGATGAATTTAATTTTTGCTAACTCAATCGTTACAGCTAAAATTACAATTGAATATAGTAAAAATAAGTGGAGAAAACAAACTTGTTTCTCCACTTATTTTTAGGTTTGAACTTATTAGGTTACGGGTTTTTTGAAAAGCTTATACATGAGCTTGAAAACCATGTAGCCAAAGAAACCTCCGATTGTATTTAATAGAATATCATCTACATCAAATCCACCGACATGGAAGGTAAGCTGCATCGTCTCCACAAATAAAGAAAACAAGAAGGACAGAAATGTGATAATCAGTAAATTTCTCAGCTTTTTAAAGGCGATTGGCAGAAAAAATCCAAATGGCATAAAAGCGATAATATTACCGAATAGATTCGAAAACCATATTTTAAATTTGAAGTAATCAGCAAACGTAATATACATATTGATTGTTTTAAAGGGAACAAGATTATAAGATTCTATCCTGTCTTCTTGTCTGTAGTATCCAAAAAACAAAAGATAGGAAAGGATGGCTAAATAGATGAAAAACAACATGTAAATAAGCGGCGAAAACAGCTTATTGTTTTTTATCGTTTGGGCTATATCCTGCACTTATACCATCCTTTCTTATGCCAGGAAATTATTCTTTGCTGCAGCATTTAATCCTGCTAAACGGCCGGTTACCAAAGCTGAAGTGATATTATAGCCGCCCGTATATCCGTGAATGTCCAAAATTTCTCCGCAGAAATATAAGCCATTCATGAATTTACTGGCCATTGTTTTTGGTTCAACTTCTTTAACCGATACTCCTCCGCCAGTCACAAATGCTTTCTCTAAAGAAAGTGTTCCATTAACACGGACAGGGAATTTTTTAATATCTTTGCTTAAAGAACGCCATTTCTCATGGGCGATGACTGCCCCCTGGGAAGAAGGGTCAATCTGGTTACGCTCCAGTAAAAATAATAAATATCTTTCAGGCACTAAACCTTTTAAGCTGTTTTTGACAGCTTTTTTGTCATCCGATTTAATAATTTTAATAATCTGTTGGAATACCTGTTCTTCATTTAAATCAGGGAGCGCGTCAATTTGGACAACGACCTCTTTAAGATTCCATTTTTTGAGGGCCTTTACAACAAATTGGCTGCATCGCAGGACACCTGGACCTGATAGGCCAAAATGTGTGAAAATCATATCCATACAATGGGTAATTAATGGTTTTCCTTTAGGATTCATTACGCTGATTGCGACATCGCGAAGTGAAAGACCCTGTAATGTTTTCTGTTTGATAAAATTTTCAGCTGACGTGAGCGGAACCTCAGTTGGGAATAGCTCTGTAACAGTATGTCCAGCTTTTTCCGCCCAAGCATAGCCATCACCGGTTGACCCGGTGTGAGGAACGGATTTACCGCCAACAGCAATGACAACGGAGTCAGCTTCGATCGTTTCGCCTGTTTGTGTCCGAACGCCAATTACTTTCCCTGAATCATACAAAACATCAGCTATAGGTGAGTTTGTGCGTATATCGGTACCCAATTGCTTCAAACGATTCATCATTGCATCCACAACGGATTGAGCTTTGTCATTAACTGGAAACATTCTTCCGTGATCTTCCTCTTTTAATTCAACTCCCAGTTTCTTAAAGAAAGAAATAATTCCCTCATTATCAAATTCAGAGAATGCACCGTACAGGAACTTGCCATTACCGGGAATATGCTTGATAATCTCATCAATCGGCAGACGGTTTGTGACATTGCATCGGCCTCCGCCTGAAATGGCCAGCTTTCGGCCAAGCTTGGATCCTTTATCTATTAATAAGGTGGAAGCGCCGTTTTCTGCAGCTGCTATGGCAGCCATTAAACCGGAGGGGCCTCCGCCTATAATTATTACATCGTATTTCATTATTCCATCTCTTTTCTAAAACATGCTAATATGTTCTATTATAAGTGATTTTATGAATAAGGCAAAAGTCGTAAACAAATTGAAGTTCAATTGTCAAAAAGGATAGAAAAGAGTAAACTACAGAATAGTGAACAAATAAACAAAAAGACTCATGAAAATATATTTCTTACAGGTTAAGGGAAAGAGTGAAAGGGATTGTTACATGTCATCGAAACTTATTAGAGGCACTTTTATTCTAACAGTTGGTATGGTTTTATCGAAAATACTCGGATTGTTTTATGTTATTCCTTTTAATCAAATTGTCGGCAAAGAAGGAATGGCGTTATACGGCTTTGCGTATATCCCCTATACGATTTTCATCAGTATATCAACGGGAGGGATTCCCCTCGCGGTGGCCAAATTTGTGGCCAAATATAATGCAATGGGTGAATATGCAGTTGGGCGTAAGCTATTTGAATCAAGCCGAAAAATAATGATGTTAACGGGGATTTCGGCTTTTCTCATTATGTATGTTAGCGCCCCTGGATTGGCTGCCATGATGGATACGCAAAAATTTTCCGTTGAGGATGTTACATCGGTTATACGGGCTGTTAGCTTTGCTCTGATCCTTGTACCTTCGCAAAGTATATTGCGTGGGTTCTTTCAAGGAAATGAGTCAATGGGGCCGACAGCTGTTTCCCAGGTTATCGAGCAGATAGCACGAATTATATTCCTGCTGGGCGGTGCATATATTGTCCTGAATTTAATGGGCGGAGATGTCGTACAGGCTATGAGTGTGGCAACATTTTCAGCCTTTATTGGAGCGGTTTTCGGATTTCTTGTTCTCTTATGGTATTGGAAAAAGCGGAAACGTCATCTCGATAAACTTTTGAGCGAAAGTAAAAATGAAATAGATATATCTCTTAAAGAGATCTATAAAGAAATCATTGTTTCCTCAATACCATTTATTTTTGTTGGTTTGGCTATGCCTCTATTCCAGTTAGTTGATACGGTTACTTTTAACAGAGCGATGGTATCAATTGGAGAAAAGGCAACAACAGATGTGGCTTTTGGTGTTTTAAATGTATCGACTCAAAAGCTTGTCCTTATTCCAATGACACTTGCTACAGCCTTTTCGTTGTCCATTGTTCCTAGTGTAACGAAATCGTTTGTTGAAAAGAATTGGAAGCTATACAAACAACAATTAACAGAAACGTTCCAAACTTTGCTGTTTATTTTGATACCGGCAGTTGTAGGAATCAGTGTTTTATCTGAGAGCGTATATGGATCGTTTTATGGATTTCTTGATTTAGGGTCAGAAGTATTGAAAGTTTATGCACCGGTTGCTATTCTATTTGCTTTATTTTCTGTTACAGCTGCAATCATGCAGGGAATAAGCCAGCAGCGTTTTACAGTCCTTAGTTTATTGACTGGGATATTAATAAAACTGAGCCTTAATATTCCGTTTATAAAAATGTTTGAAACGAATGGGGCAGTTTATGCGACTGCAATTGGATATACGGTCAGTACACTTATTAATTTATATGTAATTTATTACTTTACTGGTTATCGAATAAAATCTGTGCTGAGAAGGGGATTATTATCACTCATATTTGCTGGGGTTATGGCCTTGGTTGTATGGAGTCTGGATCAGGTCCTGTCTTCCTGGATAGGTTCAAAAGGTCAGATGGATGCGGTTTTCAGGGTGGCGATTACTGTTCCAGTCGGGGTCCTAATCTACTTTTTCTTATCCATTAAAAGTGGTCTATTACATGTCATTTTTGGAGAGCGAACGGATGGACTATTGCGCAAGCTAAAATTGAGCCGTTTCACGAGAGGGAATTAATCAAATTAAAATGTGAAAGTTTAACTTTAAGGCCTGCTTATTATTTAAAGCAGGCCATTCTCATAATTAGTATCGCATTCCAAGTGCTCGTTCAATGCGGGATACACGTCGATCAAGGCGTTCAAATTGGCGCTCCAGACGTTCAAAGCGGTTTTCAAGCCGATCTATACGGGCATTAACTCCACCTAAGCCAGGAAATAGGCCTCCTGGTCCAGGAAAACCGGCTGGCTGTGGCAATTGTCTATCATCTTGTTCGTTAGAGGGTTGTTGTTGATAATCCATAAATTTAGAACACTCCTTCAATTTATATTCAGCATTAGTCTATTCAAAAAAGGAAAATGGGTGATTTTAGGATGAGAATTGATAAATTATTGGCTAACTCCGGTTATGGAAGCCGGAAAGAGGTTAAACAATTACTTAAATCAGGGGCAGTTCTTTGTAATGATGTAAAAATAAGCGATGCTAAAAAGCATGTCAATCCGGATGAGGATGTAATTACCGTTTATGGAGAGCAAGTCAACTATAAGGAATACATTTATTTGTTAATGAATAAACCGGCCGGATACATATCTGCCACAGAAGATGACAGGCTGAAAACGGTGCTTGATTTATTGGAACCTGAAGATGCAAGTAAAAAACCATTCCCTGTTGGAAGGCTGGATCGGGATACTGAAGGGCTGTTGGTTCTTACAAATGATGGGCAGCTTGCTCATGAGGTGCTTGCTCCCAAAAAACATGTTCCTAAAACCTATTACGCAGTTATTCAGGGGATTGTAACCGAGGAAGATATTGAACAGTTTGCTAAGGGAGTTACATTGGATGATGGATATGTAACGAAACCGGGAAAATTAAGGATTCTTACAAGTGGTCCAAGATCTGAAATAGAAGTCATCATAACAGAAGGAAAATATCATCAGGTTAAACGGATGTTTGAAGCTGTAGGAAAAAAAGTAGTGTATTTGAAAAGAATTAAGATGGGCGAGCTTGAGTTGGATGAGAGCTTGAAAACAGGAGAGTACAGAGAAATGACTGAAGAAGAGATCAACCTATTGAATACACGTACTCCGGAAAAAGAAGACCGTTAAAAAGCGGTCTTCTTTTTGTAGGAAAAACTGTTTAAATCATTACGAGGTTAATTTAACTTTCTTTTGAGTGGTGGTCCACTTTCCACGACTGGGGCTGACAACAAGTTCGTTATAAGCCAACACATTTAAGTCCCTCTGAATGGTGCGTGGAGTAATTCCAAATTCATCCACTAATTCTTGGGTTGTTACCGTGCCGTTGCGGACGATGAACATATAAATGGACTTAATTCTGGTAAGCATACGGTTTGTTGAAGGTTTCAAAAAACCACTCCTTATGGATAGTTTCCAATGGCAACATTCCAACCTGCAAGGTATAAAGGCTGTTAACCATCCCACTTAACTAAGTTATCACCTATACAGCACTCCTTTTTTAGGACTTCAAAATACAAGTCCTTCTAGTACTATAATACCCCTCTCTAAATTTTAAATCCATATTTTCCAATAAAATAAAGTGAAAATTCACTTAACTATATCTATTTTTGCGATACAGGCACTATGACAACAATACGATATATTTTATTTATTACACTATAAAATATGAACGGCACAGTCATGTGGTTCAACAAAAAATGCTAATCATGCTGAAATTCGATATAATAACGATAAATGATATGACAAAGAAATGAGGGTCACTTTTATGGATCTTAATTGGCAAAAAGAAGTGGAAATGAGAAAAAATGATTTGATTGCCGACACCCAGAAATTACTTCGAATTAAAAGTACACTGGATGAATCTGCATCAACTACTGATATTCCTTTTGGTCCTGGAATAAAGGAAGCGCTTGATTTTATGCTTCAGCTTGGAGAAAAAGACGGTTTTACCACTAAAAATGTTGATAACTATGGAGCTCATTTGGAAATGGGAAACGGAGATGAGCTCCTCGGTATACTTGGACATTTGGATGTAGTGCCTGAGGGAGAGGGCTGGACCAGCGACCCTTATTCAGCAGATATTCGGGATGGAAAAATATTTGCACGTGGCGCGATCGACGATAAAGGACCAACGATGGCTGCCTATTATGCGATGAAGATCATTAAAGAAATGGGCATCGATTTAAATAAAAGAGTTCGATTGATTTTGGGTACGGATGAAGAAAGTGACTGGCGCTGTATGGATTATTATTTTGAAAAAGAAGAAATGCCAACGGTAGGGTTCGTGCCGGATGCTGATTTTCCAATTATCTATGCAGAAAAGGGGATAGCAGATTTCACAATGGATATGAAATCAAAAAGTATACCGGCTGAATCCTTTGTTGTGAAAAGCTTTGAAGCGGGCCAGCGTTTTAATATGGTACCAGAGGCAGCTAAAGCAACTATTTCTCTTAATTTCGATGAGGCGAAAGAGTGGAAAGAAAAATTTGCAATGTACTTGAAAGATCATAATTTAAAAGGTACATATTCCATGTTAGATAATGAGGTCATCTTAACGATGGAAGGGATATCTGTCCATGGTATGGAGCCTGATCTTGGACTTAATGCAGGTCTTAAGCTGGCGGATTTTCTATTCACCATGCCTTTACGTGGGGATGACCGTGCATTTTTTGAATTCATCCATCAGTATTTGAGCAGTGAATCCAGAGGAAGAAAACTTGGTGTAGCTTATTCGGATGATATTACCGGTGATTTAACCATTAATTATGGAATTATTACATATAGAAATGGCGAATTAGGTAAGATTGCCTTCAATATGCGTTATCCTGTGACATATGATTTTGAGAATGGATGGAAAACGATTGAGCAAATCGCTGATAAGCATCAATTTACTGCGACTATAAAAACCCATTTGGGACCTCACCATGTGGATGCAAATAGCCAATTGGTTAAAACTTTGCAAAAAATTTATCACGAGCACACAGGGGAAGAACCTGAGCTATTGGCAATTGGCGGCGGGACGTATGCGCGTGCGCTGAAAAATGCGGTTGCCTTTGGCCCTTTATTTCCGGGGAGGGAAGATGTAGCTCATCAAAAAGACGAATACATCATGATTGACGATTTATTAAAAGCAACAGCTATGTATGCACAAGCTATCTATGAATTAACAAGATAATCTATCACAAGGGGAGTTGGGGGAAATGGATTATATTGTTCACAATGGCGTCCTTTCGAAAAGAGAAACAATTGCCATCGATATAGAAGATCGTGGGTATCAATTTGGGGATGGTATCTACGAGGTTATACGGATTTATAATGGAAAGCTATTTGCGTGGGAAGGGCATAGCAGGCGTCTGTTTGCAAGCGCACAAAAGATCGGCATAGAGATACCCTACAGTCCGAAACGCCTTAAGGAGATTATTGAGGAATTGGTTCTTAAAAATGAGCTGACTACCGGTACTGTTTATCTGCAATTTACACGGGGGGTTTCACCGCGGAATCATGCTTTTCCAGGTAAAGAGGTGGTACCGACCTTTATCGCTTATACAAGAGAATCTGAACGTCCTGTTGTACTGATGGAGTCAGGTGCTGAAGTCTGTATTATTGAAGATAAACGGTGGCTTAATTGCGATATTAAAAGCTTGAACCTTCTCGGTAATATCCTAGCCTTTGAAGAGGCGGTTAAACAGGGATGTAAGGAAGCGATTTTAAACAGAGATGGCATGATAACAGAAGGCAGTCATACGAATGTATCGATTATAAAGGATGGTATTCTGATTACTCATCCTGCAAACAATCTAATTTTAAATGGGATTACCAGGCAGTTGGTTTTAATGCTTTGTGAGGAGCTTTCAATTCCTTACGAAGAAAGACCATTTACACCTGGGGAATTAATGTCGGCTGATGAGGTATTTCTGTCTGGTACCACATTAGAAATTATACCCGTTGTAAAAACCAACGGACAAGCGGTTGGAAAAGCCCCATATACTACAACAAGAAAGCTTCAGAAAGCCTTCCTTGCTAAAATTGAAAATGAATGCGGAAGATTAAAGTAAATGGAAAAGAGTTCAGGGAATACTAACCCTGAACTCTTTTTTGAATAAACATTTTTATTCAAAATCGTCTAAATAGTTAAAATAGAAGGATGGACATTATGTTAAAATATGAAGGAGATAGGCCGATGAATAGACAGAATCATTATTTTTTTGCAATTGAATTACCTAAGGAGATTAAAGAATCATTGCACCAATGGGCTGCTGAATTAGAACGTATGTATGCATTTAAAAGCTGGGTTCATCCAAGCGATTATCATATTACTTTAGCATTCCTTGGCAGTGCCTCTCATAGTATGTTGGATGGTGCTGTGAATTTATTGAAGTCAAGAGCAGAGCAACTTGTTTCATTTCCATTAACGATTAAAGGATTGGGTACATTTGGTATGGTGAATCAGCCAAGAATTCTATGGGCAGATGTGAGGAAACAGCCGATCTTATATGAAGTGCAGAAGAACGTATGGAATGCTTGTACAAGTATCGGCTTTAAGTTGGATACAAAGCCGTTTACACCGCATGCTACGATAGCAAGAAGATGTATGGAGGCAATGGAAAAAGACAGTCTAAGACAACTAGAAGACTCTCTCCCATCTATACCAGAATTTCAGGTACAGCATCTCGTTCTATATCAAACCAATAGCCAATCTATTCCTAAATATGAACCGATCATTAAATTTCCATTGGTGTAAGATATTCATAAACGTAATGGTAGGTTGAATTGATTAAAACATGAAGGCTTTATTGGTCATGATTATGCACATCTAAAATGACCATATAGATTTTAAAGAGACTAGAAAAGGGCAGGGGAAACGGGATGGGACAATTAATTAAACTGCAGGATTATGTATCCCGTTATGAACAGGATATTTATCATTATTCCTCTCAGTTTGTCCGCTTAAAAAAACAGCAGTGGACTAAACTAAAGCAGGCTTATGAAGAAGGAGATATCAATGACTGGCTGATTGGCGGAGAAAACAATGAGATATATCAAAATCAGGATGATCCCATTAAAAAGAGAACTCTCTCGGAGACGTTTAAGAAGATATTTACTAAAAGAGAACAAAGCGAACCTTTTCACGTTCATGAAGGGCAAACTGTTTCAAACAGAGAACAGGAATTGGGACGGTTTTTGAAATTCCCCCCACGAATAGAGAGCGATTTAAAACAGCAATTTTTAGATCGGATTTTTAATTTTCAGCTTAAATGGGCGAGTTCAACCTTAAGAGAAAAATCTGTAGTAAATGCCAATTATGTATATGACCAGAAACTGCGTTATTTTTTGCAACGCTTTCCTGATAACTGCTTAATTCTTTACAAGCCTGTCTTTCAGTTTAAAAATGCACCGGTAGAATTGGATATTCTGCTTATGACGCCTACGGAAATATGGTGCTTAACTTTTCTTGAAGCAGAAGAGGATGCCGTATTTTTGGCGGACAGGGGAAGGTTTTGGACAAGAAAACATCATAATCGGGCAGACAAAAAAGTGTTAAACCCGTATATATCCATAAATCGTATGGAAAGAATCATTAAGAGGATCTTAGAAAGCAAGGAGATTGATATGCCAATCAGGAAAGGAATCATTTGTCGTAATGGATATATCGATGATGTAAATGCCATCCATACAGAGATAATCATCGACAAGCGTTCTTATGCAAGATGGTTTGAGGGCATACGTAATAATCAGTCTCCTATAAAAAACCAACAGCTTAAGTCAGGTCAGGCTCTATTGGACTACTGCAGTACAGCCTACACTATTAGAATGGATTTGGAAGAGGAGTTGGAGGAGCTTGATAGAGAGAGCGGTTTATAGGGAAGCTTTAATGAGCAAGGAGAAGTTCAATTTCATTATAAATCCTGCCGCGAAGAATAGGGGAAGCTTAAAAATTTGGAAAAAGGTAAAAAAATACCTAGAACGTGAAAATATCCATTACCAATATAGGTATACAGAATATGAAGGACATGCCTGTAAAATCACTAGAGAAATTTTGGAAAAGGAGAGTGATTCGTTAATTATTGCTGTAGGTGGAGACGGGACGATTCATGAAGTCATTAATGGTGCTGTCGGATATAAAGAAGCCAGGATATCTTATATTCCTGCAGGATCCGGAAATGATTTTTCAAGAGGATACCAGATTGATAAAAATCCGACTAAAGCATTTAAAAAATTGTGTCTAAATAGTGAAAAAATGACACCAATCGATCTAGGATCCTATAAAACTGACAAACAAGGGTATTTTATGAACAGTTTGGGTATGGGATTGGATGCAGCAGTTACAAAAGCTGTAAATGAGTCGAAATCAAAATATTACTTTAATAAAATAGGCGCTGGAAAGCTTGTTTATTTATATTTCTTTTTTATTAAATGGTTAACATATAGACCAATTGATGTTTCTCTTTCTATAGATGGCCGGGACCTCAACTATAAAAATGTTTGGCTTGTTACGACATCCAATCAGCCCTATTTTGGTGGTGGAATAAAGATTTCACCAAACTCGAAACCAGATGACGGGCTTTTTCATATCATAATCGTACATAATATTTCCAAATGGAAACTGATACTTATGTTCGTCACAGTAGTTTGGGGCGGCCATCTCAAAATAAGGGGAGTACAGGAATTACAAGGGAAGAATATAAAACTTTCTTCTGGGCAACCAGCATTTATTCATGCAGATGGCGATTATATTGGCAATGATAAGGTAGTCGTTAATATGCATCATCATAAAGTAAATATTGCAGCTTTAGGAGAGTGAGTATTGTGTATTCAGATAGGTTTTCAGCTTTTTTGGACGCATTAAACAAAATTACCATCTTAATTCCACTTAATTATCGTGATAACGAAACCCCGACCTTTACGATTTATTTCGAAGGTCAAAAAATTGGCGTATTAAAGGTTGAAGAGGTCGTTCGAATAGAGCATTACATTAAATATATATGTACGGCTCCATTTGAAATACCGCTCGGTGAAGAGTATCAAATAGAGGATGATAAAGGAATAGCCTTTGGACTTCGGACAGGTGCAGTAATCCGGACTCCTGAATTTGATGAACATTATCATTATGATGGAAATGATTTAGGCGCTGTCTATACAAAAGAAAAGACAGTGTTTAAGCTATGGGCACCAACTGCTACCAGTGTAAAGGTTAAGCTAATCAATGATTTTGGGGCCGAAAAAGGAACTGTGGCGATGCAGCGGGGGGAAAGAGGAGTATGGTCATTAACGATTCATAATGATTTAAAGGGTTATTTTTATTCTTATTTGGTTCGTGTCAATTATATTTGGAGAGAAGCAACCGACCCATATTCGAAGGCTGTTTCTGTAAATGGCCAATACAGCGCTATTATAGATCCCGAAAAAATCGAAAGACATTCCTATAAAATTCCCACGTTAGACAGCCATGTCGATGCAATTATCTATGAAACACATGTACGCGACTTTTCTCATCATAACAACAGCGGCATGGATGCCAAGGGGAAATACTTGGCGTTTACAGAAGAAAATACGAAAACAAACAAAGGATATTCAACCGGGATCAGTTATTTAAAGGAACTTGGAGTTACTCATATTGAACTCTTGCCGGTTAATGATTTCTCAGGGGTTGATGAAACAGTCATTGGTAAGGAGTATAATTGGGGTTATAATCCGCGTCATTTTAATTCTCCAGTAGGAGTCTACAGCACAAATCCGCATCTGCCGTTCAATCGAATAGAAGAATTAAAGGAATTGATTAAGAGTCTTCATAAAAATGGACTTGGCGTTATTTTGGATGTTGTTTATAATCATGTATTTCAAAAGGAATTGTCTAACTTTGAGAAAATCGTACCTGGCTATTATTTCCGCTATGATTCAAACGGAATGCCTTCAAATGGCAGCGGCTGTGGAAATGATGTAGCATCAGAACGATTTATGGTCCGAAAATTCATTATAGCCTCCATTAAATATTGGTTGGAGTATTTTCAGGTTGATGGATTTAGATTTGATTTAATGGGCTTACTAGACTTGGATACGATGAAGGAAATAGAACGTGTGGTAAGAGAAATAAGACCGGATGCCATTCTCATCGGAGAAGGCTGGGATTTACACACAGCACTCCCTGCTGAGCAAAAATCAACGATTGCAAATGCTCATAAATTAACGGGTATTGGATTCTTTAATGATCGCTTTAGAGATACGATTAAAGGAAGTAATTTTGATTTAAAAGATATCGGCTATATTTCCGGTAAAAGAGTAGAGCCGCATGATTTCTTTGAGCTTGTGACCAATACAGGTACCGAATATCCATTGACATCGGTACAATCAGTCAATTTTGTGGAATGTCATGATAATCACACATTATGGGATCGCCTTCAGGTGGCTAATGGGTTGGAGTCAAATGAATTAAGGCAGCGCCGTCATCGTTTTGCTACAAGTATTGTCTTGCTTTCACAAGGTATTCCATTTTTGCATAGTGGACAGGAATTTTTTAGAACAAAACAAGGAATCGAAAATAGTTATTGTTCACCGGATTGGATAAATGAACTTAATTGGGATCTAAGAGAGCAACATGATGAAACAATATCTTATTTAAAATGCTTGATACAAATTCGAAAAAGCCATGGTGCATTCCGTTTTCGAACACGTGAAGAAATAGAAAGACATATGAAAATTGTCGATATTCATGTTAATTGTCATGCCCTGATGTATGAAAATGTCGGTGAATATGGAAGCTGGAAAAATATTTTAGTAATCTTCCACCATGCTGAAAAGGAAACAGCAATCACTCTGCCAAATGATACTGAATGGGATATTCTTTGTGATAGTTGTGCTGATGGACAAGGAGACCGTATAATCAGGAAAAGCATAAGAGATTATACCCTTGAACCTTTGCGAACATATGTGTTTGTTCAGGAATAATAGTCAGGAACACTTGACGAATGTGTCCCTAACCTACTAAAATTTAATAAGATGGCTATTGGAAAAAAGCAGTCAATGGCTGTCTTTTTTATTTTTACATACAACCATGCCAGAATAGATTAGATTATTGAAGGTGAATACCATGGATTATTTAGGGCAAGAGTGGGAGATAACCCCTGCCGGAGGAGCAACAGGTGAAGCGTTTATTGCCAGGCATGATGAGCAAAGACTATTTTTAAAAAGGAATTCGTCTCCTTTTTTAGCTGTGCTTTCCGCTGAAGGAATAGTGCCAAAACTGATCTGGACCAAGAGGCTTGAAAATGGAGACGTGATTACTGCTCAGGAATGGATGAATGGTAGAGAATTACATCCTACTGAGATGAGTGAAGAAGCGGTTGCTGAATTGCTTCAGAAAATCCATCTTTCTAAACCTTTATTAAACATGCTTCGACGCCTAGGTAAGACAGCCCAAACACCTACACAAATCCTAATGTCCGTAAAAAATTCCCTTGATAAGGAATTAGAAAATCATCCAAGTATTCAAAATACGATTGAATTTATGGAAAGACATATACAGGATGTCAACAGTGACCAGCAAGTTGTATGCCATGGTGATATTAATCATAATAATCTCCTTATTTCTGACAATGGTGATCTATATTTGATTGATTGGGACGGTGCAATTATCGCAGATCCGGCTATGGATATCGGTATGCTATTATATTCCTATGTTAAACAAGAGCATTGGAAGGAATGGCTATCCAAATACGGATTAGAGCTCACTGAAGACCTTAAGTTAAGGATGAAATGGCATGTGCTTGCACAGGTTATACAAAATATAGTCTTGCACAAACGAAAAAACCGGTTGCATGAAATGAACCGGTATATCGAATATTTAAAATTTGCTCAGGAATATTGATCAATGTCTCGAACCCAGCCAGAGAGTTGCTGCTGGTGTGCTTCTATATGACTTTCTAGGTTGGCGGCATGTATACCGCTTTGGCTGTATTGGTAAATCTCATCAAGTACAGCTTTTGTATTTACATCAAGACCGGGTTGAACCATCAGGGATTTAACAGTTCTCTCAAGCTGTTCAACTTCTGATTGTGAACCGCAGCAATCTTCTTGATGATTATTTAAAATATCTTTTACTAACATCCAATGATGATTTTGTGATAATGGCAAATTATCCACAACCCTTCTCTTCATATTCAATTTTAGGTTGTGAAAGTTTAGCCAAATTTATTCATATTTAACCGGCATATGCCGGTTTTTATTATGTTTTAACTAATAAGCATGGTATTTTATGAAATGTTATGCTACTCTTTTTTTACGTATTTTAGCGGAGGTGCACAAATTTGAGACAACGTTATAAACCATGGGCTAAGGATAAGCTAATGGCCAATCCTTATTATTGCATTCAGGAGCCGACTACTAAAAAGGGTTCATGGAATGAAGTGTTTGGGAATAATAATCCGATTCATATAGAAGTAGGTACTGGTAAAGGACAATTTATTAATGGTATGGCTGCACAAAATCCGGATATTAATTATATCGGTATTGAATTGGCAGAGCGTGTGATTGTTACAGCACTTGATCGATTGCTGGAATCTAATCTTCCAAATGTGAAGTTGCTGAATGTGAATGCCGAAGAGCTTCCAAATATTTTTGCAGAGGGAGAAGTTTCCCGTGTTTATCTGAATTTCTCTGATCCATGGCCTAAGAAACGTCATGAAAAGAGAAGATTGACGTATAAGACATTCCTTGATCTATATAAAGGAATTTTGCCGGAGCATGGCGAAATTCATTTTAAGACAGATAACAGAGGATTATTTGAATACTCACTTGTAAGCTTCTCGCATTATGGGATGACATTAAATGAAGTGAGCTTGGATTTACACAACAGTGATATGGAAGGCAATATTATGACTGAATATGAACAAAAATTTTCAGCAAAGGGCAATCCAATTTATCGTTGTGAAGTCTCCTTTTAATCCTATGTTTTTTTGATCTGTCAACACACTTATAAAAAGGGGCTTATAGATTATGGAAACTTTGCAATTTGGTAAGTTTACATTAACCTGGTTGAATGGCGGAGATACTCATATGGATGGTGGAGCCATGTTTGGAGTGGTTCCGAAACCATTATGGTCAAAACGTTATCCTGTTAATGAATTGAACCAAATAGAGTTAAGGTCGGACCCCATCTTAGTACAGACAGATCATAAAAATTATTTAATCGAAGCTGGCCTCGGCAAAGGGAAGCTGTCGGAAAAACAAATTAGAAATTATGGTGTCAGTGAAGAGTCCAAGCTCGAGGAATCCTTGAGCAGGCTCGGAATGACCTATTCGGATATCGATGCAATTCTGATGACTCATATGCATTTTGATCATGCCTGTGGGCTGACTGGTTATCAGGAAGGCGAATTGATCAGCCTATTTCCTGAGGCAACGATTTATACCTCGAAAATTGAATGGGAAGAACTTCAGAATCCCAATATTCGTTCCCGTAATACCTACTGGGAAGAAAATTGGAAGCCAATTGTTACACAGGTCGAAACATTTGAAGGTGAAGTATTAATCACTGAAGGACTGAGGATGATTCATACAGGCGGCCACAGTGACGGTCACAGCATTATCGTGCTCGAGGACAATAATCAACAATTAATTCATATGGGAGACCTTATGCCAACGCATGCCCATCAGAATCCTCTATGGGTGCTGGCTTATGATGATTACCCGATGGATTCCATACATGCAAAAGAGAAATGGATTAAACAAGGAATTGAAAATAAAGCATGGTTCACTTTTTATCATGATTATGCTTACCGTGCCATCAAATGGGATGCAGACGGAAAAGGAATAATCGAAAAAGTTGAGCGAAATCGACCAGAATAAAGGCTGTCCGGTAGGTCACTTGTTGGTGACTTATCGGCGCTTTTTTTTACGGGCTATTAGTTTAATGTGGTGGTATGCTGCGGTTATGAGGCATCCAATATCTAAAATTCCCGCTCAATCAATATCTTTTTCGCTCATAAGAGGGGAAATTCGCTCGATAAATTCTGCTTTCGCGCATAAAATAGGGGAAATCGCTCAATAAACCTTGCTTTCGCTCATAAAAAGGGGAAATCGCTCAATAATCACTGTTTTCGCTCTTAAAAAAGGGAAATCGCTCAATAATTCCTGATTTCGCGCATAAAATAGGGAAAACATATAATTCTCCTTCAAAATTACTACTATCTTATTGAAACGCCTAATGAAATAAAAAAATAGAAGGGGGAAAAGTGATTTTCCTCCTTCTACCATTTTTAATTAATGTACTTGTTCGTAAAAATCGATGATTGTTCCTGTTGTTGCATCCGCTATAAATTCATACTGCGTAGATTCAAGGCCTTCTTGCTTTGTAAGCCCACCTTTGTATACATCATAATCCAATTCATTTTTTGTATACTTTTCAGGCTTCATCATAATCCATGAGCCTCTGATGGTCTCTCCGTCTTGTCCAAGTGTACTTTTAATAGTGGACAAAATCTTTTCAGGAGAAGTAATATTGCTTTGATTTGTTAATTCTTTAACGACATAACCTGCTGCAAATCCTGCTGCAACACCTGAAATAAATGTTTTCCAATTCACTTATATTCCTCCAATCAAATGGGTAATAGCTGTTATTTAACATTTGCTTGGTTAATCTATTCCCGTTCATTATACATTTTAAGCTTAAATAGTGCCATCTTTTAACCAACAAACTCCATGTATGTGGTATTTGGAAGTATGATTCTGTAGAATGAGAATAGAGATTATAGAAAATAACATGGTAAAGGGGATACATATATGAAGCAATCTACTCTAGATTTATTTAAGACTCTTACCGAGATTCCAGGAGCACCTGGATTTGAACATGAAGTTCGTTCGTTTATGAAAAAGGAATTATCCAAATACACAGATGAAATCATTCAGGACGGCCTTGGCAGTATTTTTGGTGTGAAACGCGGAAATGACCAAGGACCAAAAATTATGGTTGCCGGACATATGGATGAGGTTGGTTTTATGGTAACCTCTATTACTCCTGAGGGGTTACTTCGTTTTCAAACGCTTGGAGGCTGGTGGGGTCAGGTGTTGCTGGCACAAAGAGTGCAGGTATATACTGAATCAGGCCCTATTATCGGTGTTGTCAGTTCGATTCCGCCACATTTGCTGAGTGAGGCCCAAAGGTCCAAACCTATGGAAATCGGTAATATGCTGATTGATATTGGTGCTGATGATAAAGAGGATGCAATTGCAATGGGAGTGAAACCAGGTCAGCAAATCATCCCATATAGTGAATTCACTCAAATGGCCAATCCTAAAAAAATTCTGGCAAAAGCATGGGACAATCGGTATGGCTGCGGATTGGCGATTGAACTACTGGAAGAGCTTCAAAATGAGACATTGCCTAATATCCTATACAGCGGTGCTACTGTTATGGAAGAAGTCGGTACGAGAGGCGCGGGTACAGCGGCGACGATGATTGATCCTGATATCTTCTTTGCATGTGATGCAAGTCCTGCAAATGATATGTCAGGCAGTAAATCTGTATTCGGTTATCTCGGAAAAGGTCCATTACTTAGAATATATGACCGTACAATGGTCATGCATAAAGGGATGAGAGAATTTATCTTGGATACTGCGGAATCGAATCATATTCCATATCAATATTTTGTTGCTCCAAATGGGGGGACAGATGCAGGGAAAGTACATATTACAAATCGCGGTATACCAAGTGCCGTAATTGGTATATGTTCACGGTATATCCATACGCATGCCTCCATTATTCATATTGATGACTATGCTGCAGCAAAAGAATTATTGGTTAAATTAGTTAGAAGCTGTGATAAAACAACCGTTGAAACGATTAAACAAAACGGTTAATAAAAGAGTTGAGAAGGCAGAGGCATCTATCTGTCTTCTTTTTTAAAGAAAGGATGCAGATTAATGGTTAAAATTGCTTTGGGCACTAAAAATCCGGCGAAAATTAAGGCTGGAGAATTAGCGGGCCGGGAGTTATCAGCTGAGCTTGTTCCGGTTAATGTATCATCTGAGGTAAATGAACAGCCATTCTCGGATGAAGAAACAATTGAGGGTGCTTTAAATAGAGCAAGAAATGCGATGAAGGAAGTTCAGGCTGAATTTGGGCTGGGTCTTGAAGGCGGAGTGGTGAAAACGCCTTATGGATTGTTTATATGCAATTGGGGAGCACTAGTCACGAAAGAAGGCAAAAGCTTTGTCAGTGGCGGTGCACGTATCAAATTACCGGAAAGTATTGCTGAGGAGTTATACTCGGGCAGAGAGCTTGGGCCGGTTATGGATGAATATACAAAGAAACAGGATATCAGGAAGTCAGAAGGAGCTGTTGGTGTATTCTCAAACGGCCGTATAACAAGAGATCGTATGTTTGAGCACATTATTGAATTATTAGTTGGTCAGTATGAGTATCATTTAACAGTAAAGAAGTCGTGATGAGGAGAGTTTAGGAGTCTTAGTATTTTTCATCTTCTGATAGACGCTGAATTTCTTCATGTTTCTTTATTTTGGAAGAGAAGAGCTTCGAAATAATAAACCCGACGAGGGAGATAATACTATTTTTCATGTAATTTCTCACCTTTATCTATGATTTTACTAGTATGATAACATAGGTGATAAAAAAATACTGCTAAAAACGTTGAGGACTGCCGAATTTTGTCAAATAAGGGTAGTTGCTTGTTTTTATCCTTTCTAAGGGCTATTAAGAGCTGGGAATATACTATATGATCTCTCATAGCTACTAAGAGTCAAAAGCCAAATCACCTTTTGATTGAAGAAGGTGATTCTACAACTCAGCGGGCTTTCGCATGATTGCTGCTCCTGGATAAAAGTTACGGATGTACAGCCACTTCCTTTCTGGAGGCAGTTGTTTCCATATAAATCCTTACGAAAGCAGCCATATAAAAAGAGGAGAGATAATTTCTCCTCTTTTCTTGTCTTATGTTTTCTCAATTACAATTAAACAGGTGCTGTCCGGTAGCGGTACAATCTCTCTTTTTTCATTCATAATTTTTACTTTAGGTAAAAGAAATTCTTCGTATCCGTTTTGTAAATAATGATGAAGCTTTATAATTTTTGCCTCTTTACCTAAAGATACATGAATAACTTCTTCATATTCACTTGGAGTAAAATACCCAAATTGTTCTTGTACCTCATGTGGATAAGCCTCTTCTCCCCAAGTATACGTATAGAGGAATTCCATTAAATCATTAACAGGCAGTTTGATAAGAAGACTCTCCAGTCTTTCATACCTGATAGTCCTTCCCTTAAAGTCATGAACATACCTCATAAAGAAGTCCATGCCCTTTGGGTCTTTAAATTCTAGTAGTCTCCATTGGTCTATAGGCTCAGTCATAATTCCGTCACGAATGATGATTCTTCCGCCTTTGTTTAATACTTCAAAAGAACTTTTCAATGCTTGGATAACTACATCTCGATTGAATTTCCTGCCTTTGTACGGAATATAAGAATACATTTCATGTAAGATAGAAGAAAACACAATGGTATCTACGCTTCCTGGCTCATAATAGTCTTTTAATTCCAAGGCGTTTGCCTGTTTTACGTGCCATGATTTATTTTCCCTGAATTTTCGCCTGTTTAATTCCTCTACTACATTAATTGAGATATCAATTCCGATTACAGTTGCTTCTGGGTGATTTTCAGATAGGATATCAAGCATCACACCGCCGCCGGCTCCAATGTCCAGCATTACCTTCCCTACAGCAAAATCAGATATGACCTTTTTATGATCTTGACCATTATTCATATCGGTTAAATAGTTTTCTTCATTCTGCAAGCGATCAAAGGCATCTTTCCTGAAACCAAAAAAGTCATAAAGTAAGATAATTGCTCTTTCATAGATCGGAGACTTTTCGGCTTCCTGGCAAAATTCAATTAATTTCTGACCGGCACTTGAATAACTAAAATAAACCCCTACAATTTGACCTAGTAAGTCTGAGGGTTCAATTTGAATTTGAACGTGTTCGTTTACAGGCATCTTTCCTTTTAGTAAATCATCAATTGTAAACTCATTCAGGAATGTCTCGATAATTCTTTTTTTGTATAGATTGATTACTTTTTGCCCCTTGTAATCATAGTAAATATCCTTCATAAAAGACTCAAAGCTAACCTGTTGTATAGTAAGGGGATTAATTTTCTGGAATATCAATAAGAAAATTTTCAAAAACTCTTCTAAAGAAAACTCTTGTAAAGCAGATTCAAGATACCACATATCTATTTTACTGAAGAACAACTCTATGTATCTCTCTAATTGTTTGTTTTCAAAATACTGATTGTATAAATCATCGAAGTTTTCCCCGCGCTGGATTGAAGATCTTCTTAATCTTCTCATCCGCTCTTTTAGGGGAAGCTCTTTTGCCTGTTCACCTTTGTTTATCCAGGATAGTACTTCTTCTACTTCCTTATGGACGTTGTTCCACAACTGATCTGAAACCGCTTGAATAACACACTGATTTAGGGAATAGAGAATCCTTTCTATGTTATATTCTAAGTTTTTATGTTCCTCAATCCAATAAATTAAGGGACGGAATTGAGAATAATGGATTTCTCCTCTGATAAATTGACCGGCTAACCCATGTGTTAATATGAGAAGATAAACAAGTTCCTCTCTATCTAAATTGCGGGAGTGTAACGGCAGGTTCATTTGTTCATCAGCATAAATTTGAGCTGAGCCAATATTATGAATGGCCAATTGGAATCCTTTTTTCTCCCACTCTCTACGTTTGTGCTTCAACCCGCCTTTTGATACCTCAGACCAAATCAAGACATCTTCAATAATTGACCTTTCATTAATGGGAAGATTCATCTCGTTCAATAACCAAAGGGTTCGTTCTACATAGGATAGAACCGGATTTGGCGGCAATTTCTCTAAAGATTCTACTTGCTCTAAATTTACGTGTTGTTCTTTTGTAAGGTAGAGAAAGTGTATCCACTTATGATTTCTTAATACCTTTGTATTTCCTATCTTTACTTCTTGAATACATTTTAGTGAGTTTAACAAATAAATCCGCCTTTCTAATAAAGCAGAATAATGGGGTGAAAACCATTCTGTTAGGATTATATCTTTATGCATGTTGTAGTTACTTCCATATTAATTCTTCAATGAACGGTGTATATCCTTTTCAGAATGGAAGATATTTGTGGTGAGGATAAAGGGGATTTCTTTATAAATTATAACTATTTTTCTCCCAGCTTATTTGTATTCAATAGCCGTTTATCCTATTAGAGAATGTCTATTGGATGTTTTCGTAAAGATTGTTGCTAATGCCATAAACAGAGGCAGTGTTTTTGCTATCTCGGATATTCAACTAAAACCCCCTTAGTCAATAAGAACTAACTTCTCTTTCTCAACAATAAATAGAATATAAATCCACTAAGAGTAAATATAACCGTACCAACAAACACCTTTACTAATGAGACACCTATTTGAACAGTATCATCAGTTGCGTGTTTTATCACATTTACTGTCCACCAGTTATAAATTGAAGATTCATATATAGCGAAGTATAGCCACAATAAATAACAGAAGAAAACAAATAAAAAAACACGGATTTTTCTATTCATAACATTCCCCTTCTACAATAAATGTCTTTATAAAACATTAACACTGCCCTTAGTTAAGAAGCTATCTTTATTCTGGCGATATCACAGAATGGTGATTAACTTATTTATTCAGGAGGAACAATCTATGAGATAACAGCCTTGTAGAATCAAAGAGACTTAGACGAGTATTATTCTTTAGAAAATAATTTAAATAGTTGTTTACACCTGTCAAGACAGAAGTTAATATACAAATTAGAGATTTCATTTTAATAGTTTTCATTGAGATTGTGATGGGGAGGGTCAATGAATGGGGAAGGGAAAGGTAAAAGAACGGAAACTATTGGGGATTGCCGGGGTCGCTTGGCTATTCGATGCTATGGATGTTGGAATGCTTTCGTTTATTATCGCGGCTCTGCAGAAGGAGTGGAATTTAACCTCAGAACAAATGGGGTGGATAGGAAGTGTGAACTCTATCGGCATGGCAGTAGGTGCTTTAGTGTTTGGGATTTGGGCTGATCGTATCGGCCGAAAAAATGTATTAATTATTACGCTATTATTATTTTCCTTAGGAAGCGGATTTTCTGCTTTGACGACAAGCTTATCTATTTTTCTGGTTTTCAGATTTTTAATTGGAATGGGGCTTGGCGGTGAATTGCCAGTTGCTTCTACGTTGGTGTCGGAAAGTGTGCCTGCAGAGAGAAGAGGCAGAGTCGTAGTGCTGCTTGAAAGTTTTTGGGCTGCAGGCTGGCTGATTGCGGCGCTTATTTCATACTTTGTCATTCCAACTTATGGCTGGCAAATTGCTTTACTAATCAGTGCACTTCCTGCTTTTTATGCGATTTATTTAAGAATACATCTACCTGATTCTGAGAAGTTTCAAATGGTTAAGGAAAAGAAATCCATCTCAATCGTAAATTCGCTTAAGACACTATGGACTAAAGATTATGCGGTAAAGACTTTGATGCTCTGGATTCTGTGGTTCTGTGTTGTCTTTTCCTATTACGGGATGTTTCTGTGGCTTCCCAGTGTTATGATTTTGAAAGGTTTTACACTCATAAAAAGTTTCCAATATGTTGTTATGATGACCTTGGCGCAATTGCCTGGGTATTTCACGGCTGCCTGGTTTATAGAGAAATTTGGACGTAAATTTGTATTGGTTACATATTTGTTTGGAACAGCTGTAAGTGCTTATTTCTTCGGTAATGCAGAAACATTAAAAGCCTTAATGATTTCAGGGTGTTTTCTTTCCTTTTTTAACCTGGGAGCTTGGGGAGCGCTCTATGCCTACTCACCTGAACAATATCCAACTATTATAAGAGGGACTGGCACAGGAATGGCAGCAGCTGTGGGGAGAATAGGAGGTATCCTTGGCCCACTTGCCGTCGGAAACTTACTGGCTTCTCATACATCTATTGATAAAATCTTCTTACTTTTTAGCATTGCCATTATAATTGGGATGCTGTCTGTATTGATTCTTGGCAAGGAAACTAAAAATGTGACGTTAGAATAGCAATCCTCTGTAGATTTGGGTATGATAACTCATACAAGAGGCTACTCGAGAGGATGATTTTGATATGAAAAAATTAGAAAGTATGGAACATTATAATGAATTGATGTCAAATGGGAAAGTGATGCTTTTATTTTCTGCAAATTGGTGCCCGGATTGCAGATTCATCGAACCATTTATAGGTGACATTGAGGCCGCAAATAAAGAGTATACCTTTATCTATGTGGACCGCGATCAATTTCTTGATCTGTGCATAAAGCTGGATGTCTTTGGAATACCGAGCTTTATTGCATTTGAAGATGGAAAAGAGCTCGGCCGATATGTAAATAAGGACCGGAAGACTCAAGAGCAAATTGAAGATTTCATTGCTTCATTATGATAAACTATTATACTCCCCCCTATTCGGGGGATTTTTTTATTCCGTTCTTACTTCAAAAAAAGCAGAAAAAAGAACGATTAAGTGGAGATAATCGCCCGTATGAACCCGATTGACTCCGTTGGTGCTCTTTGGAATGAAGGAACCCAACCAACAAAGTTACACTTTATTTAGCAGCATGAGTTTAATTAAGCTATAGTAATGTTAAGGAGGAATCCCTATGAAAATGACGACTACTAAAATGAAATCTTTACTTATGGAAAGCTTAGCTGATACAAATTCAAAATTTAATTATAATCGTGATAAAGAGGAATTAAGAATTGAAAATGAAGAAACTGGCAAGGGAATAACAATTGGATTGGCGCCGCTTGTATCGAAGTATGAGCAATCTGGTCAAAAAGCGATTGATGAAGTCCTTTATTATATAAAAGAATCAACGAAAGTAATGGGTACGGAACAATCTTTGAAGGGAAATGAAAAATTAATTTACCCTGTTATCCGTTCGACTTCCTTCCCAATGGAGTCCCGTGAAAATACACCGTTTATTACAGATGAGCATACAGCCGAAACGAGAGTTTATTATGCTCTTGATTTGGGTAATACGTATAGGTTGATTGATGAGGAGCTAATGAGGAAAGAAGGCTGGGATCAAGATTCCATACGTTCAATGGCTATGTTTAATGTCAGGTCATTGCCGATTAAGTCTAAAAAAGACAGTGTACGCGGAAATGACTTTTATTTTATTAATCATAACGATGGATACGATGCTTCAAGAGTCCTGATTGATTCACAAATGAAAACATGGAAGGAAGATATGAAAGGGACAATGGCAGTGGCCATTCCACATCAGGATGTCTTAATCATTGCAGACATACAAAATGATGCAGGTTATGACATTTTAGCACAAATGAATATGCACTTTTTTACAAATGGAAATGTTCCGGTCACCGCTCTGCCATTCCTTTATGAAAATGGAGAATTGGAGCCAATCTTTATTTTAGCAAAGAATCGACCGGTAGAAGACCAATAATATAATAGGAAATTGATACCATTTACAAGGAATATGTCTTAAATGAGTAAATTTTTTGATAAAATAGATACTTGTAATACTAATTTATAACAACCATAGAAAGTGTGAGGAAGGCTATGAGCTTTTTCAAAAAAATCATTGATTGGTTCTATGAGGATGTAGAAGAGGAAGTAGAAGTAGAACCTCGTAATAGCCATGAAAACATTCAAAAAAAACCTAAACAAGTAAAAAGACAAAAAGAAAATCAAATTGAAATTGAAGCAAGAATTCAATATAGATACCCAAAGGATAATTTCAAATTCCCATTAATCTCAGATGAAGAGTTAATAAGATTAAAAGAACAAAAAAAGAAGCAAAATGAGTTGGGTGTGAAGAAGGAAGTGCACGTGAGGAGATTTGAGAAATCCCCGGCTGCTGTTCCTAAATTGAAAGTGTCTAATCAAAGAATAATACCTAAGCCAGAACCAAAACAGAACGAAGTTGTTCCGAATAAAAAGCCGTTTAGAAGAACAGAAATACCTTCGCCTATTTATGGATTTCAAAATCGACAGGCCGGCACTAAAAATCAAAAAACAGTCGAATACGAATTACCACCTGAAACGACCTTAGATTCCGTTCTTGCTTTAATGCATGGAAAGAAAGTGAATCCACCGAGTGTCAATCAAGAACCATCATTTGAAATGGAAAGACAGAATGAGCTGCCGCTGAATCCCGATTTCAAGCATTCAGATGAAGAGATAAAAGAGGAACAGCAAAAAGTCTCGACTAATGATGGAAATAGACATACGGAGGATATCGAGAGTGTGATTGCTCCGCTATTACCGGATACTGTTTCAGCAGAAGATACAGAGGTTGCAGCCACAAGTGAAATAGCATGGAATCCAGTCAGCGAGAATCAGATAATAGAGGAAATGAATGAAGCAATTTTGAACGCTGATTACGAAGATGAAATAACTCAAGAAGAAGGAATCGTGGAAGAAGATACGCTGATCATGCACTCTGGCTCACAGATGGAGCAGGAGGAATTTCAGTCGATTCCAATGATTCATCAGAATCTTGACGAACAAGCTGATGATGAAAATTTGGAGAACAACTTTGGATTACAACCGGAGGAACCAGTTGAAGATTACTACCATTCCCCTTCAGGCAGTGAGGTATATGAGGATATTGAGGAAGCTGATTCTGATATGGAGGAAGACCAACCATACAAGAGAGATGAAATTCAGCAAGCTCATGATTTAATCACGCAGACCCATGATTCTGTAATGAATATAGAAGAAAATCATCAGGTAAGCGGAAATGATGAGAAAAATATAGACATCAGTCACAATGAGAAAAATGGGCAGGATATCATTTTGCTTGACGGAACTGAGGATGAGTTTTCAATCAAGGACATTCAAACGAATGAGCCAGTTTCGAATGAATCTATAGCTTCGTTCGAAACGCAGTCAATCGATCGAACTAATGGTTTGGAGAAATCCGCGCAACTGGATGATACGGAGAACCATATAGATAGAGAAGTCTCTTTATCAGAGCCGAACAGTCCAATGGAAGCAACAGTGACAAGCGATGCTATGGATGAAGAAGAGAGACGAAAAATAGAAAGAGAAAAGCGCATTAGGGAGCGCAGAAAACACATTCCTTTTAACGTTTTAATGCTTAAGAATGATAAAGATCATATTGCAGCAAATCGCAATCAAAAAACGATTGCCGGCAAAGAGGAAAAGCCTTCGGAGCAACCTAAAAAAAAACTGAATGATTCCTATCAATATCCGGATATTTCAATTTTGAAGCCACGAGTGGACATTAGAGAAGATGCTGATTGGCTTGCAGAACAAGCAGCATTGCTAGATGATACACTTGAACAATTCAATGTTAAGGCTAGAGTACATACGTATTCTCAAGGACCTTCTGTAACAAGATTTGAGGTTCAGCCGGATCCTGGTGTTAAGGTTAGTAAAATCACAAATTTAAATGATGATCTAAAACTAAGCCTGGCTGCTAAAGATATTCGTATAGAAGCACCGATTCCCGGGAAACGAATGATTGGAATTGAAATTCCCAATATAAATACACGTCCTGTTTATCTGCGTGAGGTTTTGGAGGAAAAAGTTTTTGCTGAGAATACCTCACCGCTTTCAGTGGCAGTTGGGTTGGACATTTCAGGAAACCCGATTGTAACAGATTTAAAGAAAATGCCGCATGGTTTGGTGGCAGGCTCTACAGGTTCTGGAAAAAGTGTATTTATTAACTCTGTTTTAATCAGTTTATTATATAAATCACACCCATCTGATGTCAGACTCTTATTAATTGATCCGAAAATGGTTGAACTTGCGCCATATAACAATATTCCGCATTTGGCAGCACCGGTTATTACTGATGTAAAAGCTGCAACAGCTGCACTGAAATGGGCAGTAGAAGAGATGGAACGGAGATATGAGTTGTTTGCCCATTCAGGAGTGAGAGATATTGTCAGATATAATGAAAAGGCACTATCATCCGGGCAAATGGAGCATAAGCTGCCTTATTTAGTTATCGTGATTGATGAGCTGGCTGATTTAATGATGATGTCTCCTGCTGACGTAGAGGAAGCGATCTGCCGTATTGCGCAGAAAGCCAGAGCATGCGGGATTCATTTACTGGTGGCAACACAAAGACCATCTGTAGATGTCATTACCGGGTTAATCAAAGCAAATATTCCTACAAGAATTGCTTTTTCCGTTTCTTCACAGGTAGATTCACGTACGATTTTGGACCAAAGTGGAGCTGAAAAATTACTTGGACGGGGAGATATGCTGTTTTTGGAAAATGGAACTTCTAAAACAGTTCGCCTGCAGGGAACTTTTGTAACTGATGATGAGATTGAGGATGTCGTAAAACATGTAATGGCTCAGGCTAAACCGTCCTTTATGTTTGAGCCAAATGAATTGGTAAAAACAAGTGAACATATAGAAGAAAAGGATGAACTCTATTACGAAGTGTGTGAATTTGCGGTTGAGATGGGAGGAGCATCCATATCCAGTCTGCAAAGGCGCTTTAGGATTGGTTATAACAGGGCAGCGAGGCTGATTGATATGCTGGAGAAAGAAGGTATTTTATCAGAATCAAAAGGAAGTAAACCTCGTGATGTGCTTATATCTGAATCTGATTTAGAGGCTATACATGAATCTCAATCCCCTTTTTGAACAGAGGAAAAATTTTTGTATAATAATTTAATTATGAGTATTTCTCAGAAAAGGTAATACTATATTTATGAGAAAATCAGTTAGAAAAATTGTACGAAATCGATTTATAGGTTTATAATCATACAAGTTATATCTTTAACGCAATGAAGATATTGATTGCATGTGCTCGTTATAATAGTAATCTAACTGGTTTTAAATACTTATATTGTTTCAATTAGTAAAGCCTAAACAGGCATAGCAGGCAAATTGCAATTAGCAAAAAAAAGAGACCGTCATATACTGTTTTACAGCATTGACGTATGTTGGAGGTTCATTCTATGACAGTTTATCACTTCGTAGGTATAAAAGGATCCGGGATGAGCGCGTTAGCCCAAATCCTAAATGATATGGGATATCAGGTACAGGGTTCAGATTATGAAAAAAGATTTTTTACCCAAATCGCACTTGAAAATGCCGGTATAAAAATATTGCCATTTAATAAAGAAAATATTAAACCAGGTATGACAATCATTGCAGGAAATGCTTTTCCTGATAGTCATGATGAGATTGTTCAAGCTTTAGAACTTGGTTTGCCAGTCATTCGCTATCCACGATTTCTTGGAGATTTCCTTAAAAAGTTCGTGAGCATAGCTGTTACAGGCGCGCATGGAAAAACATCGACTACCGGCTTAATGTCTCATGTAATCAGCGGAGCTGAGCCAACGTCATTTTTAATTGGAGATGGAACGGGTAAGGGAGAAGCAGATTCTAAATACTTTGTATTCGAAGCTTGCGAATACCGAAGACACTTTTTATCCTACGATCCGGATTATGCCATTATGACCAATATTGATTTTGACCATCCGGATTATTTTGCAAATCTTGATGATGTGTTCTCTGCCTTTCAAGAGATGGCACTGCAAGTAAATAAAGGAATTATTGCCTGTGGTGATGATGAGCAGCTACAAAAAATCCAGGCGAAAGTACCGGTCATATTTTATGGGTTTAACGAAGAAAATGATTTCCAGGCTAAAAATATTGTCACTTCAGAAGCTGGAACTACATTCGATGTGCATGTAAGAAATAATTATTATGAGACATTTACGATTCCAATGTTTGGGCGCCATACAGTTTTAAATGCGCTAGCTGTTATTGCACTTTGTCAATATGAGGATATTGATGTGGAGATCATTAAGGAACGCCTAATGTCATTTACTGGCGTTAAGAGACGTTTCTCTGAAAAACAACTTGATCATCAAATCTTAATTGATGATTATGCCCATCATCCAACAGAGATAAAGGCAACAATTGATTCAGCTCGACAAAAGTATCCTGATCGGGAGATTGTAGCTGTATTTCAGCCGCATACCTTCTCTAGAACTCAGAAGTTTTTGGATGATTTTGCTGAAAGCTTAAAAGAAGCAGATAAAGTATACTTATGTGAAATTTTCGGATCAGCAAGAGAGTTGAATGGGAAATTAACAGTTAAAGATCTTTGTAATAAGGTGGACGGTGCTCAAATTATTCAGGAGGAAGATCCGTCTATCCTTAAAAATCATCACAATGGTGTATTATTATTTATGGGTGCTGGAGATATTCAAAAAGTGCAAGCAGCCTATGAGAGCTTTATAACGAAATAAATGCACATAAAGACCCTTCGAGAGTAATCAGTAAGTACTCTTGAAGGGTTTTTTATTTATTTTAGATTTTCAGGATTTAATTTCTCTAATTCTGGGAGAACGAATCTGCCGTCTTTTCTAATTAGTCGATCATCAAAATATATTTCGCCGCCTCCATAATCTTTACGTTGGATATTAACCAAATCCCAATGAATGCTGGAGTGATTACCATTTGGCGCCTCATCATAGCTTTGACCCGGTGTAAAGTGAAAGCTTCCATCAATTTTTTCATCAAATAGAATATCCTGCATTGGATTGGTTATATATGGATTAACCCCTATCGCAAATTCGCCGATATAACGTGCGCCTTCATCACTATCAAATACCTTATTGATTCTTTCTGTGTCATTCGCTGTTGCCTTAACGATTTTTCCGTTTTCGAATGTTAGACATACATTTTCATATGTAAATCCCTGATATGGAGATGGGGTATTATACGTAATGGTGCCATTTACAGAATCACGTACAGGTGCGGTATACACTTCACCATCTGGGATATTACGCTCCCCTGCACATTTAATGGCAGGAATGCCTTTAATAGAAAAATGTAAATCTGTTCCTGGACCTGTAATGCGTACTTTGTCCGTTTGATTCATTAACTCGACTAGGCTGTCCATCGCCTCAGACATTTTGGCATAATCAAGATTACATACATTAAAATAAAAATCTTCAAATCCTTCTGTACTCATTTTTGCCAGCTGAGCCATTGAATTGGTTGGGTAACGAAGGACCACCCATTTCGTTTTTGGAACGCGGATGTCTCTATGTACTTTATTTTGTACGGTCTGTCCATAGATTTTCATTTTATTAGCAGGGACATCAGAATGTTCTGAAATATTATCGCCTGCACGAAGACCTATGTATGCATCCATTTTACTCATAACCTGTGATTCAAATTCGGCGATTAATCTATAGTGTTCTTCAGTTGCACCTAATAGTAACTGTCTTTCAATGGTTTGATCCTTTGTTGAAACGAATGGATATCCACCTGCCTCATATGCTTCACTTACCAATGCTTTAACCAATTCTGGTTGTATACCGAAATTTTCTATAAGTACTTTTTCACCTTTTTGTAATTTTACAGAATAGTTAATTAGATTATGAGCTAATTGCTGAATTCTTGGATCCCTCATAAAAAAAATCTCCTTTCATCTCTAAACTTTAATTTAATTGTATCTTACTTTAGTAATAATATTAAGGTGGAAGGAACATTGTGGATCAGAATAAATTCCTATATAGTTTAAATAAGGAGATAAAGGGTAAAAACTAATTATAATTTAGAGATGGAGTGAAGACGATGGAAATTATCTTATATTTAAGCGTGGCATTGATTGCCATAGCGTTCCTGGTTCTTGTTATTTATCTTTCAAGAACATTAAAATCCCTTCAAACAACAATGGAGAGTGTATCTAGCACATTAACAGGCCTAGAAACTCAGATGCAAGGCATAACAACCGAGACAACACTGCTGCTACATAAGACGAATGCTTTGGCTGAAGATATTCAGCATAAATCTGAGAATCTAAATACGGTTGTTGATGCAGTTAAAGGTGTGGGAGGATCGATTCAACGTGTGAATCAAACCATTGACCAGATTACAAACCGAGTTCAATTAGCAGCGAGTCAAAATGACGAAAAAATTACCCAAGTAGTTCAATGGGGAAATGCATGCATTGAGCTTGTGAATAAGTGGAAAAAGCATAAAGCTGAACAGAGTACAGCAATCTATACCGAATCTGAAGCAGGCAGAGATGTTACTTTACCTTCACAAGAAACCAGATATCAACGTTCTCAATCTTAATCAACCATAAAAAAGGAGATGTTTAAGAATGAATAATAAAAATGATAATTTTAATCAAGATAATGGTATGTCAACAAAAGATTTTGTAGTAGGAGCAATAGTAGGCGGGCTTGTTGGAGCAGCTACTGCACTGTTTTTAGCACCTAAGTCCGGTAAAGAACTTCGTCATGATTTATCTGAACAAGGCAGCGTTTTAATGGAAAAAGGAACTCCATTGATTGAAAAGGGTTCTGCTTTAAAACAAACGGCTACAGAAAAGGGATCTGCTTTAAAACAAACAGCCACTGAAAAAGGAATTGCTCTAAAACAAACAGCTCAAGAAAAAGGAACAGAATGGATTTCTGTCGCAAGAGAAAAAGGTGCACCATTAACAGAAGCGGTTAAGAAAAAGTTTGGAAGCACGACAAATGAAGAAAGCAACAGTCAATCATCTGATACAAAGGAAAATCAAACAGATAAGAAGATGGATAGTAATGTTGTAGTTGATTCCCCAGATGACGTTTATGTTGGAGAAGAAAACATAGACAGTAAAAATACTGCTAAAGAAGAAACGTATGCTTCTGAAAAAACTGGTTTCAATTCTACAGCCAGCGGAAATACATCTTCAGGTAAAACACCGTCCAATAGCTCGAATAATACAATAAAAGTTGATTTAGGTTCTAATTCTTCTAATTCAACTGGAAATAAAAATAATTCAGCAACCAATTCGAAAAACACAACGAATAAAAAATAAAAGTGGTTTGGAATAAACACAAATGGGGGGATATGGATGAAAAAGATTACTAACGAAGAGGAATTACAGCAACTTTTAGAGCATGATGTTTTTCTGCTTCTGAAGCATAGCCTTACATGTCCAATTAGTGGTGCAGCTTTTGATGAGTATTCCCAGTTTGTCGCTGAGCATCCTGCTATAGCTACAGCTTATCTAGCTGTACAGGAAGCCAAACCACTATCAGAGCATGTTCGAGATTTAACCGGAATTAAACATGAGTCACCGCAAGCTATATTATTTAAAAATAGTGAGGCTGTGTGGAATACATCTCATGGAAGAATTACAGCACAAAATCTAGAACAGGCACTTAAAGAATATATCTAAATAGAAACCGGTAAGGAATTTAATTCCTTACCGGTTTACTTTGGTCGGATAATTCTGTGAGTTGAACCAAACAATTTCAAGTTGATCACCATCTTGGATTTCATTGTAAAATGTGACTTCCTGTTTATTCCGCATAAGGTGAAAGCCGCCCGGATTATTCTTGGGAAGTTCTATTTCTATGTACCGAAATAGATCCTGGAATATAAAAGCGGATTCTTTATTAAAGTTTATTTTTAGTTGCTCCCCGTTAAAAAGGATATCTGTATCACTTAAGGACTTATCTTCTCGATAGACTGTATAGCTGTTATTTGTCAACGTAAGTGGTTGACCATTAAACGTAACAGATATTTGATTAATCTCTTCAGCCTTATAGACACCTATTAAATCTTTGACTGTGATTGCTTTTCTACGAACTAAGGTGAGGCGATCATGATCGGCTATCCGATGGTTAAAAGATACACCTTTTCCGTTAACATATATGGCACCTGAAAACGAGACGAAGCTTTCCAGCCGGCCATTGATAACTAGATTAAACGGGACAAGTTCGTCCAGTATAGAATTCAAGCCAGCGAACAATAGTGCATCCTGCACAGTCTCTGGCATTTTAAAAGCAATCCGATCACCATCATGAATATCTTCGTGGCCATCAGCAGGAAAACCATTCATAAATAGGGTACAAGGAATTTCATATTTCTCTTCGTTTATATAAATCTCCCTCATAGGCAGTTCATCAAGTAATTCTCTTAATATCACAGATGTTTCAGAACCGTCTTTTCCCTTATCTATCCATAGCTGATCTCCAGGGGTTAATGGGGAATCAAGAGAGCAAGACACATTATTTCTTTTGATTTGCGGAGGCTCCCCGTGTGTACCTGGTATGGTAATATTTCTGCCGTTAATACTAACAATCTTCGCATTTCCAGGTTTACCGTATAGCTTTGTTAAATGAAGTCCTGCTGCAAGCAAGGCATCTCCTATAGTCAGTTGCTTAAGATCAAATAAACGAACTGGGGTCCCATTTACTTCAACAGAAACATAATGAATTGGATTAACATCTGATGAAATGGCTATTCCAATGGGCGTAACGAGTTCGGGCCCTTTAATGTAATCTGACTCAATCACTAAATTTTTGATAGCGTCTATTCCGCGTATAGCAACTCTATTGGCAGGCAGATTTAATTTCTTTGCCAAAATATCTGGTAAGCGCGGTGTTAAGCTACCTCCGCCAATAAGCATAACGGCTTGCGGAGGCTTAGCATTATTCAGTTGCAAAATTTCTCGGCTAATGGAATCTGCTAATTTTTCAATGGCGGGATAGATGGCTGTAATCATTTCTTCTTTTGGGATCTCTGATTCGAAACCAAGAATATCACTGATTTTGACAAACTCCTGTTCATTTATGGATCTCTTGGTATCTTCCGCATTCGGGAAATCAAGTAAATACTGATCACTGATTTCCTCTGTTATCTCATCTCCAGCAACAGGGACCATTCCGTAGGCAATAACGGTTCGTTCATCTGTAATCGCTATATCAGAAGTACCAGCTCCAATGTCAACAAGGCATACGTTGAGCCTTCTCATAGAGGGTGGAATAAGGACATGAATTGCAGCAATTGGTTCAAGAGTAAGTGCTTCTAGCTCAAGATTTACTCTTTTGAGTGCAGCAAACAGTGATTCAACGACCACTCGCGGCAGAAAAGTAGCGATAATTTCTGCTTCTGCTTCATCCCCTTTTTGGTCAAGTAAATTTCCGATTTCCTGGCCATCAAGATAGTAATGGAGAACAGAATAGCCTACACAATAATAATGATAATTACTTTGGATGTCTTCTTTTTCAGCTACCTGAAACTGTGCTTGTTGTACAGCAGCTAATTCCAGATGAATGCGGTCATCGGCAGACAGGAGAGGCTTGCCGGATATGGGAATAGATGATCTCCCAATCTCTGTACGCAAAGCACGTCCTGCAGCTGCTACACATACTTTAGTAAGAGGACCGTGCTTTTTTTCAAGTGTAAGCTTAATATCGAGTATAACGTTGGAAACAGCTACGACATCATGAATCTGGCCATCCAGCATGGCACGCTCAGTATGTTCTCTAATGATGACGTCTGTAACGACATATTGATCGAGGCGTATTTCTAATATGATTCCTACAACTGAGCGAGTGCCAATATCGAGAGCAAAAATTTTTTTGGTCAAGAATTCGTCTCTCCTTTTATGCTTTAACACTTAAAAGCGGTTTATTGATAAAGGTTTAATAGTGACAATACCGAATTAATCCGTTATAATAGTTTCAATTATATACTGAAATGTAAAATATTTTACTAAATGATTTAGAAATTTTTAAAATATATGAAACCCAGGCTAAAACATGCAATGCAGAACAGAGAGGATGAGTGATATTGAGTAATATGGAACTGGATGTATTAAGAGAACAACTGGATAATTTGAATTTGCAATTATTAAAGCTTATTAACGAACGAGGAAAAGTTGTACAACAAATCGGTGAATTAAAAGGTAAGCAAAGCCAGTATCGTTTTGATCCTGTTAGAGAAAGAGAAATGCTTAATACACTTATCCAAAATAATGATGGTCCATTTGAAAAATCAACCATTGAACATATTTTCAAGGAAATATTTAAAGCAAGCCTTGAACTACAGGAAGATGATCATCGTAAAGCATTGCTTGTTTCCCGTAAAAAGCATCCTGATGATACTATAATTGATTTGAAGGGTGAGAAAGTGGGAAATGGACAACCGTCCTTTGTGTTTGGCCCATGTGCGGTAGAATCCTATGAACAAGTAGCGACTGTAGCAAAAGCTGTTAAGGATAAAGGATATAAATTACTTCGAGGCGGAGCTTATAAACCGAGAACATCCCCTTATGATTTCCAAGGGTTGGGTGAAGAAGGATTAAAAATCCTGAAAAGGGTTGCTGATGAATTCGATTTGGCTGTTATAAGCGAAATTGTAAACCCGGCGGATATTGAGACTGCGGTTAAGTATATTGATGTGATCCAGATTGGTGCTCGTAATATGCAGAACTTTGAGTTGTTAAAAGCAGCGGGAGCGGTCAATAAACCCGTTCTGCTAAAAAGAGGGCTGGCAGCGACAATTGAAGAGTTCATTAACGCAGCTGAATATATAATGGCGCAGGGAAATGGAAATATCATATTATGTGAACGCGGAATTCGTACGTATGAAAAAGCTACACGGAATACATTGGATATTTCAGCTGTACCTATACTGAAAAAGGAAACGCATTTACCGGTAATGGTGGATGTTACGCATTCGACTGGCCGAAGAGATCTGCTAATTCCAACTGCTAAAGCTGCATTGGCAATCGGTGCTGATGGGGTTATGGCTGAAGTTCATCCGGATCCGGCAGTTGCTCTTTCCGATTCCGCACAACAGATGGATCTAAACCAATTTGATACGTTTGTAAACGAGATTAATCAATTTACCAAGCAGACAGGTATCAGAATTTAATAAATATGGAGTTGCTATTTGGCAACTCTTTTTCATTTTTCTCCAATAGATTAACGAATCAATAGTCCCTGAATTTTTCAGTGGAATTTTTATAATTTATTATTCAAATGCTATCATTTTAAAGAAGTACTGAGTTAGTCTTAGTGAAAATTGGATTTGTTATGTATACAATAGTAAGAAAATAGATAAAGTGTTTATTTGCACGAATTTAGAGGGTAGAGTATTATTATAATAACATACTAAATGGTACTTAATTGAATACTATTAGGATTAGAATAGAGAAATTTGGGCGGTGTAAAAAATGAATATTACAATTTATGATGTAGCTCGTGAAGCAAATGTTTCCATGGCAACTGTATCACGTGTTGTCAATGGTAATCCAAACGTTAAACCGGCAACACGTAAAAAAGTAAATGAAGTAATTGAAAGACTTGGCTACAGACCGAATGCTGTGGCACGCGGATTAGCAAGTAAGAAAACAACAACAGTCGGAGTTATTATCCCAGATATCTCCAGTATCTTCTATGCTGAATTAGCAAGAGGGATTGAAGATATTGCCACCATGTATAAATATAATATTATTTTAAGTAACTCGGATTCAAATGAAGAAAAAGAAAGCCGACTAATCCAAACGATGCTTGGCAAACAAGTCGATGGACTTGTCTTTATGAGTTCAAATATTACGGATGAGCATATTGAAGAATTCAAGAAATCACCGGTTCCTGTTGTATTGGCAGGTACAATTGAAGATTCTGCTCAAATTCCATCTGTGAATATTGATTATGAACAAGCAGTGATGGATGCGATTAAATCTTTTGCTGATCGTGGACATAAGAATATTGCCATGGTATCAGGATCTTTTCAAAATGCAATTATAGAGAAAAAAATGGTGCCGGGATACCGAAAAGCATTGGAGGCAGCTAATATTCCTTATAATGAAGAATATCTAGTAGAAACAGATGCATCCTATGATGACGGAATCGAAGCCTTGAACCAGCTAATGGAATTGGATAATAAACCGACAGCTATTTTTGTATGTTCAGATGAGGCAGCTCTTGGTATCATTCATGCAGCACAAGATAAAGGTATCTCCATACCGGAGGATCTTGAAGTAATCAGTTCGGATAGCACGAGATTATCTTTAATGGTGCGACCTCGCCTAACGTCGGTTGTTCAGCCATTATATGATATTGGTGCTGTTTCCATGCGCTTGCTGACAAAGCTTATGAACAAAGAAGAGGTAGATGAATCCTCTGTAATTCTGCCGTACAGAATTGAAGAGAGAGATTCAACAAAATAAAAAATAAAAAAAGCTGAGCCATTTTGTGAATAGTTCTACAAATGGTTCAGCTTTTTATTTTAGTAAAACAGGTAGTATACATTATATCCAGTCCTCATCTTTTTAGTGTGTAACTTGGTGTCTGTGACCAGTTATATAAGAAATTTAAATAATCAGGTATTTGAAATTCAGCAGATTCATCGGGTTAGGATAGAATCGTGTATAATGCCTTTTCTAGAGTTTTTGCATTTTTTTCAGTAATCTCAGCCTTACGTGGGATGGGCTTGTACATATCAGGTGGATCTTCCCATGTAGTGGGTAATGTAACGGGTGCTAATGCTGACCAATGATTGACCCAATCAACAGGCAACTCACCTGAACAATTCGAATTATTAGTCATTTCTAGCCATATTAGGGACCAGGCACGCGGAACCACTCTCCAGATATCATATCCACCGCCACCAACTGCTATCCACTTACCTTGACAGTACTGGTGTGCAAGCTTATGGGCCAGTTTTGGGATGGATTGATAGATTGCAGTGGTAGCAGAAAGGTGCGTTAATGGATCATAGTAATGAGCGTCAGCGCCGTTTTGAGTTAAAATAACGTCTGGGCGAAAAAATTCTATGACAGATTTAAAGGATTTTTCATAGCACTCGAGCCATGATTCATCCTCCGTAAAGGCATCGAGGGGGATATTAAATGAATAACCATATCCTTTTCCATTTCCACGTTCAGTAATATTGCCAGTTCCAGGGAATAGGTAGCGACCTGTTTCGTGAATGGACAGTGTACAAACAGAAGGATCATCATAAAAAGTCCACTGAACACCATCTCCATGATGGGCATCCGTATCTACGTAGAGAACTCTGGCATTATATTTTTTTTGCATATATTTAATGGCAACAGAGCTGTCATTATAGATACAGAATCCGGAGGCTTTCCCTCTAAAGCCATGATGCAAACCACCGCCCAGGTTTATGGCATGCTGAGCACGCCCTTCCATTACTTCATCAACGGCAGTCAATGTTCCTCCCACAAGCCAGGCGCTTGCCTCATGCATTCCAGAGAAAATGGGGGTGTCTTCGGTCCCAATTCCATAATTTAATGCTTTATCCTGGTCAAGCTTTCCTTGTCCGGCTAATCTAATCGCACTGATGTAATCGGGATCATGCACCAGGCTTAATTCCTCATCTGTTGCCATTCGTGGTTTGATGCAGTCATCCTCTTTCAGGGCATTCATTTTATTTAATAAGTCTACTGTTATTTGCAGCCGTTTTTGGTTAAAAGGATGGTTATCATTAAATTTGTAGGAAAGTAAATCGGTTGAATAAACAAATGAGGCTTCCTTCATAGAGTGCTCTCCGGTATATCTGGCCATAATACCTCATATCCGGATGACCGTAGGCCCTGTACGATTTTCAGCGGGTTCATTGTTTGAATCCTTAGTACCAAGACTTTAAATGCCGGGTCTTCTTTATATGGATAAATGAAAATGCTATTTACATTGGAATTGTGGCCTTTGATGACTTCGGCTATTTCACTGAGCGTACCTGATTTATTAGTGACCTTCACCTCTATTTGGGATGCAGGCTGATTTGAGCCAGTAAGTTCTACATATGTATGCAGAAGATCTGTTTCAGTAATAATCCCGACTAATTTGTTGTCGCTGATCACAGGCATACAAGATATCTTTTGTTCATAGAATACAAATGCAATCTCTTCAACGAAATCAAGTGGGTGTGCTGTATAAATATCGGTAATCATGATATCGCTTATTGGCTTTAGAAGGTCTTCCTTATATTCATCAAGATGGAAGATAGATGGAGTTGCAGAGCGGATATCGACATCACATAACAGGCCGATTAACCGTTGTTCATCATCTACTATTGGTATATGCCTGATTTTTTTTTGTTTTACTAAATCAATTGCCTGCTGGAGTGTAGCATTTTTTTGAAGCGTAATAACATCCTTGATCATGATATCCTCAATAATCACAAGTAGCCCTCCTCAAAAATCAGTTCGTTCAATACATATATCGATTCATGAATCGTAATTGATCGAATTTTTGAATACTCTCTTTTTTAACGTTTTTCCCGATTCTGGCCATTAAACAATTGGCTGGATGGGAGCAAATTTCAGGGTCATCAGTGGCATACCATTCCAAGCCACCGGCACTCATCATTTTCTCCATCATTTTTCGATATTCCCATACATTTAATCCGCTGCCTTTTAAATCCCAATGCCAATAATATTCTGTGGTAATAATAATGTAATTTTCCATCCACTCATCCATCATAGCCACGCGGATCAAGTTTTTCCCGACCGCACATCCGCGATATTCACGGATTACTTCAATAGCACCCAATTCCAGTAAGTCATCCATTTTCCCTTCAGACCATCTTTCAAGAGGATCTGGGTATAAATAAGTGACATATCCGACAATGACATCGCCGGCCCTCGCAATAATAATTCGGCCTTCAGGAAGGCTGCTGATTTGAATTAAAGCCTTATGCTGCTTCTCAGGAACCCTAAAGGCAACGAGACCCTCATGAAATTCAAGATTTTCTAATTGATCTCGAGATACCGGGCCCTCGATAACTAACGGCCCACATGGGGTTTGCAATTCCTTCAAATTATACGTTTTTTTATGCTCCATCCATACACCACCCAGGTCACATTTTAAAGCTATTATACAGCACTTTAAATCCATAAATGCTTCATGATATGAACTTTTTAAGTCATATGTAGTGGAAATTAAGAAGCTTACTGGCATAATTATCTTAAACACTTAATGGGGATGTTATCTTAAAAACACTACAATTATAAAAATTGTAACATATTAGTGTAACTTATTAAATATTTTAAAAATTGAGATAAAATGGATTTTGTACTATACTATCAATATATTATCTTTGATCAGGGGGGAATAATTATGAAACTGGAAGCGCTTTCTGTTGTGCAAGGGGATTATAATTTAGCAAACTATGAGGAAATCTACAGATCATTTGACTGGAAGGATGTAGAGCAGGAATTCTCTTGGAATGAAACGGGTAAAGTGAATGCGGCATACGAATGTATTGACAGGCATACTGAAAATTTCAGGCGCAATAAGGTAGCATTATATTATAAGGACCCTAATCGCTATGAGAAGTATACATATAGTGATATGAAAGATTTATCGAATAAAGCAGGAAATGTTCTGAAGGAATATGGGAATGTAACAAAAGGTGACAGGGTATTTATTTTTATGCCGAGATCACCGGAATTGTATTTCACAGTGCTGGGTGCGATAAAATTGGGAGCTATTGTCGGCCCGTTATTTGAGGCATTTATGGAAGGGGCGGTTAAGGATCGATTGGAAGATAGTGAAGCCAGTGTAATCGTCACTACCCCTGAATTATTGTCTAGAATTCCTGCAGATGACCTGCCAGCATTGAAACATATTTTTGTAGTAGGAGATAATGTAGAGGAAACTGGTAAATATATAGATTTTAACAGCAAATATGAAAATGCATCTAAAAAATTAGATATAGAATGGGTAGATCGGGAAGACGGTCTGATTCTACATTATACTTCCGGTTCAACCGGTAAGCCAAAGGGTGTTCTGCATGCGCATAATTCAATGATTCAGCATCTGAAAACCGGACAATGGGTACTCGACCTAAAAGAAGAGGATGTATATTGGTGTACAGCGGATCCAGGCTGGGTCACAGGAACGTCTTATGGGATATTTGCTCCGTGGCTAAATGGAGCCTCTTCTGTGGTCACAGGTGGACGATTTAGCCCGGAAGCTTGGTATCAAACCATTGAAGATTTCCATGTAACCGTGTGGTACAGTGCCCCTACTGCATTCCGTATGCTGATGGGTGCAGGGGATGAGGTAGTAAAACAATTTGATTTATCCAGCCTTCGCCACTTACTAAGTGTAGGTGAACCTTTAAATCCTGAAGTTATTAAATGGGGACAAAAAGTATTCTCCAAACGTATCCATGATACATGGTGGATGACAGAGACCGGTGCACAACTAATCTGTAACTATCCAAGTATGGAGATTAAACCGGGTTCTATGGGTAAGCCAATTCCTGGAGTCGAGGCTGCCATCGTAGATGACCAAGGGAATGAAGTACCGCCTTATCGTATGGGCAATTTAGCAATTAAAAAAGGATGGCCATCCATGATGAGGCAAATCTGGAATAATCCACAAAAGTATGAATCCTATTTTATGCCATCAGGATGGTATGTTTCAGGCGATTCAGCTTATATGGATGAAGATGGGTACTTCTGGTTCCAGGGCAGAATTGATGATGTTATTATGACATCCGGAGAACGGGTAGGACCTTTTGAGGTTGAAAGCAAGCTGGTAGAACATCCGGCGGTTGCTGAAGCGGGTGTAATAGGCAAACCGGATCCTGTACGGGGTGAAATCATTAAAGCATTTATTGCCCTCAGGTCTGGATACGAGCCTTCGGATGAGCTGAAAGAGGATATCAGGCTATTTGTTAAACAAGGGCTTGCTGCACATGCTTCACCAAGAGAGATTGAGTTCAAGGATAAACTGCCGAAAACACGCAGTGGTAAAATTATGCGCAGGGTATTAAAAGCTTGGGAGCTTGAATTGCCAACAGGCGACTTATCAACGATGGAAGATTAAAACAGGGGTGTTTATAAGGTGATTTAACCCTTATAAACACCCCTTTTTTTGGTTTTTACAAAGGATATGAGCAAATGGAATACATATCATTCCATTTAGCAGGAAGAGTGGGGGAAATGAAGAATATTAACCTAATGAAGTTTTAAGAAACCGATTTTAAGGATTATTATAGTTTGGTAAGTAATGAGAAGGTTATGGCCCAAATAACAGAACGGGCTCTGCCTTTAGAGGAGGCAAGGTTGAACTATCAAAAGATATTGCAACGTAATAAGAAACATGAAAACTTTGGGACTTTTAAAATTTTTGATGCTTCCGTTCAGAGATTCATTGGACTCGGATCTTTAATTTTAAATGAAAAACTTACTGACGAAGCTGAAATTGGCTATATGATTCTACCTGAACATTGGGGGCAACGGTATGGGACAGATATTGCCGAAGTATTAATTGGAAAAGTGAGGAAATCGGAATTGAAGAAATTAGTGGCGATAATAGACCCTAATAATATTCCTTCGAGAAAAATATTAGCTAATCTTGGATTCAAATCTGAAAAGGTCTGTGCGATAGATGGGTTACCAGGGGAAATTATGAGTAAACTTTTATAAAAAATCATTTACCAATTACATAAGTTTTTTAATTTTAATAGGATAGTAAAAATAGATAAATTGATAATTGATTAGCCAGAAAAGAAATGGAGTGATGCCGATGAAACTATTGAACAAATTACCTAAAAGCAATTGCATATAAATTGTTGAGTTATTTTTATTAAATGATGAAGAAAAGTAACATCATTTTGCTATATAGAAATTAAAGATTGTAGTTTAAAAGGGGCTTGATAAAGTGAAAGAATGGTTTGGTTCTTCAGGTCTATGTATCAATGACAATGGTCAATTGTTAATGGTTCTGCAGGGGAAACCTGAAGAGAAAAATTATGGTCTATTCCATCGGGCGGTAAAGAAGTAGATGAAAGTTTTGAACAGTGCTGTATTAGAGAGATGGAAGAAGAAACGGGATATTTAACAGAAATTGTTGAAGAAGTTAAGGTAAAAAGGGTAATATATGAAACACACAATATTACTGCTGAAGTTCGCTACTATATAGTGAGGATTATGGGTGGTGAAAGAAATATTCGGGATCCGGACGGTCTTATTTATGATATTGCCTGGAAAGACCTTGAGGAATTAAAAACACTGAAGTTAACATATCCTGAGGACAGAGATTTTCTTATTCAATATATAAAAAGGGATTCAAGTAATCCTATATATATTGGGGATTGCAAAAAATAGTTGTTTGATAGATATAGAGAAAGGCTGTTCCGATAGTCGAGTGTGATACCGACCTGGAACAGCCTCTTTTTTATTCCTCTGTATTTTCATCATGCTCTTGTTCTTCGGCATGAACTGGTTTTTCATCTTCTTTTGGATCTTTCTTCTCTTCTTTTTTATCTTCTATGTCTTCTTTTTTATCTTCTGCCTTCTCTTTTTTTACTTCTTTAGGCTTAGGTTCCGGCTTAGGAGCTGGTTTATATTCGATAATAGAGGATGGAGCAGATTCATTACCAGCTATATCCACTGCAGTAATGTAGTACTTTCCATTTCCATCTGTTTTAAAGCTGAGTGTATTGTCAGCTTTGATACTGGCTACTTTAGCACCATTTCTATAAACACGATATCCAACTATGTCAGAGTCACCAGAAGATTTCCAGTTGATGACTTTCTCCTTTGAAGTAACTGACGGTGCTCCAGGTACTTTCCCGTTATCATTCATTTTCGAAGCTCCGATAGCTGCCCCTTCAAATTCAGAGCCTTTTGGCGTAATAGATGATTTATCAATAAGGTATTTTGCTCCTGTAATGTTAGAAAAGTCGGCATTAATCACAAGACCGGTTTCTGTGAATTCCTCTGGAGTAGACCCCAGTGCCACATATTTCTTACCATTTATGAACACATATCTTTCGCTTGATGTTGCCAAATTGCCGTTCTCAGATGAAGGAAGATATTTGGCATTGAAATAATCGGATTTTGCGAGTCCTGCATCTATACATGATTTGGATGCCAGGGAACCGGTCAATGTGCAATAGGATCTGGATACAATACCACCTGGCATTTGGTGTCGCTTCGAAGTCCCGACTAAGTTTGGTGCAACATCATAAGCTGAATTAATTAATTGTGCCCATAATGTTTGATTTCGCTGTGAATAACTCATTCCATATGTATCCACAGATGCATTTGAATCATATCCCATCCAAACTCCAAATGTGACATTTGGATTGGTCGCGACCATCCAGGCATCATGAAAGTTCTGGCTAGTGCCGGTTTTGCCGGCCCAGTCGGCTGAAAACTTCAATTTACTGTTTAAACCTGCTGCTGTTCCAGAGGTGATGACATCCCTCATCATATCAATTGTTAAATAAGCTGTTTGTGGACTGAATACATCCGTCTTCGCTTTTTTATGTTGGTAAATGGTCTTTCCATTAGAATCTACTATTTTTTCGATCATATAGCTATCTACGAATTGTCCACCATTTGCAAATGTTGCATAGGCATTCGTATTCTCTTCTACGGTTACGCCTCTGGCTAATGCACCCAAAGACGTGGAAAGGTTTGTATAATCTTGCTTTTCTAAAGAGGTGAAGCCCATTTTTTCAAGATATTTTACTGGGTTGCGATTTATAATTTCCGCATATTGAACCGCTGCCGGTATATTATAGGATCTCTTTAATGCTTCACGTGCAGAGGTTATACCGGTAATTCCGCCGCCAGCATAGTTTCCTGGACTCCAACCGCGAATGTTCACAGGTGCATTGATCAAAGTTTTGCCTGGATAGGAAACTCCGTACTCCATTGCTGGTGCATATACAAGTAGTGGCTTCATTGTTGAACCATTTGAACGTACAGCTGATGTAGCATGATTAAGCTGCTCCCGTTTAAAATCACGGCCTCCAACGAAGCTGAGTATTTTTCCGGTAGAGTTTTCAATTAGCATGGCGCCAACTTCAATTGGTTCATTCTCTATATAGGTTTCTCCTGTATCCGGATTCTTTTTCTCCACCTGTCGGGTACCCTGATAATAAGGGTAATTTTTAGTGACTTTTTGCATATTGTCATACATTTTTTTGTTGATGGTTGTATGAATTTGATAGCCATTTTGTCGGATGGCCTGATCAGCCAGAGTATAGTATTGCTTATATAGGTCGTCGTCTTTTTCTAAATCCTTGCTTGAAAGCCCATCGTTCTTTGCCAATATTGGCATCATGATTTCAATTGCTCTTTTTTCTACTTCATATGTTAAGTATGGATACTTTTCAGTAGGATATGTTTGTTTCTTTGCAAGGTCTTTCTTAATATCATATTTTAATGCTTTATCATATTCTTCCTTTGTAATGGCATCGTTGGTATACATTCTTTTAAGAACTGTTTTCATACGATTGATACCTGGGGAAAGGTCCTCCTTCACTTCACCGGATTGTGTAAATGGTGTATAAAGGTATGGATTCTTTGGTAATCCCGCAATAAAGGCAGCCTGTGGCAGAGTTAAATCTTTGGCATCTACCCCGAAAATGCCATCCGCTGCAGCCTGGACACCGGCAATATTACGGCCGGAGGAATTTCTGCCAAACGGTGAGACATTCAGATAAGCTTCTAAAATCTCATCTTTTTTCATGAATTTTTCAAGGCGTAATGCCAGCAGGATTTCCTTCGCCTTACGATCAAAGGAAACCTCATTCGTTAAGATTTGTTGTTTTATTAATTGTTGTGTCAGTGTGCTTCCTCCTGATTGGACAGAAGAATTTGTCACTTCCTGAAGTAAAGCTCGAATGATGGCTTTTGGTACAACACCCTTATGCTCATAAAAATAGGAATCTTCTGTGGAAATTAATGCTGTCTTAACGTAATCCGAAACATTTTCCAGTTTCACTGCTTTACGTTCAAGATCAGAACGCATTTTCCCCATATATACATTGCTTGCAAAATAAATCTCAGATGTTTCTTCATAACTGGACACACTTGATTTAAGCTGTTCCTTGCTCCTGATTGGTTCGTCTTTTACCATAGATGCAAAGTAACCAGCTCCAACTCCGCCAGCAAATGCCATCCCGATGACAGATACAATTAAGAAGATTAATAGATTATTCCAGATAACCTGATAGGAAATACGTGCTCTTCGCTGTACAACGGGTTTGTTTACAAAGTCCCACAATGGCGCAAGCCTTTCTTTAAGTTTTATAAAAATATCTTTCATTCATTCACTCCCCCAACAAATCACATACATTATAGCATAAGCAAGTGTTTCAGGTAGGTATAGTTTCTCTATATTAGCGAAACAATACAATTATTGGGTTTGACAAACAGTTTGTTATTATGGTAAAAAAAGCATAACCAATATTATATATTTGATGCGATAACAGGATTTCAGTAGTTAGTTCGCCAATGTTTAAGAGAGCCGGTGGGTGGTGTAAACCGGTACAAGCGAAATGATGAATTACCTCCTCGAGCAGCATTCGGGAATGCTTTATGTAAAGCTGTGTAGCGAATGCCGGAACCTTTCCGTTAAAAGGATAAGCGGCGAGACAGTTATATGTTTCGCAAGTTGGGTGGTACCGCGATAGTAATCGTCCCTTCATTTAGATGAAGGGGCGTTTTTTATTTTAATCTAATCTAAATAGTAAGAGGTGGAGAAGGATGAATATTTTAGATGATTTACGTTTTAGAGGTCTCGTGAATCAATTTACAGATGAAGAGGGATTGGAAAAATTATTACAGGAAGAAAGCGTGAAACTATATGCTGGCTTCGATCCCACTGCCGATAGCTTGCATATTGGCCACTTGTTACCTATTTTAATCCTGAAACGATTCCAGTTAGCAGGACATCAGCCAATCCCATTAGTCGGCGGAGCGACAGGTATGATAGGAGACCCAAGTGGTAAAAAAGCTGAGCGGACGTTAAATACAGAGGATGTTGTTCACCAATGGACTGCACGTATTAAAGATCAGCTTTCCCGTTTCCTCGACTTCGAAACTGGTGAGAATAAAGCAATCATGGCTAATAACTATGACTGGATTGGCAACATGAACTTAATTACGTTCCTTCGGGATATTGGGAAACATTTTGGACTCAACTACATGCTTGCAAAAGATTCTGTACAATCCCGTATTGAGTCTGGTATCTCGTTTACTGAATTCAGTTACATGATCATGCAATCTCTTGATTTCCTGAAGTTATACGAAACTCAAGGCTGCCGTTTACAAATCGGCGGAAGTGATCAATGGGGAAATATTACCGCAGGTCTGGAATTAATTCGTAAAACGAAGGAAGATGCAAAAGCCTTTGGTTTAACGGTTCCATTAGTTACAAAATCAGATGGAACTAAGTTTGGTAAAACAGAAGGCGGAGCGGTATGGTTAGATCGTGAAAAAACGTCTCCATATGAGTTCTACCAGTTCTGGATTAATACAGATGACCGTGATGTTATTAAATACATTAAATACTTTACATTCTTAAGCAAAGAAGAAATCGAAGCGCTTGAGAAAGAGGTTGCTGAAGCTCCGGAAAAACGGGCAGCTCAGAAGGCGCTTGCTGAGGAAGTAACGAAACTTGTTCATGGTGAAGAAGCTTTACAACAAGCAATCAATATTTCTAAAGCTTTATTCAGCGGTGATATTAAGCAATTATCTGTAGAAGAAATTCGCCAGGGCTTCAAGGATGTACCAAGCTTTGAAGTGGGCAGCAATGAGGAATTGCTCTTGGTTGATTTACTAGTAAATGCAAAAATTTCTCCATCTAAACGTCAGGCACGTGAGGATATCACAAATGGTGCGATCTACATCAACGGTGAAAGAGTCACAGACCTCGCTCATACGATGACAGAGGCTGATAAGCTAGAAGGGCAATTCACGGTAATTCGCCGCGGTAAAAAGAAATACACGCTTATTAAGTACGCATGATAGAAAGAAGAAAGGGCTGTCTCGGTTAGGCAGCCCTTTTAATGTATATATTTTTCTTATTGTGCTTTATTATAAATGGTTGAAAGAAAATAAAATTGAAATGGATATTAAGTATTTTTACTTACTGTTTTAAAAATAATTGTGTCCAATAATGTTTCCATGAACCACCTTCTGCATACCCAATTCCGATATGGGTATAACGTGCATCGAGAATATTCGCTTTGTGCCCTGGGCTATTCATCCAACTGTTCACTACAGATGCAGGAGTAATTTGTCCAGCTGCAATATTTTCACCAAGCATCGTGAAAGAAATATTGAATTTTTTTACCATTTCTCCCGGAGACCCGTATGTGGGGCTTGTATGATTGAAATAATTGTTATCACGCATATCTTTTGATTTAACTTCGGCAACTTTCGAAAGACTATTTAAATTTTTCAAAGGTGCTATATTTACTTTTGCGCGTTCTTGGTTAACCAATCGAAGAACCTCGGTTGCATAATTAGATGCTTTAGTTTCTTTAGTACCTACTTTAATAAATTGATTCACTGCTTTTTTTGTTACTTTAGACGATATTTTTTTTGTGCTAATTAGCTTTCCATTTTTAAACGTTTTCTTGTATATGATCGTTTGATTTCCGTTGCTTCCTTTTTGGACGACTTTCGTAGTGCCTTTTGCTAAAGTATTGTCATTTTGTTTAATTGTTTTATATTTTATTGCTGCTTTTGAAGTTGTTGTAACTGTCTTCGAATCTTTCACTTTAGATTTTAAAATCCATCCCGTTTTTCCACCGTACTTTGCTTTGGCATATTTATCGGAAGTAGTTGAATAAACAATTATTGTTGCCTCTTTGTTAATCGTTTTCAGCGTGCCGGAGTTATTTTTTGCTAGCTTTTTCAGGGTTGTTTTTTCAGTAGTGTACATTGTTTTATTTGTTACGGGAGCCTTGGATGTTAAATAATTTATTGATACCCATCCATTTTTTTTGTTAACTTTGACATATCCCCAGTTACCGCTCTTTTTAGTTACAATCAATTTTGTATTTTTCTTTACGGCCGTAATAATTTTTGACGATGATGATGCTTTCTCCCTCACATTTAAATTGTCTGCAGTTACGTACATCGTTTTGGAAGCAGCCTCAACCTGATTACTATTCGTTAAAAATAGTACAGTAAAACTTAAGAAAACAGTTAAAATTCCAGCAATATATTTTTTCATCTTAGTTGTTGGTATTCCTTATTAAAATTAAGAAGCCAACAAATTCCCCTCCTCTTTGTTAGTAATAATTTACACAATTCACTATATTATCACAATTTTTGATTAGTTTGTTAATAAAATATTAAATAAACTATTATATTTTTTCTGATTTTTATTTTTTTCATTTTTCATTTTCTCGCCTACTACAATATGTATAGATTGGTATAAGTATCAGTTACTCTAATAGTTGGGATAGTCTTGAAATGAAGGAGGTAACAAACCGTTATTCTACTGTACTGTCTAATAAGTGAATGATAAATTTGATCCACAATATAGTTCTTTTATAATACATCTGAAGAGGTGACTAATTTCTATTTGTAGATAAAGTTAGAGGGGATTTAATTTCCGATTTTTAGTGAGTTTGATGCTGGCTTTTACTTTATGTGATTGAAAAGTATTCCAAAAGAAATTGATTTAATAGATATGTCCACAGCTATGTTAAGTACACCAAAACAGATCTTGTTAGGATGAAAAACCTAAGATCCGTTTTAGGTTTGGAGTCCCGTTTAATGGTGTTTGCAGATGATGTCATGGTAAATTTTTAAGGTATTGCCTGGTCTTCGTTTTTCCAAAAACAAAGAGAGAATTAAGTGTCATTTGCTTCATAATTCCTATAAATAATATTTCGAGTCTGATTATAAGTTTAGTAATTATATTTTCTACACAAATAAAAACCCTGGAAACAAGGTTTCCAGGGTTTTTGAATACGCTATTTACAAAGCGTATTAATTAACGAGAGTAGAACTCAACGATAAGAGCTTCGTTAATTTCAGCTGGTAATTCAGAACGCTCAGGTAAGCGAGTGAATGTACCTTCTAACTTGTCAGCATCGAAAGTTAGGTAGTCAGGTACGAAGTTGTTTACTTCCATAGCTTCCTTGATGATATCAAGGTTACGAGATTTTTCACGTACTCCGATTACTTGACCAGGAGCTAAACGGTAAGATGGGATGTCAACGCGACGTCCATCAACCAAGATGTGTCCGTGGTTTACAAGCTGACGAGCTTGACGACGAGTACGAGCTAAACCTAAACGGTAAACAATGTTATCAAGGCGAGAATCAAGAAGAATCATGAAGTTTTCACCTTGTTTACCAGGCATTTTAGCAGCACGATCGAACATTGTGCGGAATTGACGTTCGTTCACACCGTACATGTGACGAAGTTTTTGTTTTTCTTGCAATTGCAAACCGTATTCGGAAAGCTTTTTGCGTTGATTAGGACCGTGTTGTCCTGGTGCGTAAGGACGCTTTTCTAATTCTTTACCTGTACCGCTTAGGGAAATTCCTAAACGACGGGATAGTTTCCAGCTTGGACCTGTATAACGAGCCATAAGAAGACTCCTCCTTGAATGTTTTTATTTTTGTAAAATAAAAACTGATGTTTACAAACATTACTGCCATTTCATTTTCATGTACCTTCGCCCTAGCAGCAGCGGGTTACAAGATACACCTCATGGTAGAGGAATGAAATGAACGAATAAAGATGTGAACATAAGCTGCGATATTTTACACAAAGAATATTGTATAATTTATTGTTACATAAGTCAAGGGATTCTCTTAAATGGAATCGTTACAATATGATGCTTCCTTCACAGGTTTAAATAAAAAATGTAATTATATTGAAAGAAAGTAATGATTATTTTAGCATATATTGGTAAAATGCAGGTATAAAGTATTATTTTTTTAAAAATCAATCTAAATTTATAAAAAATACGAAATAAAATATGACAACAGGTGTTGATTAATGTGATGGTAGATAATCAATTAAATCTGAGCTGGGAAACAAATTTAAAAAGTCTATTTGTTGAATGTATGATTAAAGATGATAATGAACTCTTTTTAGATAGATTTACAGATAAAATGGTCGACTTCTTATTGGAATTATTAAGGGTGGATGAGATTGCCTGTTATTATAATGATCCTTGGAAACAAAAGCTCTATCTGGAAAAAGCGGCTTCGAAAACAGAACTCCAAAATCAGTTTGCTAGCACCATTTCACTTGATGCTTTACTAAACTCCTCAATGAAAGATTTATGTACGGAAGCCTGTGTATCATTAACTGATACATTATACCCCTTGGGAATTCCTTTATATCATGAAGGAGAATTACTGGGACTATTTGTAGTTCTTTCTGAAAATAAAGAGTTGAAAAATGATAATAGAATTGATTTATCTGAATTGAGGACAGTGATAGGAGAATTACTGCACAAGGCAATTGCAATTTCAGAACGAAAAAAGGAAGAGAAACGATATAAACTATTGCAACGGATTACGACAGAGTTTCATTCCTCTATGAATATGCATTCCGTTTTGGCGGAGGTAATAGAAACCCTGCGTGAAGTATATCCGTCCTTTGTTTACTATTTGCTAATGTCTCAGGATAGCGATAACACATTAAATCTTCCAATTAAAAGTTTGGAAATGGATGGGGAAAATTTATCTGCCATGCAGGCATATGTTTCCGGTCGTGTTCAATTTGAGGATTCAATGGAAGTGAAAAATTCTGTGTTGTATGCGCCTTTATTAGGCAAGCAGGGTGTTTATGGGGTTTTACAAGTTATTGCACCTGAAGCAGTCATATTTCCTGATACGGAAATCGAATTCATCTCTCTCCTCGCGAATACGGCAGGCGGGGCACTGGAGAATGCCCAATTATATGAACAATCCAAACGCTTAATTGCGGATTTACGTCTGATTAATGAAACATCGCATCGTCTAAATTCTACCTTGAGGCTTAGTGAAACAGTTAGTTATATGAAGCAACAAATAAATAAATCATTCCTCGCAGACGAAGTAGGCTTTTTTATGATTAGGAATGGACAGACAAAACTTGTCCCGGGAAGTTCACCTTTTTTCACTGAAGAGACATCTAAACACTACATCCAATATGTCAAAGGCAGCTTAGAGCAGGATCGGGAGGCTTTATATATTGGGGATATGGATTCGGATAAAGTCGGGCAGGATGGCCCTTATAAATCCCTTATGGCTTTCCCTATGATACATAGTGGAAAGATGGATGGTTTTTGTATTGTTCTTCATCGAGTACCGTATCATTTTACATTTGATATGTTTAAATTAATGCAGTCTCTTATTCATCATTCTTCGATGGCATTTGTGAACTCAATATTAAGAGAAGAGCTTGAAAAGATGGTCATAACTGATTATTTAACAGGTCTATATTCGAGAAATTATCTTGAAGGAAGAATGCTTGAACTGATAAATTCTGAAACTGAGGGAACGTTTATATTAATAGATATAGATAATTTCAAGCTGACAAATGATACATATGGGCACCAAAAGGGAGACGAGGTCCTTATTCAGGTAGCTGATTTAATTAAAAATAGTATTAGAGACACCGATATAGGTACAAGGTGGGGCGGGGAAGAACTGGCTATTTTCCTTCCAAAGGCACCGATAGAGGCTGGTAAAGCAGTTGCGGAAAGACTTGTTGAAAAAGTAAGAAAAGAAACAAATCCTCCGGTTACCATTTCTTGCGGTGTATCGTATTGGGAATCCAATCAGAAAAATAACAATACGATTAAAAACCTTTTCAAGCGGGCAGATGATGCCCTGTATACAGCTAAGCGATCAGGTAAAAATCAGATGATTGTATCCTGTTAATACAAAAGGGCTAAGCTCATTTTTGGCTTAGCCTTTTGTTTTTTAAATTGATTGGACAAGTATATCAACAAATTGTTTTAATCCATGTTCATCTTCTTTGTCAAAACGATTCTTTGATGGACTGTCTATATCAAGTACACCAATCAGACGGCCATCCTTCAGAATCGGCAAAACGATTTCTGATTGAGTGGCAGCATCACAGGCGATGTGTCCAGGGAATTGATGTACGTCCATTACCCTGATTATTTCTCTTTTTTCTGCCGCTGTTCCGCATACTCCCTTGCCTAAAGGAATTCGAATGCAGGCTGGGAGACCTTGAAATGGTCCAAGTATCAGTTGCTCCTCTTCATATAGGTAGAATCCTACCCAGTTCACGTCGTCCAAAAATTGATTTAAAAGGGCAGAAGCATTGCTCAAATTGGCAATTAAATTTGTTTCACCATCTATTAGGGCTTCCAGCTGTTTGCTAACCATTTGATAGTTTTCTGGTTTCGTTTTTTTATATTTTCCGACTTGAAACATCATCATTCTCCTTTCATTGTTACCCTCAATAGAGAATAACCTCTAACCATAGTCAGTACTGTCTTTTTTGTCGAGAAGTTATAGAAGGATAAGTCTCTAAAAAGAAGAACTACTTCATGTATAAGAGAAAATCCATGTGAACGCACAGCTTATGCTAGAACGGCTTTTATTCCTTTCAAATTAGCACGAAGACTTCACTTCTATTACGGTTCTGTGTAGGTCTTAGCGCAATATCCCCGATTGGTTCAACGAATACTCGGTGTTGGATGAAAGAACTCCCCGCCGAGCAAGGTTTCACTTTGTCATCTGACATTCCTAGAGAATGTTAATCATAAAGGGGGAAGATAAATTTATGGATAAACTATCGAATAAAAAAGATGATATTTTTGAAGCTGCTGTCTATTTATTCTATATGAAAGGTTATTCAGCAACTTCAATCAGAGATATCGCTGGCCGTGCCGGAGGTAATTCAGCAAATATAGCTTATCACTTTCAGCATAAGCAAGGTCTCCTTGAATATTGTTTTACAGATTTCTTCGAAGGCTATATAAGCGGTATTGAAAATATCGCTGAACAACTCCCACTCATTGGTCCGAAAGAATGTGTCTTAAAGTATACCAAATTTTGCTTGCATTATTACAGAGAAAAGTTCCTATTAACACGTCTTGTATTAAGAGAAATATCAGTAGACTCAAGCCTGAACAGAGAAATCTATACAACCTATTTATCGAAAGAAAAATTTTATATTAATTTATTCCTTGATGCTGGTATGGATTGCGGTGAATTAAAAAAGATTAATCCATCTATGTTTGTCATGAAGCTAAAAGCATTACTGAATGAACCCTTTATTCAGGCCCAATACTTCAGTGAGGTTTGGCAATTATTTACGAACGAATTGTATTTTATAAACAAGTATCAGTTAGAGATTGAACGATTTCTTAATGACTGCTTATTTGAGGAGCGTGTTTGCCCTGTCCCCATCTGACTGGATGCTAAGCGATTATTCGTTTGTTAAGATTTTGTTTTTAGTACATCTAATCCTCTTCCAAGATCTTCCGGATGGTGAGCGTCAGATCCATAACAGAGAGGGATCCCCATTTTTATGGCTGCCTGAATAAAGGGGATGGGAGGGTACGTCTCACCGCACAAGGGTTTAAAAAGGCCGGCCGTGTTTAAATCCAGTTCATACCCACGTTCTTTTATTAATGAAAGTATTGGTAGTAAATAGGATTCTAATGGGGCATTGCTTGGATACTTTTTCTGGAATTTTGTAATTAGAGAAATATGGCCTACCCGTTTGGGCTTAAATGTCCCCAAATCACTTATAATCGATTTTTGAAGGGTATGGTAATAAGCCTTATATAGTTGATCAACAGATTGGTATTGTTCTATCATATGACCGAATTCTGTTTCACTATAATCCAGGCAATACCAGTCGTTTTGATTCTTTAAAAAGTGAACCGACAGAATCGAGTCATCCAAATAAGGGCCAATTTCATTCAGGAATTCTGTTGTTTCCTGTTCCCAGCCATCTATATAATCCACTTCCAAACCAATATTAATAGCAACCTTCGCCTTATACTTCTCTTTACAACGCCTTATTTCCTCTATATATGTGAATAACTGATCCATTTGTATGGAACTATCCCGTGTTGGAGCCGGATCAATAAACCCTTTTGGTAAAGGAGCGTGTTCGGTAAAGGTGATTTCTTCGTACCCCAGCGCTATCGCTTTTTCAATATAAGCAAAAACGGGTTCATCTGTTCCGTGCGGACAATATGGGGTATGTACATGTCCGTCCTTAAATTTCATCGAGAAAGCCTCCTTTTCGACAAATATTTTAAATAAAATATATTTTCTGGACATTAAAAGAGGGCATTGAATAATTTTTTGTAGAAAAAGTAGATTTTATTAGTTAAAAATACTTTATACCATGTTATCATTAAATCATTGATATTGAACTTATTTATATATATTATCTGTCTCGTTTTGAATAGGAGGCTTCATATGGAGTATGTAATAGGGATATTGGTGATTATCTTTATTGCCTTTATTATTGGAATATTGGCAAGGAAGAAACACTACAAAGAAATAGATAGACTTGCAGAGAAAAAAATTGACATCATGAACAGGCCGATAGCAGAAGAATTAGCCAGGGTAAAAAGTTTGAATATGACTGGTCAAACAGAGAGAATGTTTGAAAGATGGCGTAACGAATGGGATACAATCCAAACGGATCGCCTTGCCGATGTTGAGACCCTGCTGTTTGATGCAGAAGAATATGCTGACAAGTACCGATTTAATAAATCAGTGCAGGTTCAAAAGAAGATTGAGCATATTATTGAAGAAATCGAAATTACACTTTCAGCAATGCTTCATGAATTAAATGAATTGGTGGGCAGCGAGGAGCAAAATAAAAAATTAGTTGAAGAGCTTTTATTAGCTTATCGTGAACAGAAGAAACGTTTATTGGCACACCGTCATTCATTTGGTGAAGCTGCGGGTAAATTGGAAGAGGAATTTGATAAGCTTGCTCTGGATTTTGACACATTCAATAACCAAACAGAATCAGGTGATTACTTAGAGGCTAGAGAGCAAGTACTGGGCATCCAGGCTAAATTGCAAAACCTGAAAGAAAAATTGGATTTGATTCCTGATTTAATTGGGCATTGCCAAATACATATACCGGGACTTTTGCATGAACTTAAAATGGGATATGCGGAAATGTGTGAGCAAGGATATCCGTTAAGTCATATGTTTTTTGAAAATGAAATTGAAAAAATGGAAGAAAATTTAGAAAAATATAAGGAATATATTGTTGAGATAAACACCGAAGAAGCTGCAAAAGGAATCGAGGAATTAAACGAATCCATTCAATCCTATTATGATTTGTTGGAAAAAGAGGTTGTGGCACGTCAGTATGTTTTATCAGTTAAGGATTTGTATCAGCAAAAGCTAGATAAATCAATTGATCAGCTTGAGAGACTTGATGAAGAGACAGAATTGGTGAAACAAATCTATCAAATGCCGGAGAAGGAACTTGATGCACGTTCTAATCTTGATAAAACACTGATTACATTGAAATCAAAATGGGAAATGCTTAAAGAGAAAATATACGAAAGAGAGACAGCTTATACGGTATTAAAAGAGGACATCGTTGAGCTTGAATCCAAATTGGATGAACTGAAAGACTTACAAAAAGAATTTGAAGAGAAATTAAATACTCTGCGTAAGGATGAATTGGAATCAAGAGAAACGATAAGGAAGTTGCATCAAAGCATGACGGAATCCTTACGAATCATCAAAGGAAGCAATTTACCGGGTCTTCCAACTTCTTATGAATTAATGGTTATACAAGCAAAAGAAAGCATTGAAGAAGTAAAAGAGAAATTGGAAGAAAAACCATTGAATATGAATGCAGTCATGCACCATCTGGATATTGCAAGTGTTGCGGTTAGTCGTGTTCAGGAGGCTACTGTTGAATTGACTGAACAAGTAATGATGGCCGAGAAGGTTATTCAATACGGCAATCGATATAGAAGCAAATTCCCTTCAGTTGCTATTGCCCTGACCGAAGCAGAAAAGCAATTCCGCAATTATCAATACCAAGATGCTTTAGAGCATGCAGCTGAGGCAATTGAAAAAGTTGAACCGGGTTCGTTAAAAAAAATCCAAGAGTATCTTGAACATAGCAATGTATAGACCAGTCTGGACTTACCAGTCTGGTTTTTTTCTTTGTTTAATCCAGCATAAGATAGAGGCATAAGAGAAAATTACTTTATAAACAGGACAGGATATGCTACATTTTCTTATTGATAGGAAGGGGAAAAAGCATGATTTATTTAGATAATAGCGCGACAACAAAACCCTATAAGGAAGTGATTGATTCCTTCGCAAAGGTTACTGCCGATTTCTGGGGGAATCCATCCTCTTTACATGGCTTCGGAGGGAAGTCAGAAAAACTGTTAGCACAGGCTAGAGAACAGGTCGCGGGTCTTCTGGGAGTAAAGGCTACAGAGATTATCTTTACTTCAGGAGGGTCTGAAAGCAATAATCTGGCCATAAAAGGAATAGCAGAAAATTATCGAAACAGAGGGAAGCATATTATTACCACCTCAATCGAGCATCCTTCCGTAAAAAGACCGTTTGAACAGCTAAAGGAACTTGGCTATGACGTAACCTACTTGCCTGTTAATCAAGATGGCAGAGTTGAAATTGAGCAAGTTAAGGAAGCAATCCGAGAAGATACAATATTGGTGTCAGTTATGCATGTTAATAACGAAGTGGGAACTGTACAACCAATTTATGAAATAGGACATTTTTTGAAGAGTTATCCTAAAATACATTTTCATGTAGATGGGGTTCAGGGCTTTGGTAAAGTCGAACTCTCTTTACGTGATGCTCATATCGATTTATATTCTTTATCAGGACATAAATTCCATGGATTAAAAGGCACCGGAATTCTATTTGCCAGAGAGGGAATTACACTTTCACCGTTAATTGCCGGGGGGAACCAAGAAAGAGGCATGCGCAGTGGGACGGAAAGCTTGGCTGGGGCCGTATCTTTGGCAAAAGCAATGAGATTGGCAATCGAAAAGAGCAGGGACGGCAGTAGAAGAATGAACGAGTACCGTACTCTGATACTTCAAGAGCTATCCAAAATGGAGAATGTTGTCATCAATTCACCTATAGAACATGCAGCTCCACATATTATTAATTTTTCAATTCCGGGACTTAAATCAGAAACATTCGTTCATACTTTGGGTGAGTTTGGAATCTATGTCTCAACAAACAGTGCTTGTTCATCAAAGAAAAAAACGGTTAGCCAAACACTTCTCGCTATGGGAAAAAATGAGCAAATAGCCGGCAGTTCCATACGAATAAGCTTAGATTATGATCATTCGAAGGAAGAAATAGAGCAGGCACTTAAGGAAATTGAAAGAGCAATCCAAATGTTAAGTGAGGTAAGAAAGAAATGATAAGATTTGATCATATCGTAATCCGCTATGGTGAGATTACATTGAAGAAAAGGAATCGTAAAGGCTTTATTGTTCAATTACGTAAAAATATAAAAAAAGCATTGTCAGATTATCCGGAGGTTCGTATTGAGGCGCAGCACGAGAGAATGTATGTTCACTTACAAGGTGCAGATTACAAGCCGATTATGGATATTCTCAAAAAAATATATGGCATTTCTTCGATAAGTCCGGCTTTAAAGGTTGATAAAGAAATCTCAGCCATTCAGGAATCAGCTTTGTTTTATATAAATCATCTAACAACAAAAATTCGTACGTTTAAAATTGATGCTAAGCGTGCTGATAAAACCTATCCCTATTCAACATATGATTTAAATGGCTTGGTAGGGGGATATTGCTTGCAGCATGTAGACGGTTTAACGGTCGATGTTCACAATCCAGATTTGAAATTGAGAGTCGAAGTACGCCAGGATGCTGCTTATATTACGGGTGAAAAAATTATTGGAGCTGGCGGATTGCCAATAGGAAGCAGCGGCTCAGCAATGCTCATGCTTTCTGGAGGGATTGATAGCCCGGTTGCGGGATATTTAACGATGAAAAGGGGAGTAGAGATTGAATGTGTACATTTCTACAGTCCTCCCTTCACAAGCGAACGCTCGAAACAAAAGGTAATTGATTTAGCGAATAAGCTGGCAGAAGTCAATGGACGTATGGTACTGCATGTTGTGCCATTTACCGAAATTCAAAAATTGATTCAAAAGCAAATACCTGATAACTACACAATGACAACCACACGCAGATTGATGCTGCGAATTACTGATGCAATCAGAGAAAAACAAAATGCGCTCGCGATTGTGACTGGTGAAAGTTTAGGCCAAGTAGCCAGCCAGACGATGGAAAGCATGTTTACAATTAATGAGGTTACAAATACACCAATTCTGAGGCCGCTTATAGCAATGGATAAAACAGATATTATTGAAATTGCAGAGAAAATTGATACTCATGAGATATCCATACGTCCTTTTGAGGATTGCTGTACGGTGTTTACACCAGCTAATCCCAAAACTAAGCCAAAAAGAGAAAAAGTCGGTCATTATGAGAGCTATGTCGATTTTGAACCTTTAATTAAAGAGGCATTGGATAAAACAGAAATGTTAGTTTTCACAGGTAAGGAGAAAGAATCGGAAACAGAGGATTTATTCTAAATTTATTTGTGAACAATTACCATTTTAAATCCGGAATGAAGATATGTGTTTTTACACACTCTATTATCACAAGGAGGTGAAAAACACATGTCAAATAACTCAAACAATCTTTTGGTACCAGGAGTTGAACAAGCTCTTGACCAAATGAAATATGAAATCGCTTCTGAGTTCGGTGTACAACTTGGAGCAGAAACAACTTCTCGTGCTAACGGTTCTGTTGGAGGAGAGATTACTAAGCGTCTTGTTCAAATGGCTGAACAACAATTGGGTGGAGGATTCTCCAGATAATTAAATAACATGGCTACAAGAAAGCGGATTTTTAGTCCGCTTTCTTTTTTTTGTATGTTGAAAGCCATTGTAAGAGCCAATCTTTTTCCACTCTCTTAATCCATTATTTGTAAAACAATGTATAATAGAGTTTGATTAACATTATTTGTTTTAAGGGAGGAGAAGGATATGAATCAACAGAACCTGATCGCACCAGAACAATATAATCTAGTCAGCGAGGTAGAAAATAACAGTAAGAACGAAACCAAAATCGCTTTGATTTGGGAAAATGAATACGGGGAAACACAAAAAATTACGTATGGAGAATTGATTAAAAGGGTGAATAGAGTTGGCAATATTTTGTTAGAGGAAGGGTTGAGGGAGGGGGATAAAATTCTCGTCATGATTCCTCGCTTTATTGAAGCGTATGTGATTTACTTAGCTGCTTTAAAAATAGGTACAGTGGTCATACCATGTTCTGAAATGCTTCGAGAAAAAGATCTTGTTTATCGAAGCAAGCATGCAGAAGCAAAAGCGGTAATTGTTCATAAGCCTCATACCTCTTTATTTACAGAAATTATATCGGAGGATTCACTGAAATCATTTGTTATAAATGGAAATGAAGATGGGTGGATTCAACTGGATGAACGAATGAAAGACGCTTCAGAAGAGTTACAAATGGTGAAAACCATGGGAGATGATATGGCCTTTTTATCCTATACTTCAGGTACAACAGGGCAACCAAAGGGAGTTGTCCACACTCATAGCTGGGCCTATGCACATCTCAGAACAGCTGCCTCAAACTGGTTATCAATAGGTGAAGATGATGTTGTATGGGCTACAGCCGGACCTGGATGGCAAAAGTGGATTTGGAGTCCCTTTTTATCTGTTCTTGGATCGGGAGCTACTGGGTTTGTATATCACGGAAAGTTTGAAGCAGAGAAATATTTAAAATTAATTGATCAGCATTCAATTACTGTTTTATGCTGTACCCCTACGGAATATCGATTGATGGCGAAGGTAGACAGCCTCGATCAATATAGCCTGGGAAGCCTACATAGTGCCGTTTCAGCAGGTGAGCCGCTTAATAGAGAAGTGATCGATACGTTTCAAAACTATTTCGGGGTCACCGTTCGTGATGGATACGGGCAAACAGAAAATACCCTTCTGGTCGGTATCATGAAGGGGATGGATGTGAAGCCGGGTTCCATGGGGAAACCAACCCCTGGAAATAACGTAGAAATTATTAATGAGGAGGGGCAGATTTGCCAACCTGGCGAAGTAGGCGATATAGCTGTCCACATTAAAACTCCCGCGTTGTTTAAAAATTACTATAAGGATCCGGAACGGACAGCAATGCAGTTTAGAGGCGATTTTTATATTACAGGAGATAAAGCTAAAAAAGATGAGGACGGGTATTTTTGGTTTGAAGGACGCGGTGACGATATTATTATCAGTTCGGGTTATACCATTGGGCCATTTGAAGTGGAGGATGCACTTGTTAAACATCCATATGTGAAGGAGTGCGCTGTAGTAGGGAGTCCGGATGAGGTAAGAGGGCAAATCGTAAAAGCGTTCGTAGTCTTACAAGATAGCGTTGATGTCAATGATCCTCAATTGGTGCAAACCTTGCAGAACCATGTTAAAGAGCTTACAGCCCCATATAAATATCCAAGAAAAATTACTTTTGTGGAAGATTTGCCGAAAACAATCAGCGGCAAAATAATGCGTGTCGAATTAAGAAATAAGGAGAAAGAAGTATATAAGGCGTAAACAAAATCCTCTTTCGTCAAAAAAAGATGATTCCGACCAGCGGAATCATCTTTTTTGTTTCCTTCGTATGAAAATTTAAAGGAATGTCCTGTGGACTTTTTCCCAAAAAGAATTATTACGTAACTTTACCGTCTTGATATATCTTCCGCTCAGTTTAATATCCAATCGTTCGGTAAGATGAATACTCATCGCTTCATTATCCATCCCGATAATCGGGTAATCGTTTTCATTATCTAATACTTGAAGAGAAAGAGTACGATCTGGAGCCAAAATAAATGAAGCACCAAGCGTACGATAATGATTATTATTCATCGATGCTATTTCGCTCACCTGCATACAGTCAAGCAAAGGGTCTACAACTGCACCGTTGACCGATTTGTTGTAGGCAGTACTTCCAGTAGGTGTAGAAATTATCATCCCATCCCCACGGAATGTTTCAAATAATATGTCATCAATGTGAACATCGATAGCCATTGTTTTAATTAAAGCAGAACGGAATGTGCATTCATTTAAGCAATCAAAACTTATTTGGTTATCAACCGTTACTTCAATTGTAGGATATTTTCTTACTTCAATGACGGGCTTTGTGACTGCTTCCACCATATTTTCCGTATCATTTATGTAGAAATCACAATACATATTTAATTGCTTGTTTAATGAAATGCCTGCATACAGGCAATCCTCTCTGAAGCCTGTCTTACGTACTGCCTGAAGAAATGTTCCGTCATCTCCTACACTAACGATAATATTAGCATCTTTATGTTCATCTACAAGTTCGAATCCGTAGTTGCTTGCATTATCCTTTAATTTATTGACCTGATCCACCATTTCTTGACCTTGCTTGTAATAAAAAAAGATATTTCTGCGTTCCCCCATTTTGTTCCCTCCTTGTAGGTTAGTATTGGTACTCCTGATTATAGGTTTACCAAAATAAGGTGCTATAATAATTCTATCATGAATAATAAGAACATTAAAACTACTTAAAGCGTGATTGGGGGACAATTTGTATGAGTAAAAAAAGATGGTTGGCACTTGGAATAGCAGCGGTGATATTTTTTGTATCCGTTCTTATGAATGCTATCTCAACATTTTCAAGTGAAGAGTCTGCTATGACAAATTTGTTTGAGGATACATTATTTGAGGAGGATATCATTGAAGAAGGGGATGTGAACAGTCAAATTGTTGTCATGGATGTAGAAGGAGTCATTCAGGACACAGGTGAGGAAGAAAGTTATTTTACGGCTGAAGCCTATAATCACCGATCCTTTATGGAAAGATTGAATGCCATTAAGGACAATGATACGGTCAAAGGAATTATTTTACGCGTCAACAGCCCAGGTGGCGGTGTCGTAGAAAGTGCGGAAATACATAATAAGTTAATGCAAATTAAAAAGGAAACAAAGAAACCAATATATGTATCAATGGGTTCACAGGCTGCATCTGGAGGTTATTATATTTCAACACCGGCCGACAAGATATTTGCCAGTCCGGAAACAATGACAGGGTCACTCGGAGTCATTATGCAAAGCTATAACTTTGAAGGGTTAGCTGAAAAGTATGGAATCGACATGGTCACTATTAAAAGCGGTAAATTTAAGGATCTTATGAATCCATTTAGAGAAGTGACAGAGGATGAAAAGGAAATTCTTCAATCGATGGTTACCAGCTCCTATGATCAATTCGTGAAGGTCATTGCGGAAGGGCGCAGTATGCCTGAGGATGAAGTAAGAAAAATTGCTGATGGGCGTATCTACGATGGCCGTCAAGCAAAGGAGATTAATTTAATTGATGAGCTTGGTTATTTAGAGGATGTAATTGCCGATATGAAAAAAAGTGAAAATCTAAAAGGTGCACAAGTGGTTCGTTTAGTTGGATCAGATAGCCTAAGCTCATTATTTTCGATGAAAATGCAGCAATGGGCAGGCGTGAATGATGAGGTAAGCACGATCAAAAGCCTAATGACTGAAAATCAATCGCCACGGATGATGTATCTATATTCTGCGAATTAAGGAGGGTGGAAAATGGAAGATTATCAAGAAGAACTGACTTTAGACGAACAGATACAGCCTCCTGACTCTATTCCAAACCATCTGCGTGCAGGATTTTGGATGAGATTCTGGGCTTATCTCATCGATCTTATAGTAATTGGCAGCATAAGTCGATTATTTATCAATCCGATATTCAGACTGTTTGATATTTCTATGGATAATACGGGTATCTTCTCAGCTTATACCATAGTTGATTCGATAGTATTTTTCGGGTATTTCATTCTTACTTCCAAATTTTTAGCCCAATCTCTAGGAAAAATGATTATGGGTCTTAGAGTGGTATCATTGGATGGAACGCCTTTGGATTGGAAAACAGTAATTTTTAGAGAATGGATTGGCCGATATATCTCCGCTGTACTTATGCTCGGTTATATCGTTATTGCATTTAATCCAAAGAAACAGGGCTTTCATGATATGTTCAGTGATACAGTTGTTGTGTTGGAAGAGCGCGGTAAATAAATACAGGTTATAAAGGACTCCTTCTGTTAGAAGGGGTCTTTTTGCTATCTCGACGTTAAAAAAGTCAATGAGAAGTTTAGATTCAGTTATGATTGACCATACTGTTTGTTTGATGACGTACTCGGGAGGATATAAACGATGAAGCTTTTATTACTGATTTGTATAGTTGTGCTAATCCTTATATCCGTCTTTTTGCTTTCGAAAGTAACGATACATATTGAATATCATCACACTCAGGAAAAGAATAAGGCAATTATAAAGGTTCAATTATGGAGGGGCCTTATCCACTATTCTAAAGTAGTACAGCTGTCTGACGAAAAATATCAGCCTTCTTCTTATCGAGAAAGTACTTATCGGCAACAAAATCAATCAAACCAAAGTGAATCCTCTGCTGATGAATCTTTATCTATGGATGGTGTTCAAGCTGCCTTTCAGAATCTGAAGGAAATGCTTTCACAATTGAGGAGTTATCAAGAAACTGTAAAAAAATTCACCTCTAAAATACAAATGACAGATTTGCAAATGGAAATTCATTACGGTACAGGTGAAGCATCAACAACAGCAGTGGCAACCGGAGCATTATGGGGTTTAACTGGCGGAGCTATTGGTATCATCAGTCAGTATTTTTCATTAATGATACCTCCTAAAATCGATATTATCCCATATTTCTCAGTCAAGAAACCATTTGAAACGAAAATCGAATGCATAGCCCGTGTCCGAATGGCAAAAACTATAGTTGCAGGTTGGAAGCTGGCACGTTTAATGCTAAGGGAATAGGAAATGAAAATTTGAATAAAGCAAAACTATGCAGGAGGTTATAAAATGTCCAATCATCCAATTGAAGGTCTTATGAATTCAGCAATGGAAAACTTAAAAAGTATGATTGATGTTAATACGATTATTGGTGATCCCGTAGAAACTCCTGATGGCAGTGTGATAATGACTGTGTCAAAGGTTGGATTTGGCTATGCAGCTGGAGGCAGTGACTATCAAATTAGCCGTGGAGGAAGCCAGGGTACTGGCGAGGAGAAGCGTCATCCATTCGGCGGAGGAGCTGCAGGTGGTGTTTCAATCACACCGATTGCGTTTCTAATTGTTAATGCACATGGTGTAAAAATGCTTCATCTTAATGAGAGTACACATCTAATCGAAAAAATTCTTGATTCAGCTCCGATTGCTATGGATAAGGTAGAATCAATGATTTCGAAGGTAGGGAAAAACAATAAAAAAAATAACTCTAATTCTCAGGATGCTTCAGATTCCTCTTCCAATGAATCAGGGAATAGCTTTATGTGATTGTTAGTAAAGTTTTATCATAACCACATTCCATGCGAATGTGGTTATTTTTTTACAAAGAGTATGTATATCTCTATACTTAAGAATGTAGAGAATATATCGGAATATAAGGAGGAATTGGTGTGGCAACAGTAACATTTAAAGGTAATCCGGTTACATTGATTGGTAAGGAAGTAAAAGTAGGTGACACTGCACCTGATTTTACAGTGTTGGCTAATGATTTATCCCCAGTAACATTGAAAGATACAGATGGAAAAGTAAGAATTATTAGTGTCGTACCTTCTTTGGATACAGGCGTTTGTGATACTCAAACAAGAAAATTCAATGAAGAGGCAGCAAAAGCAGGGGATGTTGTTGTAATGACAGTAAGTATGGATCTTCCTTTTGCTCAAAAACGCTGGTGTGCAGCAGCAGGTTTAGAAAACGTCATAACGGTTTCTGATCACCGAGACGCTTCTTTTGGAGAGGCTTACGGAGTACTAATGAAAGAATTACGTTTATTGGCACGTGCTGTTTTTGTAGTTGACAGCAATAATAAAGTGACATATGTGGAATATGTACCGGAAGGCACTACGCATCCGCAATATGAAGCAGCGCTTGAAGCAGCAAAAGCTGCAAAGTAAAAAGCTCTATATAAAGTTTCTGCCCCTTAAAGTTAGACAGGCTTTTCTAACGTTTAAGGGGCGTTTTTAATGAACGTATTTTTTTGAATGATTAGACTTGTCCTTTATGAAACGTAATACTACAATGGGGAAAGTAAAATGCATAAAAGCTGGAGGAACTTAAAATGATCACAACAAATGTTGAATCTATATACGAATTGATAACATCTACCGCAACTATAATACAGGACGAACTAGGGATTACAGAGTTGGAAGCCATCGCTGAAACAGGAGAAAATTGGTTCCATAATGCCGTTCTTCAGGAAGAATTGAGTGAACTGGCAGTCAAACGTTTAAAAAATAGCTATCAGGATAAACCTTTGGAGCAGTTTAGTAAAGAAGATATCCGTAAAGGTTGGCAATTGGCAGTATTGAAATCCAGCAGATCTAATGTTCAGGCAAATCATCAAATGACTCCGGATGCCTTGGGATTTCTATTTGCTTATCTGCTCGAAAAATTCACCAAAAATCAAGATACGTTAACGATTACTGATTTGGCAGTCGGAACAGGTAACCTTCTGTTTTCTATTTTAAATTCACTGGATAAAAAGGAGCTAGATGCTACAGGTGTTGAGGTCGATGAAACTTTAATTCGACTCGCCTATTGTGGAGCTAATCTCATCGGCCATCCTATCCAATTTTTACATCAGGATAGCCTGCAGCCGTTGTTTATTAACCCTGCAGATGCAGTAGTTTGTGATTTACCGGTAGGCTATTATCCAAACGATCAGAGAGCGGCCGATTTTAAAGTGAAATCTGAAAATGGTATGTCATATGCCCATCATTTATTAATTGAACAAAGCTTCACGTATTCAAAAGAAGGGGCATATCTATTTTTCCTGATTCCTAATGATCTTTTCAACACAGTTGAAGCAAAGGCTCTTCATCAATTTATTAACGAAGAGGGATATATTCAGGGGATGATTCAGCTGCCTGAAAGTTTATTCCAATCGAAGCAATCGGCTAAAAGTATTCTTATCCTGCAGAAAAAAGGGAAAGATATAAAAGCACCAAAGCAGGTTTTGCTCGTCAATATGCCGAAGCTATCTGACAGGGCAGCTACAGCTTCCATGTTAAGTAAAATTGATGCATGGATAGAAGATGAAAAGTAAAAGATAGTTTTATTACCGTTATATAAATTTTTTGACAAGTTAGAATTGTTTAAATAAAATAATATTATTGTGAAAACGGTAACAAAGTAATTTCGGCTTGCGAGAACGCTTGTTCAATGTTTTAATTGGAATCGAGAACATATAAAATAAGCAGTTACCGTGTAACATCGATGCTATTCATAAATGTAAGGAGCAGAGAATATATGTCAAAAATAATCGCGATTAATGCTGGGAGTTCCTCTTTGAAATTTCAATTATTTGAGATGCCTGAGGAAACTGTAATCACTAAAGGGATTGTAGAAAGAATCGGACTTCAAGACTCCATTTTTACAATTACAGTAAATGGAGAAAAGAAAACGATGGTTACAGAAATACCTGACCATTCCGTTGCTGTAAAGCTTTTGCTTGAAAAGCTTACTGAATATAAAATCATCAATTCCCTTGAAGAAATTGAAGGAATTGGACACAGAATCGTACATGGCGGAGAAATCTTTAAGGATTCTGCTGTTATTACGGATGAAGTATTGGAGCAAATTGAAGACTTGGCTGAATTAGCGCCGCTTCACAATCGTGCGAACGCAACTGGTATCAGAGCTTTCCGTGAAGTATTGCCAAACGTACCAGCGGTTGCTGTTTTCGATACAGCATTCCACCAAACAATGCCTGAAAGCTCTTATCTGTACAGCTTGCCATACGACTATTATAAAGAATACGGAATCCGTAAATATGGTTTCCACGGAACTTCTCATAAATATGTATCCGAACGTGCAGCTGAGCTATTAAAACGTCCTCTTGAGCAATTGCGTTTAATCTCCTGCCACTTAGGTAATGGAGCAAGTATTACCGCAATTGAAGGCGGAAAATCTATCGATACAACTATGGGATTCACTCCATTGGAAGGTTTAACAATGGGAACAAGATCCGGAAGCTTAGACCCTGCCTTAATCCCATTCTTAATGGCTAAAACAGGTAAAACAGCTGATGATGTAATCAATATTCTTAATAAAAAATCCGGTATGCTTGGTGTTTCCGGTTTCTCCAGCGACTTACGTGATATTGAACAAGCGGCTGAAGAAGGTAACGAGCGCGCTGAATTGGCTATCTCTAAATTTGCTGATGGTATTCACAAATATATTGGATCCTACGCAGCGAAAATGAACGGGGTAGATGCAATTATCTTCACAGCTGGTATTGGTGAAAATAGTTCTGAAATCCGTGCGCGTGTATTAAAAGGTTTAGAATTCATGGGCGTATATTGGGATCCAGCTTTAAACAATGTACGTGGAAAAGAGCAATTTGTGAACCATCCATATTCACCAGTTAAAGTTATCATTATCCCAACTGATGAAGAAGTAATGATTGCCCGTGATGTGGTACGTTTAACACATTAATAACTTGCATAATTTTAGTTTAATGATAAAAGGAATTCGGACTAGAGCTTTATAGCTCCTAGTCTGAATTCCTTTTTTGTGTTTAGTGCTATTAAATTCACTCAGGAGTATTCTAATGGATGATGTTATCTTGCGTTATTCTTATATCTGTTCATTGATAGGACTTCAGTACAGCTATTTTCGAGAATATAGGAATTGGTACGATATGTGATATACTTTTTGTATCAGACCATTTAAAGAGGTGATCATTATATGGCGTTGACTAAACGGGATCAGGAAATTTGGATGGAAATAAAAGAGTGGGAAGCGGAGATGAAGGCAAGTGAGCCAACCGATTTTGAAACATATTATGATCGGTGGATAGAGAATATGTTCACGCTGTTGCCGGAGAGTACACAACAGGAGTTTTTCTCAAAAATGGATAATTGGTTATTTCACCTGCACTCCATGATTCATGAGTCTCAATTCCAACTTGATGCAAGGAATCGTATACTAACAAATGCCCGCGTTTTTGATGAAAATATATCAACACTAAAAGACTTAAAAGAGCTTTCCATTGATCAGTTGGCCTATATCGCTGAACAGCAAGTGGCCAGACATCGGATGTATTCTCTCGTTCAGGGAGGTATTTCGGCTGTAAATGGAGGGGTGGCTTTAGCCGCGGATTTGCCGGCTCAAATGGTGATCAATTTAAGGAGCATTCAGCTGATTGGAATTTCATATGGTTTTGAAATGAACACCCCATATGAAATTATGCTTTCACTAAAGGTATTCCATGCTGGTACAATGCCAGAACGTATGCAAAAGTATTTCTGGGAGACCTTAATGGAGGATTTGGATCATTCACCTTCTTATTTCTATGAAGGGGAAGATGAGTTGAGCAATGTTTTTTGGTTTGATCAGCCTATTAAACAAATGATGAAGGTGATGGCTATATATTTCTTTAGGAAAAAGGTATTTAAGGGAATACCAATTCTAAGCATGGCTATCGGTTCAGGTGCTAATTATCGTCTAACAAAAAAAGTTACGGATTTTGCAGATAAATTTTATAAATATCGTTACTTAAGTGAAAAAGAGAACCTTTGATAGATGTATCACCGTGTGTAGCTACATATAGGGAGTAAGCTCTCGAATGGATATGGTTGTAACTGATATAGGTCTTCAGCAGATTTCAACTGATTTATTTAAAATACCCGGTTCTAAAAAAGTTTGTAAATTAGTATTGGAGAAATTAACTTTCCAGAGCATGTACATTTCATCGGGAAGTAAGGGAAGATTAAATTGCATAATTTATGAATAATATAGAATGAACCGCCCTCAATAATGGGCGGTTTTTTTGATAATAGACCACAAATTATAAATGTTTTTTTCCTGTTAAATCCTGTTCAGTTCTGTACCAAATCCATAAATCATTTATGATTGAGGCATGTTCAGCAATTTCGTAATTTAGAGTACATGAAACCTCAAAATCATCTTCATCATTTAACTGATTTAATTTATGATTAATAATCCGTTCAATATCCTGTATACGCTCTGGGATCTCCCCTCTAATTTGTTCCCAACGGTTTAGGATGGCTTTTTGTACAATAGGAGGGTAGACAGCAAAGTCCAATTTCAGGTGAGGAATCGGTATACCCAGACGTTCATCGTATATGAAAAAATCCTCCATTTTAGTTCACTCCCAATGTTCATTCATACAAATAGTTTACACAATCTGGCTAATATATACGAATTTCTTTTGTAATTTATAATAGCGGAAAGTTACAATGATTCAGCATAAAATAAATTTTCAGGAAATACTTGAAAAAGTCACATAATGTTGGTAAAGTGAATAACATATTCTAATTGCATAAAAACATTTTTATTTGAATAAATATACATCGGAGGGGAACGTTCATGAATAAAAATAAAGTAGTACTTGCCTATTCAGGAGGATTAGATACATCAGTTGCTATTTCCTGGTTAAAACAAAAGGGGTATGACGTGGTAGCATGCTGCCTGGATGTAGGCGAAGGCAAAGATTTAGATTTTATAAAAGAGAAGGCTATTAAGGTTGGTGCCTGTTCTTCCTATGTAATAGATGCCAGAGAAGAATTTGCTAATGATTATGCGTTAGTTGCTCTTCAGGCGCATGCAATGTATGAGGGGAAATATCCATTGATTTCTGCTTTATCCCGACCATTGATTGCAAAAAAACTTGTTGAAGTAGCGGAAAAAGAAAATGCTGTTGCTGTGGCACATGGCTGTACAGGAAAAGGGAATGATCAAGTACGTTTTGAAGTATCAATTCAAGCTTTGAACCCTAACTTGAAGGTACTTGCACCGGTTAGAGACTGGAGCTGGTCTCGCGAGGAAGAGATTGAATATGCAAAACAAAATAATATTCCTGTACCGATTAATTTAGATAGCCCATACTCAATTGACCAAAATTTATGGGGACGCAGTAATGAATGCGGAGTTCTTGAGGATCCCTGGGCAGCCCCTCCGGAGGGAGCGTATGATTTAACAACAGCTCTTGAACATACTCCTGATACACCAGATATTATTGAGATTACGTTTAAAGAAGGAGTACCTGTTGCATTAAATGGAGTTGAATCTCCTTTAGCCGCATTAATCCAGAATCTTAATAATCTTGCTGGTAAACATGGTGTTGGCAGAATTGATCATGTGGAGAACCGTTTGGTTGGAATTAAGTCAAGGGAAGTATACGAGTGTCCTGGTGCATTAACTTTAATTAAAGCGCACAAAGAACTGGAAGACCTAACAATGGTTAAAGAATTGGCACATTTTAAGCCTGTAATTGAGAAGAAATTAACTGAACTCATTTATGAGGGCCTATGGTTTTCACCGCTGAAAGATGCTTTGATTGCCTTTTTGAAACAATCTCAAAGCTTCGTGACTGGCGTAGTACGTGTGAAATTATTTAAAGGTCATGCTATTGTGGAAGGTAGAAAGTCTGAATACTCTCTTTATAATGAAAACCTGGCAACCTATACTTCAGCTGACGAATTTGACCATGCGAGTGCGGTTGGATTTATCAATCTATGGGGACTGCCTACAAAAGTAAACAGTCAGGTTCACAATCAAAAGAAGGTGACAGTGTGAAAAAACTGTGGGGAGGCAGATTTACGAAAACTGCCGAAGAATGGATTGATTCCTTTGGCGCCTCCATCGCGTTTGATCAAGAATTAGTGATGGAAGACCTCGAAGGAAGCCTTGCTCATGTGACAATGCTTGGAGCCTGTGAGATTCTCTCGAAAGAGGAAGTCGAGTTAATTAAGAATGGATTGTACTCTTTAAAAGAAAAGGCGGAAAAAAGAGAGCTCTCTTTTTCTGTAGATTTTGAAGATATCCATTTAAATTTGGAAAAATTACTTATTGATGAAATTGGGCCGGTTGGAGGTAAATTGCATACTGCCAGAAGCCGTAATGATCAGGTGGCAACGGACATGCATTTATATTTACGTTCCCAGGTCAATGAAATCATCGGCGGAATTACAGAATTCCAAAACACGCTGATTCAGGTGGCCGAAAGGCATATCGAGACAGTTGTTCCGGGATATACTCATTTACAAAGAGCCCAGCCTATTTCATTAGGGCATCACTTTATGGCCTATTTTTGGATGCTTCAGCGAGATAAAGAACGTTTACAGGACAGCCTGAAAAGGATTAATCTCTCGCCTCTTGGAGCAGGCGCGTTGGCTGGTACAACATTCCCAATTAATCGGGAATTGACTGCTCAGCTGATGGGGTTTGATGGAATCTATGAAAATAGCTTAGATGCTGTAAGTGATCGTGACTTCATCGCAGAGTTTTTGAATAATGCATCATTGATCATGATGCATCTATCCAGATTCAGTGAAGAAATTATTTTGTGGTCCAGCCAAGAGTATCGGTTTATCGAATTGGATGATACGTTTTCAACAGGATCAAGTATTATGCCACAAAAGAAAAATCCGGATATGGCAGAGTTGATTCGCGGTAAAACCGGACGTGTGTATGGAAATGCCTTTGGGTTATTAACTCTCTTAAAGGGCTTGCCACTGGCTTACAATAAAGACATGCAAGAGGACAAAGAAGGCATGTTTGACACGGTTATGACACTAAAAGGATCTTTGAAAATTTTTAATGGAATGATAGAGACTATGAAGGTTCATACAAATGTGATGAAGGAAGCAGTTTATAACGATTTTTCAAATGCGACCGAGTTGGCTGATTACTTGGCAGCTAAGGGAATCCCTTTTCGTGAAGCGCATGAAATTGTCGGTAAATTAGTTCTATATTGTATACAAAAGGGGTACTATCTACTCGATCTTCCATTAGAAAAATTAAAAGAAGCATCCAATCTAATTGAGGAAGATATCTATGAAGCTTTGAAACCGGAAGAGGCTGTGAGAAGAAGAAACAGCTCTGGTGGTACTGGCTTTAATCAGGTAAGACTGGCTATTGATAAAGCAAAGAGTTTAGTGGAATAAGAGCCTCATACAATAAAAATCCCATGTGCGCGGCGCATGGGATTTTTATTGTTAATTACGTGTATACTTACTTTGCTGCAGCTTGATCCACAGGTTTATCATCGGAACGAATAACCATTACGTCGCATTTTGCATAACGAATAATATGTTCAGATACGCTTCCGATAAAGAAACGCTCAACAGCATTTAAACCGGTTGCGCCACAAATAATTAAGTCAACATTAAAAGATTTAGCGATATCTTTAGGAATTTTTACTTTTGGAGATCCAAACTCAATAGATAGAGCTACATCTCTAACACCAGCATCAAGAGCAATTTGTTTATATTCCTCTAAAAGGTCTTTTGCATATTGCTCAGCGCTCTCAGAAATAGAAATGCTGTATGCCTCAACTGCAGCAAATGTACGGTTGTCGACAACATGAGCTAAAACTAACCTAGCGTCATTTCTTTTTGCTACGTCAATTGCTTTTTTGAAGGCCCATTCTGCCTCCTGTGAACCGTCAACTGCCACAAGGATATTATTATAGGTTAATGCCATATTAATCTCCTCCTTTAAGTATATTTATATTATACTATAAATTACACAAAAAGTCGGAATATTATATGAACATATTTTGAAATGAATTATAAATATTATAAATAATACAATAACGAATATCTTAATTTATTGAATATTATTTTGAAATACTTAATGATTCAAGAAAGATAATGTCTCTCAATCCGATTAGTATTCTTTTTTAATACATAATAAAAACAGCGAGTTATCCCCGCTGTCTGTTGGTTTATTATATAGTGCTCTTAAATAGTTACTAGTTCTTTCGGGAATTTAGTAAGAATTTCTACCCCGTTTTCAGTCACATATAGATCATCCTCTATGCGAACGCCGGCTTTGCCAGGAACATAAATACCCGGCTCAATCGTAAAGACCATTCCTTCCTGAAGAGACAGTGTATTGATTTCGGTCAAGGAAGGATATTCGTGAACGCTAATTCCAAGGCCATGACCAAGACGATGAGGGAAATAGTCACCATATCCCTTATTTCTAATAATATTACGTGCTGTTAAATCTATTTCGGCACAAGTTTTTCCAGGTCGGCATGCTTCAACTGCAGCAATTTGAGCCTCAAGAACAGTGTTGTAAATTTCCCTTTGTTCTTCATTAATTTGTCCGAAAGCAACTGTACGTGTAATATCAGAACAATATCCATCTACCACAACACCTAAGTCGAATAGAACCAGGTCACCTTTTTTGACTTTCGTTTGTCCAGGAACTCCATGAGGGGAAGCGGCGTTTTCACCAGTTAGCACCATTGTTGCAAAGGACATTTCGGATACGCCTTCTCTTTTCAATTGATACTCCAAAGCAGCCAGGATTTCCATTTCTGTTTTACCCTCTGCAATTTCTTCAGTTCCGATTTTTATGGCATAGTCAGCAAGACGGCAAGCTTCTTTAATGATTTTTAATTCAGATGGACTTTTAATCATACGCAGTTGACGCATTTTTTCTTCCGCCGATATATATGTCGGCTGGTTTAAAATTGAATTAAGTCCTTCAAGTCGTTCCATAGTTAAATGTTCTTTTTCCACTGCCAGAGTTTGAATAGAAATGTTTCTTTTTTTCAGTGTTTCTTTAATAACTTCCCATGGATTTTGGGTATCAGAAATGCCAAGCACTTCATACCCCCAGCCAGCCTGTTTTGCGTCTGAAACCTCCATTTGCGGGCAAATTAAAATAGGTTCTTCAGTAGGGAAAGTAATTACTGCCAATAAGCGTTCATGAGGATCGCTATAGAACCCACTTAGGTAAAAAACATTTTCTGTAGACGTGATAAAAGCAGCATCAGCCTGTTTTTCGGTAAGCCAATTTGCCAAGTGATTTAAGTTACTCATATTGGACCTCCATAATATTTTATGTAAATGTTACTATGAAAGTAGAGTATCAATTATGCAGGATAATGTAAATTGTTAGAAAACTTAATTTAACGGGTATTTATTGAAAAAACAATGAAAGGACTGAAGGAGATGAAAGTATCTTTTCATGGCCATTCCGTAGTGAAAATCGAAACAGAGGGAAAACAATTGCTGATTGATCCATTTATTACGGGAAATGAATTGACAGATTTAACAGTGGAGGATGTAAATCCGGATTATATTTTAATTACACATGGACATGATGATCATTTGGGTGATACGGTTCAGTTGGCCAAAAAACATGATGCGCTGGTAATCTGTAATTTTGAATTAAGTACATACTTGGGATGGAAAGGTGTAAAAACACATGGCATGTCCATCGGTGGAGCTTATGAGTTTGATTTTGGAAAAGTGAAATTAACCCAAGCTTTTCACGGAACGGGGTTTGAGGATAATGGCCAATTAATTTATGGAGGGATGCCTGCAGGGTTGTTGATTACAGCGGAAGGTAAAACGATTTACCATGCCGGAGATACAGGCTTATTCTCAGATATGAAGTTGATTGGTGACCGTCATCCGATTGATTTAGCATTCCTGCCGATTGGAGATAATTTCACGATGGGGCCAGAAGATGCTGCGCTGGCTGCAGAATTCCTGCACCCTAAACAAGTTGTTCCAATTCACTATAATACGTTCCCACCGATTAAGCAGGATCCATATTATTTTGCTTCCTTATGTGATTCAGAACTCGTTCGGGTTCTGAAACCGGGAGAATCTATTGAATTATAAAAATAGAGTTTTATGTGAACGGATTGGTTTTTAGAAAATGCTAAATATCAGAATAATTAATACTAGAATTAGCATTAAAATCTAACCATTTTTCATAGTGTAACCAAGAAAAGCATCGGTACTATGCCGATGCTTTTTAACGTGATTTATTTTAACTAGCGGATTTCTATTACAAAAGCATAACTTGAGTCGCCCTTTTCCCATCTTGCCGATACGTCGTAAACATATATCCCTTTTTCTTTTGGCAATACGATCTTATTATCCCGAATATGTACATTCGCTGTTTTTTCATTGGTAAGCCATTGATTTACATTTAATGTATTTTCTTGCGGTGTGTTTTTGAATTCTATGTTCAATTCGGATTCAGGTGATGCAACCACAGGTTTGAATTCGTGATCTTTAATAATTTCTGGAGGAGAAGGCATATCAACACAACCAGCATTTATGAGTCCATTCCAGCAATATGAGCCTTGCGCGGTCTCTACATTTTTATCTTCAACAGTTATGGTTGGTGAAGGTGGTGTTACGTTTAATAGTCCAATAAGAAAATAGCCACCCATACTTAAAGTAATCAATACAATCAATGTAACCAAGTACTTTTTCATACGCTTCCCTCTTAATGGAATAATTTACTAATCAATCACTAAAATAGTTTAACATAAATTTCTAAAACACTTAGAATTCAACTGAAAAAATCCTTTATTGCACGCAAAAATGAGCAAATTCAATGTGAATTGAATTAACTTCTGCATGTATCCATAATTAATTTTGTTCTTAAAACCGAACCTGTTAGTTTTATGTGTACTTCTTTTTTTTTCGTTTATTCATATATTTATCTTATAGGAGGGATAAATCTATGAAAATTCGTTGTGGTATCAGTTTGGTAATTGGCCTGGCGATGTTATTATGGGCACTTCCATATCTATCATTTGAAGGTAATATGGAAGAAACCATTTTTTCATTCGCATGGCTTGCGCTCGCATTTAGTGTTTTGGGAGGGAACCTTTCAGCTATTTTGTACAGTGTGGGTAATAAACGAACAATTGCGCAGTCAAAAGGTACAAAAAATCCCCATATTTCCAGACAATATAAAAGGTCACATTGATTGATTGGAACGTTTCCCATTATAATAGTAATAATGGATAACGAAAAAGGGTGAATAGTTTGGCTACTAAGCATGAACAAATATTGGCATATATTGATGAACTACCGATTGGCCAAAAAATCTCTGTACGGCAAATTGCAAAAGCACTGACCGTCAGTGAGGGAACCGCCTATCGAGCAATTAAAGAAGCTGAAAATAAAGGGTATGTCAGTACGATTGAAAGAGTTGGAACCATTCGTATTGAACGGAAGAAAAAAGAAAACATAGAAAAACTGACATTTGCTGAGGTTGTTAATATCGTTGATGGACAGGTCCTCGGTGGTAGATCAGGGCTTCATAAAACTCTGAATAAATTTGTCATAGGGGCTATGGAGCTTGAGGCGATGATGCGTTACACAGAGGCAGGCAATCTTTTGATTGTCGGGAACCGTGTGAAAGCACATGAACTTGCATTAACCACAGGGGCAGCTGTGCTCATCACCGGTGGATTTGATACAGCGGATTCAGTTAAAAAACTTGCGGATGAATTGCAAATGCCTGTGATCTCTACGTCTTACGATACCTTTACTGTTGCAACAATGATTAATAGAGCAATCTATGATCAGCTGATTAAAAAAGAGATTTTACTTGTCGAAGATATTCTTATTCCAATTGAGAAAACAGAAGTACTGAAAGCAGGAAATACAGTTGAACGTTGGACTGAACTGAATAAAGCGACAAAGCATAGCCGTTTTCCGGTGGTAGATGATAATTTGCGCCTGCAGGGAATGGTTACATCTAGGGATATTCTTGGGGTTGATGCTTCCGTACAGATTGATAAAGTTATGACTAAAAATCCTATCTTTGTAGGTGAAAAGACGAGTGTAGCATCTGCCGCTCATATGATGGTTTGGGAGGGTATTGAGCTCTTGCCAGTCATTGATAACCGCAATCTTTTAATCGGAATTATAAGCAGACAAGATGTTTTAAAGGCATTGCAAATGAGCCAGCGGCAACCACAGGTCGGTGAGACGATTGATGATGTCATCGCCAATCAAATGACGGCTGTTCAGGGTAATGATAGTTATCAGTGTGAGGTGACACCTCAGATGACTAATTACTTGGGAACGATCTCGTATGGTGTATTTACAGCTATGGTAATTGAAGCAACGAATAGAGTGCTGCGAGGATATAAACGCGGTGATTTAGTTGTAGAGAATATGACGATCTATTTCTTAAAGCCTGTTCAGCTTGAGAGCAAACTCGAAATTGTACCAAAGGTACTGGAAATTGGACGGAAGTTTGGAAAAGTAGATATAGAAGTCTTCAATGAAGGAAAATTGGTCGGTAAGGCCATGATGACCTGCCAGTTATTGGAGCGTAGTTAACGATAAAAAATTGCCTTTATAGGAGCTATAAAGGCAATTTTGCATATTCACGTAATGATTATGATACGATTATTTTAGTGCCGCCTGATATTCTTCCTCAGCAAGGGGAGCATAATATTTATACATTCTTACACCGCCATATATACTCCATCCGCCAACTATGATAAAAATAGCAGCGACGATATAGGTGACAGTTGTATGAAAAAGGAATAGCTGATTAAGACCGAAAAGAGCAACAAATACACCTAAAGAGATGGATGATTTACCGGACAGATATGCTCTTTGCATAGGTAACTTGGTTCTGAAGTATTTTGTCTTATAGTAAATAAAAAACGAAAAAGACATTACAATTAAAAATACAAATATTATCATGCACTGTGCCTCCAATTGGGTTGTATGCCTATATTGTACAAGATATTGAAATATTGTACCAATTTGGAATTCGATTCCTTATCCTTGGTTGCGGGTATCATATGCATGACCATACATAAAAAATACAAAAGATAAAGGGAGAAAAGTGATGAAGGAACAGATTATAGATGCAATCAAAAAATACAATACGATTATTCTGCACAGACATGTTCGGCCAGACCCTGATGCATATGGATCACAATGTGGATTGGGAGAAATCATTAAATATTCCTTTCCAGAAAAACAAGTATTCATGGTTGGTCAAGAAGAGGAATCTTTACATTTTCTAAAGCGACTTGATGTGATTCCGGATGAAGCATATGAAGGAGCATTAGTGATTGTTTGTGATACAGCCAATCAGGAAAGGGTCTGTGATCAACGGTATACGAGGGGGGATCTTTTGATTAAAATAGATCATCATCCAAATGAGGATCCTTACGGAGATTTTTTGTGGGTTGATACATCAGCAAGCTCTTGCAGTGAAATGATTTATGAATTATATGAGTACGGTAAGGATAAAGGATTACGAATGAATCAGGAGGCAGCGCGATTATTATATGCAGGAATCGTAGGTGATACGGGTAGATTTTTATATCCAAGTACTACCGATAAAACATTTCTGTATGCCGGCGAGCTTATTCAGTACGGATTTAATCGCACGGATATATACGATGGTATGTATGATGTTGATGAAGCGGTCGTTCGTTTGAATGGCTATGTTTTTGAAAACTTTAAAATAATTGATTCAGGAGTTGGGGTAGTCGTAATTACGAAGGAAGTCATGGAACGATTTGGTGTAAAATCCTCCGGAGCATCTTCACTTGTCAGTACTTTGGGATCTGTAAAGGGAATCAAGGCATGGGTATTTTTCATTGAAGAAAATGATGAAATTCGAGTTCGTCTCAGATCAAAAGGCCCTGTTATTAATGGTGTAGCTATGAAATATAATGGAGGCGGGCATCCCTTAGCATCTGGCGCAACCATTTACAATTGGGAGGACATGAATAATGTCCTTGCAGATCTCGTACAGGTTTGTTCCAACTATGGATCCAAATAATTAAGTGGAACAGCCAGGTACCCAGAGGAGTACCCGGCTGTTCTTAAATTTGTTTGAGCGACAATGAAATTTCGATATGCGTGTATAGAATTAATTCCTGGACTTCCAATTGATAGTGCCTGCCGTTTAATTTGATATTCTTATTAATAATTGCTCTTTTAAGGAGTTCTTTTCCATGACTCACACTTTCCAAATCCTTACCTAATAAGCTTTCGAAATCTTTCTTAATACTTTGCTCTACCTCAAAAATACTGAGTGGATCCAATCTGTATTTTTTATAGTTTGTAATATGAACGGTTACTTCCTGTACGAGTAATTTACTCTCATTTTTTTTATTTAAAATTTCGTATTCATTTTGCCATATTTCAAGCTCATCGTGTAAATCTTTAATAGCATCCTGCTGTGTTTCTATTAACTGAATTTGCTTTTCCTGCAGATCACCGAACATATACAAAAAAAGCCCCCAGCTTATGATCGCCCCTATAATAACTCCTGCGAAAAAGCGTTGCCATAAGGGATTTCGATAATATGGAGGGATTCTCATGGATTTAACTGCTCCTGTGTCAGCCATTGGATAATGAGAGCACCGGCTTGAGCTCCTCCAAGGGCTGAAATAATAATCAGGATTTGTTTGAATAAATCTTTTGTCGCACCATGAAAGATTCCTCGTTCAAATGAATAGACCGCATCGAAAGTTCCGCCAATAGCTGCCACAATAGCCCAAATTCTTAAACCCTCGGATAGGCGAAACACTTGAGTTAATGGGGGTTGACCTGTTATGAAAGCAGCCAGTCCACCGATCAAAGATCCGCCAAGCAGTACGCCAAATGAAATGAAGAAACTGTTTATAAATGCTGGTAAGAAAGCCTGGTTCATTTACCTCGTCCTTTTTGTTTTTTACATATATATGAGGGAGGGATGAGTAATATGTAATTAGGCTAAAAAGTTTTTCAACTTGCATCGAACATATTTTCTTTTTGAGCATTGGACTTCTATAATAGAGAATAAGAGAGAATTTCTCCTAAATACAAAAATGATAACAAGGATGTGACGAAAGAATGTCATTAATCCATCTTCATGTATATAGCGCGTATAGTCTTCTGGAGAGTACGTTATCAATCAGGGATATCGTTACCTCGGCAAAGAATAATGGTTTCAGCAGTATCGCATTAACAGATCGAAATGTTATGTATGGGGCTGTGTCTTTTTACAAGGAATGCATGGAACAGGGAATCAAGCCAATCATAGGTTTGACTGCAGATATATTTGATGATGAAGAGCATAAAAGTTATCCTCTTATTTTGCTGGCTAAAAATAATGAAGGATATCATAACCTAATGAAGATATCGAGTGCAATTCAAACGAAGTCTCCTGATGGTTTGCCATTCAGATGGTTGAAAGGATATGCAAGAGGCCTCATTGCCATTACACCGGGAATAGAAGGTGAAATTGAAAGTACACTTTTCCACAATGAGCAAGCTGCAGAAAAAGTCCTCTTGAAATATAAAACCTTGTTTGGTAATCAATCTTTTTATCTTTCATTGCCTAAACCGTCTACGGAAGGAATGGAGAGGGCGAAGATCAAACAACTGGCTGACAAAACGAACACCCAGCTTGTTGCAGCTCACCATATTTGTTATTTGAAGCCAGAAGATTCACTGGCTTATCAAGCATTGACTTGTTTAAAAGATAATATAAAGATAGAAGAATTGGATAAAATCGAGTTGTCTGAGAATGAAAGGAAGCATTTTGCGAGCCGTTCTGAAATGATGGAGTGGTACTCATCCGATGTGGCTGCTCTTGAAAATACGATTCAAATAGCCAAAGAATGCTGTGTAAACTTAGAGTTTAATCAAAAATTACTTCCAAAGTATCCCGTTCCTAATGATTTGTCCGCACATCAATATTTGATAGAGATTTGCAAAAAAGGATTTGCCAAGCGTTATCCAACTCCCGATAAAAAGCACTTTGAACGATTGGAATATGAATTAACTGTAATTGCTGATATGGGGTTCAGTGACTATTTCCTGATTGTCTGGGACTTTATGAATCATGCTAATAAACAAGGGATATTAACAGGTCCTGGACGTGGATCTGCTGCAGGTTCGATGGTTGCTTATGTGCTTGGAATTACCAATGTCGATCCTATTGAATACAATCTATTGTTTGAAAGGTTTCTGAATCCGGAAAGGATTACGATGCCTGATATAGATATCGACTTTCCAGACAATCGCAGAGAAGAAATGATACGGTACGTAGCAAAGAAATATGGACCCATTCATGTGGCACAAATTATAACCTTTGGTACATTTGGAGCAAAGGCCGCTTTGCGGGATGCGGGCAGAGTTTGTGGATTGAACACGAAGGAGTTGGACCAGCTATCTCGTTCGCTTCCTCCTATTAACGGACTGACCATACAATTGGCGCATTCTGAATCCAGCCGTTTCCGTACATGGATTGCAGAATCTGCACTTCATAAGCGGATTTTTGAAATCGCCAAGAAGTGGGAAGGGCTTCCAAGACATACATCCATACATGCCGCAGGGGTAATTATTACCGATCAACCGCTGACCGATTTAATTCCGATTCAGGAAGGGCATGAGGGTGTTTATTTGACCCAGTTCCCGATGGAAATTTTAGAAGAAATTGGTCTTTTGAAAATGGATTTTCTCGGACTCCGAAATTTAACTTTGCTTGATCAGATTGTGAGACAGGTAAATCGTTCATCGGGTAAGAAGATTCAGTTAAGTCAGATTCCATTGGATGACACGGCCACATTTGAGTTATTAAGTAAGGGACTAACATCAGGGATTTTTCAGTTTGAATCAGCTGGCATGCAAAATGTCCTTAAAAAGCTAAAACCCACTGTTTTTGAGGATTTGGTAGCGGTCAATGCCCTGTATAGGCCGGGCCCTATGGATAATATCCCGACATTCATAAATCGTAAACATGGAATTGAACCTATTACTTTTCCTATTACTGAATTGGAAACAATTCTGAAGCCTACCTACGGGATCATTGTGTATCAGGAACAAATAATCCAGATTGCTTCGACAATGGCCGGTTTCAGCTTAGGAGAAGCTGATTTGCTGAGAAGAGCTGTAAGTAAGAAGAAAAAAGACGTTCTCGATGAACAAAGAGCTCATTTTGTAAAAGGGGCTATGGCTAGAGGGCACGAACAGCATACGGCAAATGAAGTATATGACTTAATCGTCCGGTTCGCAAATTATGGGTTTAATAGGAGTCATGCAGTCGCTTACAGCCTAATTGCATATCAGTTAGCCTATTTAAAGGCAAATTATTTGCGCAGCTTTATGGCAGGGTTGATGACATCTGTAATTGGAAACGATGATAAAATAGCTCAATACGTTCAGGAATTAAAGTCAAAAGATTATATAGTCTATCCGCCATCAATCAATAAAAGTCATTTCCCGTTTATTCTTGAAGGAGATAAAGGGGTGCGTTACAGTCTGGCAGCTGTGAAGGGCATTGGAGCTTCCGTCTTAAAAGAACTGGTTGCAGCTCGTAAAAATGGCCCATTTGAAGATCTATTTGATGTTTGTATACGTATTCCTTCCCGTATCATAAACAGAAAAGTATTGGAAAATTTATGTTACGCGGGTGCATTTGACGAGTTTAAAATGGATCGTGCAAGTATTTTGGCAAGCATAGATGTGGCACTGGAGCATGCTGAATTGGTTCGTCCTGATTCAGGAGAAGTTGGTTTTTTTGATGCTGATGATATGTTCATTAAACCGAAATATGTAGTAGTCGACCCGATGCCAACGGACAAAAAGTTACAAAAAGAAAAAGAAGTTCTCGGCTTATATTTATCCGACCACCCAATCAGCGGTTCAAGACCTTTATTAAAACATGCAGGAGCACTTCCTCTGTCCAATTTTCCACTGAATTCAACAGGATTTGTTGGTGCTTATATTCAATCTGTTAAACTGATCCGTACAAAGAAAGGCGAAAATATGGCTTTTCTGCTTCTAAGTGATGAAACGGGTGATATGGAAGGGGTTACTTTTCCAAATGTGTACAAGCAATATTCATCCATTTTAAAAGAAGGAAATTTAGTTTTAATAGAAGGAAAGCTGGAGGAGCGCAATGGGAAGAAACAATTTATCACACAAAATCTTTATGATTTAGAGAATGATATACCGAAAATAAAGGAACTTTTTAAATCCGTCTATATTAAGGTTGCTCCAAATGTTCAAACCAATAAAACCTTAACAGCTATTCGTAATGTTTTGATTCAATATCGTGGGAACACAAAGGTGTATATATATTACGAAAAAGATACAAAAACTATTCAATTATCCAAGGAAAACTGGGTGAACCCTACTCCCGCCCTACTGAAAGATTTAGAAAGAATTATAGGAGAAGGAAATGTCCTGATTAAAGAAGATTAACTATGTACAAGACAGAATATTGTGATATATTTACAGTATAATTTTGGTCATACCAGAAGTGGGATAAAATGTATCGTATGATAAAAAGTGGGGTGTGGGTAATTGACTTTAAGAGAAGAAGCGTTGCATATGCACCGTTTAAATAAGGGGAAATTGGAAACAGTGGCCAAGGTACCTCTGCGGAATGCACACGATTTAAGCCTGGCATATTCTCCAGGTGTAGCTGAACCGTGTAAAGCTATACATGATAAACCGGAAACAGTATATGAATATACTTTCAAGGGCAATATGGTAGCCGTAGTATCAGATGGTACAGCAGTGCTTGGACTCGGCAATATTGGTCCGGAAGCTGCCCTCCCTGTGATGGAAGGAAAAGCATTATTATTTAAGGGGTTTGCAGGAGTCGATGCTTTTCCAATCTGTCTAAATACGAACGACGTAGATAAAATTGTGGAGACAGTAAAATTACTTGAACCAACTTTTGGCGGAATTAATTTAGAAGATATTGCGGCTCCAAATTGTTTTGTCATTGAAGAAAGATTGAAAAAAGAAACGAATATCCCTGTTTTCCATGACGATCAGCACGGTACAGCAATTGTAACGGTTGCAGGTCTTGTTAATGCCTTGAAGCTTTCCAATAAGAAAATGTCTGAGATTAAAGTGGTTGCAAATGGCGCTGGTGCTGCCGGTATTGCCATTATTAAGCTACTATATCACTTTGGTGTACGCGATTTAATTATGTGTGATAGCAAGGGTGCGATTTATGAAGAACGCCCATATGGTATGAATGCTGTAAAAGCAGAGGTGGCTAAATATACAAATCGTGATCATTTGGAAGGCAGTCTTGAGGACGTCATTAAAGATGCAGATGTTTTTATCGGTGTTTCGGTTGCAGGCGCGCTAACTCCTGAAATGATTAAATCAATGGCCTCAGATCCAGTCATTTTTGCGATGGCCAATCCAGTTCCCGAAATTATGCCGGAATTGGCTAAAGAAGCAGGTGCGGCAGTCGTAGGAACTGGTAGATCCGATTTCCCCAACCAGGTAAACAATGTTTTAGCCTTTCCGGGAATTTTTCGAGGGGCTCTGGATGTAAGAGCAACTCATATTAATGAGAAAATGAAAGTTGCAGCCGTTGAGGCGATTGCAAATCTAATTACAGATGAAGAGCTGCAAACGGATTATGTAATCCCTGCTCCTTTTGACCCGCGAGTTGCTCCGGCAGTAGCTGCTGCAGTAGCAAAAGCGGCGATGGAAACAGGGGTTGCAAGATTAAAAGTTGATCCGGAAGAAATCAGAAAGAAGACAGAATTACTATCATCCATTGGAAAAAGTGAGTGATGACAGATGGAATTACAAACTGAAGGACAGCCAAAAGTATATTTAGAAATAGTTCGCAAGCTGCAAAGAATGATTGAAGAGGATCATCTTGTTCCAGGTGATAAAATCCCCTCTGAACGGGAGCTGTCTGACCGCTTAAATGTTGGCCGTTCCTCAGTCAGAGAAGCTTTAAGAGCGTTGGAGCTTTTGGGATTGATTGAAACAAGAAGAGGAGAAGGAACATTCATTCATGATTTTCAAGAGCATAAGCTTGTTGAATTACTTGGCTCATTTTTCATTTTAGAAGGTAAAACAAAAGAAGATTTGATTGAAGTGAAATTGTTGTTAGAAAAAGATTGTATACGTATAATGTCCGAATACAACCGTAAAAATCCTGAGACTATTAAAGATCTATATAATTGGGCTAGAACCAACTCATTTACGGACGAGGCTTACTTCTCTCAATTAGCCAGTTTGACTGACAATCGATTGATGGAAAGAATTTGGAAAACGGTAAACAGTTACTGTAAAGCATCTGGCTATGAATTCTCCATTCAAGACCGAAAGCAATATATTATTTTAGCTGCTTTAATGGAAAACGGGGAAAAAGATCAAGCACTTGAAATATATGATACAAAAATCAGAGCTACTGCGAAAAGTGAATAATAGATATCTGTAGTATATTGGCCTTATATAGGTACGTTTTGTAAACTATATAAGGCCAATTTTATAAACTTTCCATTGCTTGCAATTAAGGTTTATAGATTTACTAAGACATAAGGGTTAATGAAGATGCATATGATTTGTCCTATTGGTCGGTAAGGATATGATTTTTCAAAGATGTGTTTCTTGTATGTAGATAAGATAGGACTTCAATAATGTGCAAGTAGTTTGTCCTATTACCATAGTCTGTATATATCTGATGGGATGGCAGGTATAATGGACAAGGTGGTTTCAGTAATCACTGGCTGATGAGAAAATCAGTAAGGTTTATTTATGAACCATTGATGTACTGTATTACGAAAGGGGATCGAGAGTTTTGTTGAAAGACATGTTTTCTCGTACAAAAAAGAAAAAGTATGCAACCATTCCTTCTGATAAAGCAAATCAAGATGTGCCTGAAGGAATTATGATGAAATGTCCGTCTTGTAAAACTATTAAATACTCTAAAGAAATATTAAAAAATGATAAAGTTTGTCCTAAATGTGGTTATCACCACCCGATGAGTGCAGTTGAACGTTTAAGCAATTTAATGGATAAAGGGTCTTTTGAGGAGTACGATCGGGGGATGATATCGGAAAATCCACTGAACTTTCCCGATTATACAGAAAAGCTCGATAGAGATCGAAATAAGACAAAACAAAATGAAGCTGTAGTAACAGGAATAGGTCGAATTAGTGGTCATACCACTGTGATTGCTGTAATGGACTCTACATTTCGTATGGGCAGTATGGGCTCTGTAGTTGGTGAAAAGATAACCCGGGCCATTGAAAAAGCTGATGAATTAAAGGTACCTTTTATTATATTTACCGCATCCGGAGGAGCCAGAATGCAAGAGGGAGTTATAAGTCTCATGCAAATGGCAAAAACAAGTGCAGCCTTAAAACGTTTCAGTGAGCATAGCGGTTTGATTATATCGGTTATGACTCATCCAACTACCGGTGGGGTATCAGCGAGTTTTGCTTCTCTCGGAGATTATAACCTTGCAGAACCTAAAGCTTTAATTGGATTTGCCGGCCGTCGAATAATCGAGCAAACAATCCATGAAAAGTTACCGGAAGATTTTCAAACTGCTGAATTCCTTCTAAAACATGGTCAACTGGATGCAGTAGTGCCGAGAAATAAAATGAAAGATACACTGGCTGCAATTATCGATATTCATACATCAGGGGGGAGTAAATAATGCCGGGTGAATTGTCATTTGAAAAACCAATACAGGATTTACAAAAAAAAATAGATGAATTAAAGAAAATGACTTCACACTCTGATGGAGAGTTTACAGAGGAAATTAATAAGCTGGAGGAACGCTTGGGCCAATTGGAAAAAGAGCTGTATCTAGATATTAAGCCTTGGGATCGAGTTGAAATAGCCCGGCACTCATTACGCCCTACAACCTGCGATTACATAGAACACTTATTTACATCGTTCTTTGAATGTCATGGGGATCGACTTTTTGGTGATGATGAAGCAATAGTGGGCGGCATAGCTAAGTATCATGGGATGCCGGTGACTGTTATTGGTCATCAGCGAGGTAAGGATACAAAGGATAATATACGACGGAATTTTGGCATGCCTCATCCAGAAGGATATAGAAAAGCTTTACGACTCATGAAGCAAGCGGAAAAATTCAGGAGGCCAATTATTTGTTTTATTGATACAAAGGGAGCCTATCCTGGTAAAGCGGCAGAAGAAAGAGGTCAAAGTGAAGCTATTGCTAGAAATTTATTCGAAATGGCCGGTTTAAAGGTGCCAATCGTTTGTATAGTAATTGGAGAAGGAGGAAGTGGCGGAGCTTTAGCACTTGGTGTGGGAGACCATATTCATATGCTTGAAAATTCAACTTACTCAGTTATTTCTCCTGAAGGAGCTGCATCCATCCTCTGGAAAGATGCATCCATGGCAAAGAAGGCAGCGGAATCCATGAAAATTACGGCACCAGATTTAAAAGAGTTAGGCATTATAGATCAAATTATTCCTGAAGTACTTGGCGGTGCTCATCGCTCGGTTAAAGATCAGGCTGAAGAGATTGATAAAATATTAAAAAATTCGCTTGATACATTAAAAAATATGAGTGAGGAAGAGCTAGTCAATAAAAGATATGAAAAATATAAAAATATTGGCAAGTACGGATTTTCGACTCAATTTGTAAAGAATCATTAAACGTACATGAAAATGTACGTTTCTTTTTTGTTCAATAGGGAAAAATACACACGATGTACAATTTTTTTTAATCCCTTGATAATAATGAGAATCTCTCAATGTGATAGCGTTTTCATATAAAATTCCTTGGTACAAAGGGCTTTACGAAAGGATTTTGTTATCATAGAATAAGGATGCGATTATGAATAAACGGAAACAACTATATTTCGTGATTGTGTTTCTGTCTGTCTATATACAGATGCTATAAACAGATGTGTACTCAATGAAGATAATACTAAACTTGGGGTGATATCATGAAAAGAATAGGTGTATTAACAAGTGGGGGAGATTCACCAGGCATGAATGCCGCAGTACGTGCCGTTGTAAGAAAAGCGATTTACCATAATATTGAGGTTTATGGGATTTACAACGGATACCAAGGTCTTTTAAATGGGAACATAAAAAAGCTTGAGATCGGATCTGTAGGAGATATTATACATAGAGGCGGAACGATGCTGTATACGGCTCGTTGTCCGGAATTCAAGGAAAGAGATGTTCAATTGCAAGGTATAGAACAATTGAAGAAATTTGGAATTGAAGGACTTGTTGTTATAGGTGGAGATGGTTCTTATCGTGGAGCCAAAGCTTTAACAGAACATGGATTTCCATGTATAGGTGTACCGGGCACGATTGATAATGATATTCCAGGAACCGAATTCACAATTGGATTCGATACTGCCTTGAATACCGTTATTGATTCTATTGATAAAATCAGAGATACAGCTACTTCACACGAAAGAACATACGTTATTGAGGTAATGGGAAGAAATGCCGGAGATCTTGCACTATGGGCAGGACTTGCAGGCGGAGCGGAATCTATTCTTATCCCCGAAGAAAACTATGATATGAATGATATCATTAATAAGCTGAAGCGTGGGCATGATAGAGGAAAGAAACATAGTATTATTATTGTTGCTGAAGGTGTTGGCAGTGGTATGGAAATCGGTGAAGATATCCAGAAACGCACTGGCTTCGAAACGCGTGTGACAGTTCTAGGACATGTTCAGCGCGGTGGATCACCAACAGCGACAGATCGCGTATTAGCCAGTCGATTGGCTGCTAATGCAGTTGAATTGCTCCTTGATGGAAAAGGCGGCCGCGCAGTAGGGATCGTTAACAATAAATTGGTTGATTATGACATTATTGAGGCATTAAAGATACCTCATGTGGTTGACAAAAAAATGTATGAATTATCTCAGGAGCTTTCAATTTAATTAAGAAATAGTAAATAGGAGGATACAACGTGCGTAAAACAAAAATCGTATGTACAATTGGACCAGCCAGTGAATCATTAGAAAAGTTAAAAGCATTAATGGAAGCAGGAATGAATGTTGCCCGTCTAAACTTTTCTCATGGTAGCCATGAAGAGCACCGTGCAAGAATTCAAACTATTCGCCAGGCTGCAGAAGAAACTGGTAAAACAGTTGGGATTTTACTTGATACAAAAGGACCGGAAATTCGCACTCACAACATGGAAAATGGTGGGTTCGAATTAGTAGCAGGTCAAGATGTTACCATTTCTATGACTGAAGTACTTGGTACTCCGGAGAAATTCTCAATCACTTATGAAGGCTTAATTGATGATGTTCATGAAGGATCCAGAATCCTTGTTGATGATGGTTTAATTGGTCTTGAAGTAACTGGTTTAGATAAAGATAAAAAAGAAATCTATACAAAAGTTCTTAACACAGGAATGATTAAGAATAAAAAAGGTGTTAACGTACCAGGAGTTTCTGTCAAATTACCAGGAATTACACAAAAAGATGCGGAAGATATCGTATTCGGTATTCAAGAAGATGTTGATTTCATTGCAGCTTCCTTTGTAAGAAGAGGAGCGGACGTTCTTGAAATCAGAGAATTGCTTGAAAATCATAATGCAGGTCATATCCAAATCATCCCGAAAATCGAAAACCACGAAGGTGTAGAAAATATTGAAGAGATCTTAGCGGTTTCTGATGGTTTAATGGTTGCGCGTGGGGACCTTGGCGTTGAAATTCCTGCCGAAGATGTACCTCTTGTTCAAAAAGATTTAATTAAACGCTGCAATACAGTGGGTAAACCGGTTATTACAGCAACGCAAATGTTAGATTCAATGCAACGTAATCCTCGTCCAACTCGTGCGGAAGCAAGTGACGTAGCGAATGCAATTTTTGATGGAACAGATGCAATCATGCTTTCAGGTGAAACAGCAGCTGGCCAATATCCAGTTGAAGCTGTTCAAACTATGCACAACATTGCTAGTAAAGCAGAAACAGCTTTAAATTATAAAGCAATTCTTTCTGCCCGCAGTAAAGATCATGATTATAATGTAACTGATGCAATTGGGCAATCTGTAGCACATACAGCATTAAACTTAAATGTTTCAGCTATTATTACACCGACACAAAGTGGATCAACAGCACGTGTAATTTCCCGTTACCGTCCTAAAACACCTATCATCGCAATCACATCTGATGAAAGAGTGATGAGAAGATTAGCGTTGGTATCTGGTGTATATCCAATTCTAGGAACTAGTACTACTACTACAGATGATATGCTTGAAAATGCAGTTCAAGCAGCAACTGAGAAAAACTTAGTAAAACCTGGTGAATTGGTTATTATCACAGCGGGTGTACCAGTGAATGAATCAGGCACAACTAATATTATGAAAATCCACTTGATTGGTTCTGTTTTAGCAAGTGCTCAAGGAATTGGAAGAAAGTCTGCTTCAGGCCGTGTAGTTATTGCTAACAACGCTGAAGAAGCGATTGCTAAAGCAAAAGAAGGTTGTATTTTAGTTACAAATGCAACGGACAAAGATATGATGCCAGCGATTGAAAAATGCGCAGCATTGGTAACTGTAGAAGGCGGTTTAACAAGCCATGCTGCAGTAGTTGGTTTAAGCCAGGGTATTCCGGTTATTGTTGGATTTGAAAATGCTACAACAGTGTTACAGGACAACCAGGTTATTACTGTAGATAGCCGAAGCGGCCGTATTTACGAAGGTAATACAGGAATTCTGTAATAAACATGATGGAGCTGTTTGCTTAGCTGTTTGCTAATTTAAACAGCTCTTTTTTCTATCCACTTCTATCAATTATGCTAAACTAAAGGAAAATGCCAGACACTTTGCAATAAGGAGGTTCCTAATGAAGCTCTCAACCATATTTTTCATTCTGATACCAATTATTGAAATTATTGTTTTGTTGGTGTCGGGTTCTTATTTGGGTATTGGCTGGACGGTTTTCCTCATCTTTTTTACTGGGATCATCGGAGTATTCTTGGCCAAGAAACAAGGCTTGCAGATCATCCAGCGCGCAAAGGACCAGATGAGTAAAGGATTTATGCCCGGTGAAGAAGTATACAGCGGGATCTGTATTCTAATTGGAGGCTTCCTGTTATTACTGCCTGGTTTTATCAGTGATATAGTGGGGTTCCTGCTGCTAATGCCATTTACAAGGAAAGCCTTTAAGCCAATCCTCTATGCACTGCTTACAAAGTATATGAGTAAATCACGCAAAACGATTACGATTATTCGATAAATGAGGGGCTGCTTCTGACGATGGAAAAATCGTTGGATGCAGCCTCCTCCTTTTATTTAGGAGGAGGGGGCTGAATTCCCATAATATAATCTTTTAAATCATGAAGGATATGCAATTTATATAATGTACTCAATATCACTAAGATAATGGGACCTAAAATAAAACCTAAAAACCCAATTAGCTTAAATCCGACAAAGATAGCAACTAAAGTAGCCAATGGATCCAGACCGATGCTTGAGGAAAGGATTTTCGGTTCCATGAATTGCCTTTGAACAATCACTACCGTATATAAAATACCAAGACCAAGTGCAAATCCGAAGTTGCCGATAATCAACTCGTATATAATCCATGGAACGAAAACTAAACCTGTACCCAGATAGGGCAATAAATCAACAAATCCAATTATAAGGGCGATTGTAATGGCATAATCAACCCGCAGAATTAATAAACCAACCAGAACAATTAAGGCTGTTATTGATATTAACGTCAGCTGTGCTCTTATAAAACCGAATAATGCTTTCTCCAACTCTTTCATGACGTTCTTAAGATTGTACATGGTTTTATTCGGTAGCATTTTTTTACTGTAATTAATAAATCTATCCCATTCCTTCGCAATAAAAAATGTGGCCAGTAAAGTAAAGATAGCCCCTGTTCCTACACTTGGAAGCCAGCCAATAACAACAGGCAAAAAAGCTAAAAACGATTGTAGAATCGACACAATGGTATTACCAGCTTCTTTCCCTAGCTGTTCTATATTTGACAAAATGGTATCCTGTTGCCCTGTATCAAGAGTATTAAAGAAGGATATGATTTTCTCGTAGAATGGGATGAAGTGATTTGTAATGTAATTTTGTGTATATACTACCATCGTATTTAAATGTTCAGGCAATGCTTCTGACAGATAGGTTATCCCGGCAACCATTTCAGCTACAAGAAAGGTAATCAAACCAGCAATAAGCGCAACCGTAACAAGCATAGAGAGAATAACAGATAAACTTTTTGGTATTTTAAGTTTATTCGTTAAGAACGTAACAAAAGGTTTAAGCAAGTAGGCAAACGAAAAACCTATGATAAATGGGTATGTATATTTAGCTATGATAAGCAGTAAATAAACGGATAGATAAATCCCGATAATAACGACTAAGAAGCGTAAAACTCTATAAAGGTGTTCAAGGTTCATATAAGCCTCCTTTATTTGGCTTTCTGAATTTAATTATATTCTTTAAGATCATTAAAAGAAAGTTCATATATTAACCACAAGTGGTATTTTTTGAAATTATCAGTCTTTTTATACTTGATATACATTTTCAACAGGAAGGATGAAACATCATGTATGGTCCATACATATTTTTAGTTATTCTTTTGGCGATAGGGATATTTGCGAAAAACAGTTCCCTTACATTTGCAGTTCTTTTTTTGCTTGTATTTAAAATTGTCGGTTTAGATGGAAAAATGTTCAGTTATATTCAGTCTAAGGGGATTAATTGGGGTGTTACGATTATTACCATTGCTGTATTAGTGCCGATTGCCACAGGCCATATAGGGTTTAAGCAACTGACGGAAGCAATGAAATCGCCGTATGCCTGGATTGCTATGTTATCTGGAATAGCCGTTGCATTAATTGCGAAGAATGGTGTGCAGCTTTTGGTAAGTGATCCTCATATTACGGTGGCACTCGTTTTTGGAACGATCCTAGCTGTCGGTCTTTTTAATGGGGTAGCAGTAGGTCCATTAATCGGAGCTGGGATTGCATATCTTGCCATGCAGCTTATTGATTTTTTCAGATAATTATTAAGATAAAATACTTTTGGATTTTTATAAGGTGTTTTTGTTTCACAAATTTTAAATAATTGTTTATAATTGAAAACAGGGCATAGATTTCACAGATTTGTAAAAAATTTCTTGTGAAATCTATTGTTATTCTGAGCAATCGTTCAACGAGGGAGATGCTGGGTGAAATTTACGCTCTTATGATAACGCTTACTTACAAGTAAGAGATATAAATGTGATGAAAGCATATAGGCAATACATACATTACAGTGAAGCGGTAACCCAATTCGTCAACCAAAATCAGGAACATAGGGGAGATTTCTAGCAAAGGAGAGAAAAACCATGTCTGTTACAAAGGGTCTTGAAGGAGTAGTGGCTACATCATCTTCAATCAGTTCTATTATCGATGACACATTGACATATGTCGGTTATGATATCGATGATTTGGCTGAAAACGCAAGTTTCGAAGAGGTTATTTATTTGTTATGGCATCGCAGATTACCCAACAAGCTAGAATTGGAAGATTTGAAGAATCAACTTGCTGCAAATGCAGGACTTCCTAATGAAATGATTGAACATTTCAAAATGTATCCGATTGATACGATTCATCCAATGGGAGCATTAAGAACAGCTGTATCTTTATTGGGGTTATATGATGAGGAAGCCGATATTATGGATGAAGAAGCAAATTTCAGAAAAGCAATACGTTTGCAAGCTAAAATCCTATCCATTGTGACGGCTTTTTCACGCATTCGTAAAGGCGAAGAACCTATTGCGCCACGTAAAGATTTTGGCTATGCACAGAATTTTCTTTATATGCTGAATGGCAAAGAACCTGAACAGATTGAAATTGAGGCATTTAACAAAGCATTAGTTTTACATGCGGACCATGAATTAAATGCATCTACATTTACTGCGCGTGTATGTGTAGCTACATTGTCGGATATTTATTCGGGTGTCACAGCAGCAATTGGTGCCTTAAAGGGACCATTGCATGGCGGGGCTAATGAAGCAGTTATGAAAATGCTATCTGAAATAGGCTCTGTTGAAAATGTTGATAGCTATATAAGTAATAAATTAGCAAATAAAGAAAAGATAATGGGCTTTGGACATCGTGTCTACAGAAAAGGAGATCCACGTGCAAAGCATCTTCGTGAAATGTCCCAAAGACTCACGAACTTAACGGGTGAACCGAAGTGGTATGAAATATCTTCCAAAATTGAAGAGCTAGTTACTTCAAAAAAACCGCTTCCTCCAAATGTAGATTTTTATTCTGCTTCTGTATACCACAGTCTGGGGATTGATCATGATTTATTTACACCTATCTTTGCGGTTAGCCGTATGTCAGGATGGATTGCCCATATTCTGGAGCAATATGAAAACAACCGATTGATTCGCCCGCGTGCTGAATATGTGGGACCAGGAATGCAAAAATATATACCAGTTAATAATCGTTAATAAGAGGTCAAATTATCTGAAAATTAATAGTAGGATGATTTGTTAATTAACTTCTGGATAGTTATACTTAAATTTATAGATTTAGAGAAAAGGTTAGCTGAAACGGACTGTTTCACTAACCTTGTATATTGATGTTGGAGGGGATTTGAATGAGTATGGGAGAAAAAATCACAGTTGTCGATGGAGTACTGCAAGTGCCAAACCAGGCGATTATACCATTTATTGAAGGGGATGGAACAGGTCCTGATATTTGGGCAGCTGCATCAAGAGTGTTGGAAGCGGCAGTAAACAAAGCATACAATGGGGAAAAAGAAATAGTTTGGAAAGAAGTACTTGCTGGTGAGAAAGCATTTAATCAAACAGGAGAATGGCTTCCTAAAGAAACGCTTGACGTTATTAAAGAATATTTAATCGCGATTAAAGGACCGCTTACAACACCGGTTGGCGGAGGTATTCGTTCTTTAAATGTAGCTTTGCGCCAAGAACTTGATTTATATACTTGCTTGCGCCCGGTTCGTTATTTTAATGGAGTTCCATCACCGGTTAAAAGACCACAGGACACGGATATGGTTATCTTCCGTGAAAATACAGAAGACATTTATGCAGGAATTGAATATGCAAAAGGATCTGATGACGTTAAAAAATTATTAACCTTCCTGCGTGAAGAAATGGGTGTTTCCAAAATCCGTTTCCCTGAGACTTCCGGACTTGGAATCAAGCCGATTTCTGAAGAAGGCACAAAACGTCTTGTCAGAGCTGCACTTAATTATATAATTAAAGAAGGACGTAAATCCCTCACGCTTGTTCATAAAGGAAATATCATGAAGTTTACAGAGGGAGCCTTCAAAAACTGGGGTTATGAAGTTGCTGAAGAAGAATTCGGTGATCAAGTATTCACTTGGGCACAGTATGACCGCATTAAAGAAGCAGAAGGTACAGAGGCTGCAAACAAAGCACAGGCAGATGCAGAGGCAGCTGGTAAAATTATTGTTAAAGATTCCATTGCAGATATCTTCCTGCAGCAAATCTTAACAAGACCAAGAGAATTTGATGTAGTTGCAACCATGAATCTAAATGGAGATTATATCTCTGACGCTCTTGCAGCACAGGTTGGTGGAATAGGTATTGCGCCTGGTGCCAATATCAACTATGTTACAGGCCATGCAATTTTTGAAGCAACACACGGAACAGCACCTAAATATGCTGGTCTTGATAAGGTGAATCCTTCATCAGTAATCCTATCAGGTGTATTGATGCTTGAGCATCTGGGCTGGACTGAAGCTGCTAATTTGATTACACAATCAATGGAAAAAACGATAGAAACAAAAGTGGTTACATATGACTTCGCCCGTTTAATGGATGGAGCGAGTGAAGTGAAATGTTCTGAATTTGCTGATGAGCTCATAAAAAATATGGATTAATAATTCACGAAAGGGGTAATCTCGAAAAAGGTTACCCCTTTTAAAAACTGGGGGTAAATTCGAATGGTATTTAACCGAAAAAAAATATCTGTCATTGGCAGTGGTTTTACAGGAGCAACGACCGCGTTTCTTTTAGCTCAAAAAGAACTTGGGGATGTAGTGTTGGTTGATATTCCGCAATTGGAAAATCCCACAAAGGGCAAAGCTTTAGATATGGCAGAAGCAGGCCCTGTAATGGGATTTGATGCATCCATTACTGGAACATCAAATTACGAGGATACAAAGGATTCTGATCTGGTTATTATTACTGCAGGAATTGCGCGTAAGCCAGGGATGAGCCGGGATGATCTAGTTCAAACGAACCAAAACATTATGCGCTCAGTAGCTAAAGAGATTGTAAAATATTCTCCTGACAGTTATATTATTGTTCTTACTAATCCAGTTGATGCAATGACCTATACGGTATTTAAGGAAACCGGATTCCCCAAAAATCGTGTGATCGGTCAATCGGGTGTATTGGATACGGCTAGATTCCGTACATTTATCGCTCAGGAATTAAATTTGTCAGTTAAGGATATAACAGGTTTTGTGTTGGGTGGACACGGCGATGATATGGTACCACTTGTTCGATATTCATATGCTGGCGGCATTCCTTTAGAAGCTCTTCTGCCAAAGGAACGTCTAGAGCAAATAGTCGAACGGACGAGAAAAGGCGGCGGAGAAATTGTTAGTCTTCTTGGTAATGGAAGTGCATATTATGCCCCTGCTGCTTCACTTGTAGAAATGGCAGAAGCTGTATTAAAGGATCAGCGGAGAGTGATTCCTGCAATAGCCTATTTGGAAGGTGAATATGGATATAGCGGAATATACTTAGGTGTTCCAACTATTTTGGGGGCAAATGGCATAGAGAAAGTAATTGAGCTTGAATTACTTGATGAAGAAAAAGCAGCATTGGATCAATCTGCTGAAGCAGTTCGAAACGTTATGTCTGTACTTGCTTAATAGTCTTATTATATAAATCGGAGAGTATTACTTTCCGATTTTTTTTTGCATTTTCCAGGAGAGACTATATGGGGGTATCCCAAATAATGCAATCGGTTAGTGACGTATCCTAGACTACCCAAAAGCGTATGTTCATATATAATGGTTAGTATAGTGAAAAAATAGCAGGAGGGGCCAATGAGTAAAAAAGTCCTTGTAGTGGAAGACGAACAATCAATTATTACCTTACTAACCTATAATCTGGAACAAGCCGGCTATCAGGTTATTAAAGCAATGGATGGTGAGACAGGTAAAAGAATGGCTATAGCTGAGTCACCAGATATCATTATTCTAGATTTGATGCTGCCTAAACTGGATGGCATTGAGGTATGTAAAATCTTGAGACAAAATAAAATTATGACTCCAATTCTTATGTTAACAGCAAAGGATGAGGAATTTGATAAAGTGCTTGGGCTAGAATTGGGAGCAGATGATTATATGACAAAGCCATTTAGCCCGAGAGAAGTTGTGGCCAGAGTGAAGGCTCTCCTTAGGAGAGCTGGGATGGGAAATTCCGGGCAGGATACTTCTTTAGAAAAACAAGAAACAAGCAATTTGAGAATTGGAGAGTTACAAATATATCCGGACAGATATGAAGCATATATGAGAGAGGAGTTACTTGAGCTAACTCCGAAGGAATTTGAGCTGTTAGAGTATCTTGCGAGGAATAAATCCAGAGTTCTGACAAGAGATCAGCTCCTTAATGTGATATGGAACTATGATTTTGCCGGAGATACTCGAATTGTCGATGTCCATATTAGTCACTTGCGTGAAAAAATTGAACAAGATACGAAAAAGCCTGATTATATTAAAACCGTACGCGGGTTGGGATATAAACTTGAGGAACCAAGGCAATGAAAAAGTTCAAGCTTAAAATAACTGCAGAGATAGCAGCCATCACTATTATTATACTTCTATGCTTTGGTTTGTTAATTGGGAAATTACTTCTTTATTATTATGATAAGTCTGTAATGAATCACCTTAAGGAAGAAGGGCAATTGGTAACTCTATACCTGGGTGATGCTGATAACGGCAATGATTTAGAGATGAAGTCTAATAAGTTGAACAATCATTTGCGCTCATCCTTTCTAATCATGAATAAGGAAGGGCGTATCCTGTATAAAACAGACAAGCCTTCGGGCTGGAAAAACTGGGATGATTCAGCATCCCTTACAGAATATATGGGAGATATAAGAACGGACAAGCAAATAGGAAAGAAATCCGATATCAGAACAGGGCCATCCTATTACTATATGGACGATTATTCGTTGGATACTGGGGAAACAGGCCATTTCATATTGGTTTCAAATGAAGATTCCTCTCTATATACAAAAGTATGGTTTATACTCTTGGGCTGTTTGGGATTCGCCTGTGTGATGATCGTCCTGTTTGTATTTCAGTTAATCAAGAAGTTTGCGATTCCTATAGAAAGTGCTACAAAAGCTGCTCTGGAATTAACGAGAGGTAACTATCGGGCCCGTTCTTATGTCGGTAGAAATAATGAAAATGGAATTCTTAATCATTCTATTAATACTGTTGCCCGAAATTTGCAGGAAATGAAAATTGCTCATGAAATCCAAAAAGACAGATTGAGTACACTGATTGAAAATATGGGTAGCGCCCTGTTATTAATCGATGATAAAGGGTTTATCAGTATGATTAACCATGCCTATATTGATCTTTTCAAGGTAGAGGAAGAAGAATATTTATCTGAACTCTATTATAAAGTGATCAAACATGAAGAAATTAATGCGATTATTGAAGAAATCTTTATGGCTGAACAAAAATTAAAGAAACAAATCGTATTGACGATTGGAATTGAGCGGAAGAATTTTGAGGTATACGGTGCACCAATTATGGGACCTAAGGGAGAATGGAAGGGTATTCTACTTGTTTTCCATGATATCACTGAGCTAAAGAAATTAGAGTCAGTAAGGAAACAATTTGTTGCCAATGTGTCTCATGAACTGAATACACCGGTTACATCTATTAAGGGATTTTCGGAAACGCTCCTTGATGGAGCCATGCATGATCCGCAGGCATTAGAGCACTTCTTATCTATTATTTTAAAGGAAAGCGACAGGCTGCAGGCTTTAATAAAGGAATTACTGGAGCTTTCAAAAGTGGAGCAACAAGGCTTCCGGCTCGATATACAGGAAATTGATATTGTTCCTGTTTTATCCGATACGTATGCCATGCTTGAGAAAAAAGCATCGAAGAAACATATTCAGTTCGAGATCCAGGATTTTAAAAAGCCTATTATGTGTGAAGCAGATACATTCAGGCTTAAACAAGTATGCCTTAATCTTGTTAGTAACGCGATTTCCTATACCCCGTCATATGGGAAAGTACAAATAACTGCAAAAGAAGAATCTGATAAAATTTATATTGCTATCGAGGATACCGGAATTGGCATAGAGGAAAAGGAGTTTCCTCGTATATTTGAAAGATTTTATCGAGTGGATAAAGACCGTAGCCGGGAATCAGGAGGAACGGGATTGGGACTTGCAATAGCTAAGCATATTATGGAGGCACATGAGGGAGAAATAACGGTAGAAAGCCAAAAGAATGTAGGAACCACTTTTACAATCATACTTCCTAAATACCAGGCCAAGCATACATAGGCCTGATGACTTCCAGCTTAAAAGAGTCCTATGACAAATCCAAACCGGTGTAATTGAATAAATAGAACTGAACCGTCATTTTTCTTTCAAACTCTAGTCATGATAAAATAGAGTGGATAAGTGAAGTGACGGTTTTTATCAGGCCTGAATCAGTAAAATGTCTCAAATCCTGATAAAAGCATTTATAAGGCACACCTGTTATGATGAATGATTCGGTGGCCGTATTTAAATTATGCTATATGTTAATGAAAATATATATATGGATACTGGAGGTAACCATGAAGAAAAAATTGATTTTAATCGATGGAAACAGCATTGCCTATCGGGCGTTTTTTGCATTGCCATTACTGAATAACGAGAAGGGTGTACACACAAATGCCATCTATGGTTTTGCGATGATGCTCAACAAAATCATTTCAGAGGAAAATCCTACTCATATATTAGTTGCTTTTGATGCCGGGAAAACAACGTTCAGACACAGTACATATAAAGAATACAAAGGCGGACGTCAAAAGACGCCACCTGAATTATCAGAGCAATTTCCTTTTATTCGAGAATTACTGGATGCATACGGAATCTCTCGCTATGAGTTAACGAATTATGAAGCCGACGATATTATCGGAACACTTGCTCTTGAAGCTGAAAAAGGGGATTATGAAGTACAAATTATCTCCGGCGATAAAGATTTAACCCAGCTTGCTACGGATAAAACGACTGTACGTATTACCCGTAAAGGGATTACGGATATGGAGGATTATACACCGGAGCATATTCGTGAAAAGTATAACTTAACGCCGAATCAAATAATTGATTTAAAAGGATTAATGGGGGATGCTTCAGATAATATTCCTGGAATCCCGGGTGTAGGTGAGAAAACTGCCTTAAAATTGTTGAATCAATTTGGAACAGTTGAGAAGGTAGTGGCTTCCCCTGATGAAATCAGCGGAAAAAAACTAAAAGAAAAAGTGGAAGAATTCAAGGACCAAGCTATTTTAAGTAAGCAGTTGGCAACAATTGAAACAAATGCTCCAATTGAGGTAGAGCTTGAATCAATTGATTATGCGGGTGCAGACCAGGAAAAGCTGCTGTCTATCTATAGGGAGCTTGGATTTGCAACCTTAATTGAAAAAATGGAACCAGCTGCAAAAGAAGAGATGGCCGTCCTTGAAGAGATTGACTATAAGGCAGTGGAAGAAGTGACGGAAGATATGCTGACAGCAGAGTCCTCACTCTATCTAGAACTGCTTGATTCGAATTATCATACTGCAAAAGTAATTGGCATAGCTATTTCAAATGAAAATGGAACATTCTTTATCGATAAGGACAAGGCTGCAGGATCCCCTCTTTTCAAAGAGTGGGCAGAGAATCCTGAATATAAAAAAACAGTGTATGATGCCAAACAAAGTATTGTGGCATTAAGCCATGATGGGATTGCTTTAAAAGGAATTGAATTTGATGTTTATCTGGCATCCTATGTTTTAAATCCAGCTGAACCGGATGTTGATATGGCGGATCTTGCTAAAAAACATAATGCCGGACATATTCAAACAGATGAGAGTTTTTATGGAAAAGGAGCGAAACGTTCAATTCCGCCGGTTGCTGAATTGGGTGAGCATATTGCCCGGAAAGCTTTATCGTTAACACTGATTAAGGAAAGCCTGGAAAGACAGCTGGAGGAATTCAATCAAATAGGATTGCTGCAGGATCTAGAACTGCCGCTTGCTCTTATCCTGGCTGAAATGGAAATTACGGGTGTGAAGGTCGATGAGAACCGTTTGAAAGAAATGGGAGCTGAACTTGCAGGCAGATTAAAGGACATCGAAGCTAAAATTTATGAAATGGCCGGTGAATCCTTTAATATTAATTCACCGAAGCAGCTTGGAGTTATCCTGTTTGAAAAATTAAATTTACCTATTATTAAAAAGACGAAGACAGGCTATTCCACATCAGCAGATATACTTGAAAAATTAGAGAGCAAGCATAGTATTGTCCGGGAAATTCTTCATTATAGACAGCTGGGGAAATTGCAATCAACCTATATTGAGGGACTTTTAAAAGTTATACATGATGATCAGAAGGTTCATACGAGGTTCAATCAGGCATTAACTCAAACTGGACGACTTAGTTCAACAGACCCTAACCTGCAAAATATTCCGATCAGACTTGAAGAAGGCAAAAAAATCAGACAGGCTTTCGTTCCATCTGAAGAAGGCTGGGTCATTTTTGCGGCTGATTATTCTCAAATTGAACTGCGTGTTCTGGCCCATATAGCGGGAGATGAAAACCTGATAGATGCCTTTAACTCAGATATGGACATCCACACAAGAACGGCTATGGATGTATTTCATGTGGATGCTGATCAGGTGACATCAAATATGAGAAGACAGGCTAAAGCGGTGAACTTTGGAATTGTGTATGGTATCAGTGATTATGGACTATCGCAAAGTCTTGGAATTACCAGAAAAGAAGCTGGAATCTTTATTGATCGCTATTTAGAGAGCTTCCCTGGTGTTCAGCAATACATGAAGGATATTGTAGAAGAGGCGAAGGAAAATGGATATGTAAGTACTTTATTGCAGCGCCGAAGATATATACCTGAAATTAATAATCGGAACTTCAATGTTCGTGGTTTTGCAGAAAGAACAGCTATGAATACACCAATTCAGGGCAGTGCTGCAGATATTATCAAATTGGCGATGATTCGAATGAATGCCAGATTAAAGAAAGAAAATTTACAGACTAGAATGCTGCTTCAGGTGCACGATGAATTGATTTTTGAGGCGCCACCTGAAGAGTTGGATATATTAAAGAAAATTGTTCCGGAAGAAATGGAAAATGCAATTGAATTAGCGGTTCCATTAAAAGTGGACTATTCTTTTGGCAACACCTGGTATGATGCTAAATAGGAATAAAAGGGGTGAAAAGGTATGCCTGAATTACCTGAGGTCGAAACAATCAGAAGGACCCTCGAAGTTTTGGTACTTGGAAAAACAATTGATGATGTGGATATACGCTGGGCAAAAATTATAAAAGAGCCGGATGATGCTGAACTGTTTCGTATGCTTTTAAAAGGGCAAACCATTCATGAGATTGGGAGGCGAGGTAAATTCCTGATTTTCCATTTAGATGATTACAGTCTTGTTTCCCATTTACGGATGGAAGGGAAATACGGTCTTTATGATGAAACGGAACCGGCAGATAAGCATACGCATGTTATATTCAAATTTACGGATCAAACGGAATTGAGATACAGAGATGTCCGTAAGTTTGGCACGATGCATCTGCATACAAAGGGGACAGAATTGGAAGTATTGCCACTTTCAAAAGTAGGACCTGAGCCTTTTTCAGATGAATTTACACCAGATTACTTAAGCACAGCACTCAGTAAGACAAATCGTTTTATAAAAACGGTATTATTGGATCAAAGAGTAGTTGCAGGTCTTGGTAATATCTATGTGGATGAAGCATTGTTCCATTCCGGTATCCATCCTGAACGGCCGGCATCCACATTGACAAAAGAGGAAATAGAAAAACTATATACATCCATTAAGGAAACTCTTGCTACCGCCATTGAAAAAGGTGGAAGTACAGTACGATCCTATGTGAATTCACAGGGCCAAATCGGCATGTTTCAGCTCGAGCTGTTTGCATATTCGAGAAAAGGACAGCCTTGTAAAATTTGCGGAACAAACATGGAAAGAATTATTGTTGGAGGCAGAGGGACCATCTACTGTCCTGAATGTCAGCCATTAGCCTAACTGAATATGAACATAAGATGGGCTCCTTTCATATAGTAGGGTATTGATTATGGAAAGGAGTCCCTATGAAATGGAGCACATAGCATCAATAGTATTATTGGCATTGGCAGTGAGTCTGGATAGTTGCGGTGTGGGAATAACCTATGGAATGCGAAAAGTAAGTATACCGATTCGCTCCATCATCATCATTGCCGGTTGCTCTGCATTAAGCCTAGCATTCGGTATGTTAATGGGATCGTTAAGCGAGCATTTGATGGCACATTCCTGGACCGGTAAGCTAGGAGGATTTATCTTGCTGGTGCTTGGAATTTGGACACTTTCAAGTTACTTCAAGCGAAATGAAGATAATTGTCCCTATGTGGATGAAAGAACCTTATTCCAATTAGAAATAAAGTCTATTGGGCTGGTTATTCATATACTTAAAAAGCCATTAAGTGCAGACTTTGACCGTTCCGGGACCATTACTGGATTAGAGGCTTTCTTTCTAGGATTAGCCTTATCATTAGATGGATTTGGAGCTGGAATAGGTGCTGGTATACTTCATTATCCCCTGTTTATTCAGGTGACTCTCTGTTTTGGTATGAGTGCTTTATTAATGACTGTGGGTATAAAAGCGGGAAAATATCTGCAGGATTCCATTATGGCAAAGGTCTTTTCATTTATTCCGGGTTTAGTACTTATTTTTCTTGGGTTAACCAAAATAATTTAATAGGGAATGGAATGCTATGGGGAAAATATTCGGAGTTACAGGAGGGATTGCCAGTGGAAAGAGCAGCGTCAGCAAATGGCTCATTTCCAAGGGTTACCCTGTTATTGATGCAGATATCGCAGCTAGAAAAGTCGTCGAGCCTGGTATGCCAGCATTAGAGGAAATTAAAAATGTATTTGGTCAGGATATTTGTTTACCTGATGGGACATTAGACCGAAAAAAATTAGGTTCCATCGTATTTTCAAACTCTGAAAAACGGCAAATGTTAAATGGAATTGTTCATCCGGCAGTCAGGAAATGGATGATGGAAGAAACGGAGAAAGCGTTACACCAGGGGAAAGAACTCGTTTTCATGGACATTCCCCTATTGTTTGAAAGTAATTTGACGCATATGGTAGAGGGTATTATTCTTGTGTATGTAAAGCCCGAGGTCCAGTTAAAGAGATTAATGGCGCGGGATCATTTTACTGAGGAAGAAGCACTTGCGAGAATACGAGCACAAATGCCAATTGATGATAAGAAAAAATTGGCCGATTATATTGTTGACAATAACGGAGAATTTTTTGAGACGGAAGAGCAACTCATTGATCTAATTAAACAATTGAATGTATAACCAATAGAAAGGCTATCTGAGGGATAACGACCCTGGGATAGTCTTTTTTTGTATAAAGTACCATTTAATTTGGATAATTTGGGTATTTAAACCATGCAGCATTTTATTAAATGTGTTATACTAATTACATCATTTTTATAATAAGTATAACTTATATATAGGAGGAAGTTAAATGAGTGCAAGAGTTGCTATCAATGGGTTTGGCCGAATTGGCAGAATGGTTTTCCGAAAAGCAATATTGGATGAGCATCTTGAAATCGTAGCCATTAATGCTAGCTATCCGCCTGAAACATTAGCACATTTAATTAAATATGATACGAATCATGGTCCATTTAATGGTGATGTACATGCTATGGATGATCATTTATTGATAAATGGTAAAAAAGTTCTTTTGCTAAATAATCGCAATCCTGAATTCCTGCCTTGGAAAAATCTTGGGATTGATATCGTAATCGAAGCAACTGGGAAATTTAATCATCGTGATCAAGCAGCTCTTCATTTAAATGCCGGTGCAAAACGAGTCGTTTTAACAGCTCCCGGGAAGAATGAGGACGTCACGATTGTAATGGGTGTTAACGAGGATACATTGGATATCAATAAACACCTTGTTATTTCTAATGCATCCTGCACAACTAACTGTCTCGCTCCTGTTGTAAAAGTACTCGATGAACAATTTGGAATTGACAATGGTCTTATGACAACCGTTCATGCATATACAAATGATCAAAATAATATCGATAACCCGCACAAAGATTTACGCAGAGCTCGTGCCTGTGCACAAAGTATCATACCTACCACAACTGGAGCAGCCAAAGCACTCTCACTGGTGCTTCCTCATTTAAAAGGAAAACTCCATGGTATTGCGTTGAGAGTACCAACTCCAAACGTCTCTTTAGTTGATTTGGTAGTAGATTTAAAAAGAGAAGTTACTGTTAATGAAATCAATCAAGCGTTTAAAACAGCAGCTGAAGGATCATTGGCCGGTATTATCCAATACAGCACAGAGCCGCTTGTTTCGATTGATTTTAATACGAATCCACATTCGGCTATTGTAGATGCACTCTCAACAATGGTGATTGGTGCAAATAAAGTGAAAGTGCTTGCCTGGTATGACAATGAGTGGGGATACTCATGCAGAGTGGTAGAATTAGTAAACCATGTGGCACGCCTTCTTCAGGAGGATAAGGTGAAAGTAAGTTAATAATAATAAACAATATCTATTACGGTCTGGCTGTCTTTCTGAAAAAAAAGGCGGTTCAGGCCGTTCTTTGATTCATATTCTAGAATAAACTAAGAAAAACAATTAATGTACATTTAGTGGTAATTATTAACTAATATTGAATTGTATGATTGCTTTTGAAATATAAACCATATATACTAAATGTCGTAAACTTCATCATCCTGGCAGTACTACTTAAAGGGTTAGGACCTCTCAGGACTAACTTTCCCCCGTGGTAGTAAAGGCCAGAAACGAAGATAATTATAATTCGTTTAAATGCTAAAGGGGGAATTGAACATGCATACAATAGGTCGTCATGTCATTTCTGAATTATGGGGCTGTGATTTATCTAAATTGAACGATGTTAATCAGATTGAACAAATATTCGTGGACGCTGCTTTACGATCTGGAGCTGAAGTTAGAGAAGTAGCCTTCCATAAGTTTGCGCCACAGGGAGTAAGCGGAGTAGTCATTATATCTGAATCACATTTAACCATTCATAGTTTTCCGGAACATGGTTATGCGAGTATTGATGTATATACATGCGGTGACTTAGATCCTAATGTGGCTGCTGATTTTATAGCTGAAGCCTTAAACGCTCAGGTTAGGGAACACATTGAAATCCCGCGAGGCATGGGTCCTGTTGCTGTCAGCCATGTTCTTGCTAAAGCATTATAAATAAAAAATATTTAAGAGATGTCCTTTTGTGTTGACTCAAAAAAGCTAGATTCAAACTCTAACTTTTAGGGGTGCAGTACATATGCATCTCTTTTTTTTGTGGCAAACGTCTTTACTTGCCCATTATTTACTTTTCTCCGATAGTATTGGCCGTATCATAGATAAAAAATAGCATTTTATGCAAACAGACTTGTCCTATTCGATTTGTTTTAATAAGATAGAACTATAGAAAAGGACGGTGCTAATCTATGATATGTCCAACGTGCCAACATAATGGGACAAGAGTGCTGGATTCCCGCCCTGCGGATGAAGGACGTTCAATACGTAGAAGAAGAGAATGCGAATCCTGTAGTTATCGTTTTACTACATTTGAAAAGGTAGAAGAAATTCCGCTAATTGTGGTAAAAAAAGATGGCGCACGGGAAGAATATAGCAGAGAAAAAATCCTAAGAGGTTTAATCCGAGCTTGTGAAAAGCGTCATGTTGCTCTTAAAGAACTGGAAGAGATTGCAACTGATGTTGAAAAAGAAATAAGAAATCAAGGATTTTCTGAAATAAAAAGTGATTTAATAGGTGAAATGGTTATGGATAGGCTGGCTGAGTTGGATGAAGTGGCCTATGTCCGTTTCGCTTCTGTGTATCGTCAATTTAAGGATATAAATGTCTTTATTGACGAATTGAAAGAATTAATGAAAAAAGAGGATTAAGTAGAGCTGAAGACAGTTTCTTTAGCTCTTTTTTCAACTATAAAAACCCGAAGTACGAAAGGTTTGTAGACAATGCAATTTTCATGGAAGTTTGTAAATCCTAAAGACAGATATGTTGTACTATATAAAGAAAAGCTATCAGAAATGGACCATAAATCGATTCAATATTTATATCAGCCACTTGTAGGAGGATTGGCTGTTTCTTTGTATATGACCTTATTAAACGAAGTCAATACAGGTAACATGTATTCCAGACAAACGACACATCGTTGGTTAATGGATGTACTTGGTTTACCTTTGGATGAGATATTTCAATACCGAAAAAGGCTTGAAGGAATCGGGTTATTAAAAACATATAAAAAAGCAACTCCGGAAGGTAATGTTTTTATTTATGAGATTCTTTGTCCTTTAAGTCCGGATAAATTTTTCCATGATGATTTGCTGCCTATTTATCTGAAGCAAAAACTAGAAGAGAGACATTACGAACGGCTGCTCACGATGTTTGCGGATAAACGTATACCGGATGATTATGAGGAAATAACACAATCGTTCAATGAAGTGTTTGCATCTGAATTTCGCAATCCAAAAGAAATCATCAGCTCGGAAACTGATCAAAACATGCAATTCTTCTCAAAGGACCCACAGGGATATAGCCATAATTTAATGGAGCAATTTGATTTCGAGTTATTATTTGCGACGGCTAAAAATAGCTTTATATCGAGAAAAGCGTTTACTCCAAATGTGATGGAATCCATCGCGATGCTGTCGTATTTATATAAAATTAATGTAATGGATATGAGCAAGTTGATTTTACGCTGTCAAAATCAACATAATGAAATTGATATAGACGAACTCAGAAAATGTGCCAGAGAGTTTTTCCACATCAATCATGGTGAAGAAATGCCGACACTGATTGAACAGAAACAGCCTGAGTATGAACGTACGATCATAGAACCTAAAACACCCGAGGAGCATTTGCTGTATACCTTTGAAACAACCTCTCCATTGGAGTTTTTAGTCAGCCTTTCGCAAGGAGCAATGCCTTCCGACAATGATTTGGCACTTGTAGAAAAGGTCATGGTCAATCAAAAACTTCCTCCTGGAGTCGTTAATGTCCTTCTGCACTATGTCATGTTAAAATCAGATATGAAATTGCAATCAAACTATGTGGAGACAATTGCTTCGCACTGGGCGAGGAAAAATATCACCACCGTACGTGAAGCCTATGAGATGGCTTTGAGTGAGCATAAGAAATACCAAACCTGGGCTAATGAGAAAAAGACGAAAACAAATAAATCAACACGCCGTACATCGGGTAATGCGAGGAAGGAAATCGTTCCTGATTGGCTGGATGAAACAAAGAAGAAAGAGCCAGTTGCCCAATCCACTGAAATTGCTGAGCGGGTAAGAAAGCTCAAGGAAAAATTGCAAAATGAAAATTCTAAATAAACAGGAGGTGTATAAGAATGAAAAATATACAGGATGCACTGAATCAGCTCGGGAAGCGTGAGAACTTTCAACAAAGATTGGATGAAATGAGAAATATTGTTTTAAAAGATCCTGATGTCCGTTTATTTATAAATGAACATAGCAGTCAGCTGACAAGCGACATGATTGAAAAAAGCATGAATAAGCTCTACGAGTTCTCCACTCAAACGAAGACATGTGACGAATGTCCTTCTTTATCTGAATGTAAAAATCTTCTTCAGGGTCATCATCCGCACCTGTTTATTCAGGGGAAACGGATTGATGTTCGGTATGAACCCTGTCATAAAAAACGCAGGCAGGAAGAGAAGAATCGATTACGTAAGCTGATCCGTGCCAGCCATGTACCAAAAGAAATTGTGGAGGCTTCTTTTTCTAATTTGATTTGGGATGAGTATACGACCGAAGCACGTGTGGAGGCAGTCGAAAAGGCAAAGAATTTTGTTGACTCATATATAAATGGTGCTGGTCATAAAGGGCTCTATTTATACGGTGAATTTGGGGTAGGTAAAACCTATTTGCTTGGTGCGATTGCAAATGCACTGTCTGAAGAGGGCGTTTCATCACATATTGTGTACTGGCCTGAATATTTAAGAGAATTAAAAGGGTCCTTCGCGGAAAATTCCTATAACCAAAAGGTGGATGCCTTAAAGGAAGTTCCTATTTTGATGATTGATGATATTGGAGCAGAAACGATGAGTGCCTGGTCGCGTGATGATGTACTGGGACCGATCCTTCAATATCGAATGCATGAAAATCTTCCAACCTTTTTTACCTCCAATTTTAACATGAAACAATTGGAACACCATTTCACGTATTCTCAGCGTGGAGATGAAGAACTGGTTAAAGGTAAAAGGATCATGGAGAGAGTCCGTAATTTAACGGAGCCAATTGAAATGGACGGAAAAAATCGCAGAGATTAAAGAGAATAAAAGGTTTGGCAAAGAGGCAGCTCGCAAAAAAGGGGCTGTCTCTTTTTAGATATTACTATTCCTTAATAAGCTAACAGACCTGGCATGAAATAAATTGACTGGAATTCATATGATATGTAGGCAATAGTACAGCGGCTCTGTACAGTCTGCCATGATGCTTTTATTTTACATCTAATTTTATCCATCCATTCTAAAGGGTTGCCATGTCCCATATACATAAAACTAGGAGTTCCGATAGTCTGGAGGGATAGGGTTGCTTACGATGTATTTTGATTCACAGGAAGAACAGGCTAATTGGCATGTTCGATTTAAGAACAGCGATTTTTTTATCCGACAGGCAATTCATTCTGTTCATAAGGATGGCCAAAAGTCTGTCTCCTTTCTTTGGGACCCGGATCAGGAGGAAATTTTTTGTCACGCACTCATTGATGCTTTATATACATTTTTCTCTACCTATCATCTGGAATGCAAAATTCGGGATGTGATTCGGGAACGCTTTTTATATGAGGATGAAGATGAAATTAGCCAGATTGCAGAAATCGCATTGCTCATGTGGGATGGTGAAGCTGCCTACTGCGGTAGCCATCACCTTTCAGAACAATTAAAAAAACAAGTCAAGTATCTCCTGCAGGAAGTAGTTAAACAAAGAATTGATTTTTCGTTTCGATCCTTATGGAATTTCCGTTTAAGGGATATCCATGAATCGCTTGTTACATTAGTTGGATTTGCGATTGATGAGTATAAGCTTGAGCAGGATTATCAGGAATTTATCTCTGTGCTAAGACGATTGATAGAGGAGCGGAATCCACAGATTGATGAAATTCATTTAGTTTATCATGAAGAATTTCAATTTTATAATCGATATTTTGAGCCAATTTCTAAACAAGATATTCTTAAAGTGATTGACCGTAAATTGATGGCTGAGAATCCTATGTTTATTGATTCAAACACCATTGCACCGCTGGTTTCCTTAGCACCGAAACGAATTCATATTTATGCGGATGATGAAGATAATCGTGTAATCACTACATTGAGGAAAATTTTCGAGGAAAGAATCCTTTTATTCCGAATCAGTTACTTCCATGAACAGGTTAAAAAGGTAGAAGAGCGTTCATAATGATAAAAGAATAGAAAGTGACTTGCTTTTGTCCTCATAAGCTTTTATAATAACCTACATACAAGTTTATAATCGATAGGTTACGATAAGGACATGAGTGTTTTAAAAAGCTGTGAACAGAGAGGGAAGCCAGTGGCTGCAAGCTTCCTCATAGACTTGAAATGCTTACCGCCTTTGAACTTCAGCCAGGAAAACATATTTGGGTGATTATTGGCTGACGGGAACTCCGTTAAAAGATACAAGTGCCGGAAAAGCTGAACCATCAGCACCGGAATTTGGGTGGAACCGCGGGTTTGTTTAGTATACAATAGCTCGTCCCTTAATTTATCAGGGACGGGCTTTTTATTATGTAGAAAAAGGAGTGGCTCACATGGCTGAAATGATCAAAATTACATTTCCAGATGGCGCGGTAAAGGAATTTGAATCTGGAATTACAACTGAGCAAATTGCTTCTTCCATTAGTTCTGGATTAAAGAAAAAAGCAATTGCAGGAAAGGTAAACGGAGCATTATATGATTTGCGCCGACCAATTACAGAGGATGCGTCAGTAGAGATTGTGACTCCGGATCAACCGGAAGCCCTGGAGGTATTGCGCCACAGTACAGCGCATTTATTAGCACAGGCAGTTAAACGTATTTATAAAGATGTTAAATTCGGTGTAGGCCCAGTAATTGAAGGCGGCTTCTATTATGATATGGATTTAGAGAAATCCATTACACCGGAAGACCTTCCTTTAATCGAAAAAGAAATGAAGAAAATCATTAATGCGAATATTGATATTGTCCGTAAAGAAGTCAGCCGTGCTGAAGCGAAGCGTCTATTTGAAGAAATTGGCGATGAGTATAAGCTGGAATTGATTGATGCGATTCCTGAAGAGGAAACTGTAACGATTTATGAACAAGGTGAATTTTTTGACCTTTGCCGAGGTGTTCATGTACCTTCAACTGGCAAAATTAAAGAATTTAAGCTATTGAATATTGCGGGGGCCTACTGGCGTGGAGACAGCGATAATAAAATGCTTCAACGTGTGTATGGAACTGCATTCTTCAAGAAAGAAGATTTGGACGAGCATTTACGTCTGTTAGAAGAAGCGAAAGAACGTGATCACCGTAAAATTGGGAAAGAGCTTGATTTATTCATGAACTCTCAATTAATTGGACAAGGCCTTCCGTTATGGCTTCCAAAAGGTGCAACGATTCGCCGCGTCATTGAACGCTATATTGTGGATAAGGAACAAAAGCTTGGCTATGACCATGTGTATACACCAATCATGGGAAGTGTTGACCTCTATAAAACTTCCGGCCACTGGGATCACTATCAGGAAAATATGTTCCCAGTAATGGATATGGATAATGAACAGCTGGTTCTTCGTCCAATGAACTGCCCGCATCACATGATGATTTATAAAAACGATATTCACAGCTATCGTGAGCTTCCAATTCGGATTGCTGAATTGGGTATGATGCATAGATATGAAATGTCCGGTGCATTGGCAGGCCTGCAACGGGTACGTGGAATGACATTAAATGATGCTCACGTATTTGTACGTCCTGACCAAATAAAAGATGAATTCAAACGTGTTGTTACTTTGATTCTGGAAGTGTATAAAGACTTCGGCATGGAGAACTATTCCTTCCGTCTTTCTTACCGTGATCCGGCGGATAAAGAAAAATACTTTGATGATGATGCAATGTGGGAAAGAGCTCAATCCATGCTGAAAGAAGCAATGGATGAGATGGGTCTTGACTATTTCGAAGCAGAAGGCGAAGCCGCTTTCTACGGACCTAAATTGGATGTTCAAGTTAAAACAGCGCTTGGAAAAGATGAGACTCTTTCCACAGTACAGCTTGACTTCTTGCTGCCTGAACGTTTTGACCTTACGTATGTTGGAGAAGACGGCAAACAGCATCGCCCAGTTGTTATTCACCGTGGGGTTGTTTCAACTATGGAACGTTTCGTTGCGTTCTTAATTGAGGAATACAAAGGAGCTTTCCCTACTTGGTTAGCACCAGTTCAGGTTCAGGTAATTCCAGTATCTCCGGATGTTCATCTTGATTATGCAAAAGAAATTGAAGCGAGCCTTCAACGTGCAGGTTTACGTGTAGAAGTAGACCTACGCGATGAAAAAATGGGCTATAAGATTCGTGAAGCTCAAATGCTAAAAATCCCTTACATGCTTGTGGTGGGAGACCAGGAACAAGAAAATGGTAATGTTAACGTTCGTAAGTATGGAGAACAGAAATCAGAGACTATGCCATTTGATGAGTTCTTGACTTTGATTAAAGGTGAATTGAAATAAAACTCTAGATGATAAGGGGCCTATCCGAATTTGGATAGGCCCTTTTTATTAAGAATCCAGCTTTTGTGGTGGATTATATTATAATTTGCTATAAAGAAGAGCGCCTATGCTCTTCTTTTTTATACTTAAATTTCAAGGTAACTTCATGATTTACCTTCAAACTTGAAAGAGGGTTAAAAGCTGGTTTTCCCCATTATCCTTATCCCCATGATGAACAACTATCTAATAATAATAAGATTACTGCAAACTCAGCCTCTAGGCACTTTTCGCCATTCTATCTAATTTTGTCCTGATTTTTTCTTTAATTCACAGGGTGTTCACTCCTGATTTCCCTCTGTAAAATGGAAGAGAGCTAGTTGATATAAAAAAATGTAAGCGCATTAATTTTGTTCGACAGATGAAAGTTCTAATAATTTAGTAACAGGTAAATGCAATTGGCTCATTCTAATCAGATTACTCAAATTCGATTTTTTGATCTACTTTTTTAAAGAGGTATGCTGCAACTCAATTTTTGAAAAGGGTGATTATATATGAAATTTAGCAATGGGAATTGGCTGGATAAGGAAGGCTATCAGCTTCATTATCCAATGGAAGTCTACGATGTGGAAAAGGATGATAATAAACTATCGATTTTTGCTCCGTTTACAAAAATTCTACATAGAGGAAAAACATTGGACGGAGGGTTAATGACCATTGAGTTATCTTCACCTCTTGAGGATGTTATTTCTGTCAAACTGCTTCATCATATTGGAGCACCGATGAGAGGGCCGGAATTTGAACTGGCAAAACAGAATCCAGACGTTTATATAGAGGAAGCGGATGAAGAGATATCGTATCAGAGCGGAAATCTGCGGGCTTCTATTAGAAAAAAAGGGGATTGGAATATTGATTTCTTTTCTGGGGATGAACGAATTGTATCCAGTCAAAGTATGGGGATGAGCTATATTTTGACTGATAAAAAAGAGCCCTATATGCGAGAACAATTAACATTAGATGTTGGGGAATTAATCTATGGATTAGGAGAAAGGTTTACACCGTTTGTGAAAAATGGACAAACGGTTGATATATGGAATGAAGATGGCGGTACAAGCAGTGAACAAGCTTATAAAAATATACCGCTTTATCTAAGTAATAAAGGCTATGGAGTTTTTGTGAACCATCCAGAGAAAGTATCATTTGAGATTGGATCAGAAAAAGTCTCTAAAGCACAATTTAGTGTACCAGGTGAAAGCCTGGAGTATTTTATTATAAATGGATCGACAATGAAGGATGTACTAGAAAAGTATACAACTTTAACAGGGAAGCCAAGCCTACCACCGGCATGGACATTTGGTCTATGGTTAAGTACGTCATTTACAACAGATTATGACGAAGAGACTGTAAATCATTTTATCGATGGAATGCTGGAAAGAGATATTCCATTGGATGTTTTTCATTTTGATTGCTTTTGGATGAAGGAATTTGAATGGTGTAATTTTGAGTGGGATAAGCGCGTTTTTCCTGAACCGGAAAGCATGTTGAAAAGGCTGAAGGATAAAGGGTTAAAAATCTGTTTGTGGATTAATCCATATATCGGACAGAAATCTCCATTATTTAAAGAGGGACTGGAAAATGGTTATTTCATTAAGCGTAAGGATGGACATGTTTGGCAATGGGATAAGTGGCAGCCGGGGTTGGCGGTTGTAGATTTCACCAATCCTGAAGCATGCAAATGGTTTGAGGAAAAGCTTGAAGCTTTAATTGATATGGGGGTAGATAGCTTTAAAACAGATTTCGGTGAGCGGATTCCTACGGATGTTGTCTATCATGATGGTTCTGACCCGCAGAAAATGCATAATTACTATACGTATTTATATAACAAAATCGTCTATGAGTTATTAGAAAGAAAGCTTGGAAAGGGAGAAGCAGCTGTCTTTGCCCGATCAGCTTCTGTTGGAAGCCAGAAATTCCCTGTCCATTGGGGCGGAGATTGCTGGTCCACTTATCCATCAATGGCAGAATCATTACGAGGGGGCTTGTCTTTCGGCTTATCAGGATTTAGTTACTGGAGCCATGATATTGCGGGCTTTGAACATGGAGCTACACCTGATTTGTATAAGCGTTGGACTCAATTTGGCTTGTTATCCTCTCACAGCCGTTATCATGGTAATACTGAATATAAGGTTCCTTGGATCTATGATGAAGAAGCGGTGGATGTCACACGAACTTTTACAAAATTAAAAAATTCATTAATGCCTTATTTATACAGAATGGCACGTGAGTCAGCGGAAACCGGTGTTCCTATGATGAGGCCTATGATCCTTGAATATATGGAGGATGAATCGTGCCATTATTTAGATCGCCAATATATGTTAGGAGATTCTCTATTAGTTGCTCCAATCTTTAATGAAGATGGAAAAGTAACATACTATTTGCCAAAGGGTAAATGGACAAACTTCCTGACAAATGAGGTCGTCGACGGAGGAACATGGCAGGCGGAGGAACATGGGTATATGACATTACCATTAATGGCAAAACCAAACTCTCTTATTGCGGTAGGCTCTGTTGATTCTACAGCAGTTTATGATTATGCAGAGGAAGTAACTTTTCATTTATTTGAACTGGAAGAAGGTAAAACCGTAAACTCACATATCTATAACCAAAATGGTGAGAATGTGTGCAGGATTACGATTTCCCGCTCAGGTAATACGTTAATCGTAGAAGGGGAGAGAGTTTCCAAACCATATTCACTCGTCATTCGAAATAGAAAAAGCGTCTTAGCTGTTAAGGGCGGGGAAAGTATAGAAACAGAACAGGGTGTATGTATCCATCCAAATGAAAATAGGGTAGTGATTGAACTATGATTCACCAACAAATTAAAAAAATTGTTTATGGCGGAGATTATAATCCTGAACAATGGCCTGAAGAGATTTGGCAGGAGGATATGCGGATTACAAGACTCGCAGATATAGACATCATGACAATTAATGTATTTGCCTGGGCTATGCTGCAGCCTAAAGAGGATGAATACGATTTCTCATTGCTTGATAGAGTGATGGATTTGTTGGCAGAAAATAAGATTTATGCATGTTTAGCAACAAGTACGGCTGTTCATCCAGCTTGGATGGCCAGGAAGTATAATGATTTGTTACGTGTGGATTTTGATGGCAGAAAACGAAAATTTGGATTACGCCATAATTCTTGTCCGAACAGTTCTTCCTACCGCCACTTTTCAGCAAGACTAGTAGAGGAAATTGCTAAGCGTTATCAAAACCATCCTGCTCTCACACTATGGCATGTCTCTAATGAATATGGAGGGGATTGTTATTGTGAAAACTGTGAAAAGGCATTTCGAGTTTGGCTGAGAAGAAAATATAACACGTTGAATGAATTAAATCGGGTCTGGAATACACGATTTTGGGGACATACATTCTATGACTGGGATGAAATTGTCCTGCCAAATAATTTAAGTGAGCATTTAGGAAACTCAGATTACACAGCCTTTCAGGGGATTTCACTCGATTATCGCCGTTTTAACTCTGATAGTATGCTGGAATGCTATAAATTGGAATATGACATTATCAAAAAATACACTCCTGATATAAAGGTAACCACTAATTTAATGGGAACATACAAGCCGTTAGATTATCAAAAGTGGGCGAACTATATGGATATTATCTCGTGGGATAATTATCCTGAGGTAGGATCTCCGGTAAGTAAGGAAGCAATGCGGAATGATTTAATGCGAGGGTTGAAGCAAGGAGAACCGTTCATGTTAATGGAACAAACACCGAGTGTAACAAATTGGCAGCCATATAATGCGCTAAAGCGGCCTGGTGTCATGCGCCTGCAAAGTCTTCAGGCTGTCGCTCATGGAGCAGATAGTGTGATGTTTTTCCAAATTCGTCGCTCTATTGGCGCCTGTGAAAAATTCCATGGAGCCGTAATTGATCATGCCGGACACGAACATACACGTGTATTTAAAGAGTGCGCTGAGCTGGGGAAAGAATTGACTGCACTTGGGGATACAATTATCGATTCAAGAGTGAAAGCGAAAGTCGCGATTGTTTTTGACTGGGATAACTGGTGGGCCGTGGAACTTTCAAGTGGTCCAAGCAGAGATTTGAATTATGAACAAGAGGTATGGAAATTTTATCATGCGTTATTTGAGCAAAATATTCAGGTTGATATCATAGCTGAGAATGATGATTTTAACTCGTATGAGGTTGTCATTGCGCCCGTTCTCTATATGACCAAGGCTGGTTTTAAAGAGAAGGCGGAAGCGTTTACTGAAAATGGGGGTTCCTTTATCACTACTTTTTTCAGCGGCATAGTCGATGAACATGATTTAGTCATAGGAGGAGGATATCCAGGCCATTTGCGTCATTTACTTGGGATTTGGGTGGAAGAAATTGATGCTTTGCCGCCTGGAAAAACGAATCATATTTTAATGGCTTCCTCTCAAAAAGATATATACCAGCCATCCTATTCATGTTCATTGCTTTGTGATCTTCTCCACCTTGAAGGGGCTGAGGCATTAGCTTTCTATGGTGAAGATTTTTATAAAGGAATGCCAGCAGTTACTCGGAATCAATATGGTAATGGGTATGCCTACTATATTGCATCCAGTGTGGATCCTGAGTTTCTTCGTGATTTCCTGGCAAATGTATGTAGAGAGCGAAATGTGAAGCCGGTGCTTACTGCTCCAAAAGGAGTTGAAGTATCAAAACGCGAAAAGAATGGTGAAGAGATCATTTTTATATTGAACCATAATGAAAATGAGGAAATGATTCAGGTGGATGACTCCTATTTTGATTTGATTCATCAACGGGAATACTCCGGTTCAATAGCAATCTCAGGCAGAGATGTTGTTATTTTATCTAAGATTTAATGGAGAGAGGACAGGAAGCTGTCCTCTTCTTAGTAAGAATGGGGTGAAGGAAAGTGGGAAGTGAACCATTGAGAGGCTTCAGGAGGCATTGGACATATAGCGATAAGCCTGCTGATAAGTGGGAATTTGCGAATGTATGTGGAAATGGAGAGCTAGGAGCCATACATTTTGGGCAGCCACACAAGGAAACGATTATTGTGAACCATGCGGAATTATTTCTTCCAACCGGCTCGCCACAGACCATGCCAGATATGTCCTTTTATTTAGAAGATGTGAGAAGAATCAGCAAGAGTGATGGTTATAGAGCATCCCATCAATTCTTTATTGAAAAAGGGGAAGAACTGGGACATACAATCGTGGACACAGACCCATTCCATCCTGGATTCTTTCTAAATATTGAACAAAGCCAAACGGAAGGATTGCGTGAATACTGCCGTTATACAGATTTTGAAAAGGGAGAGATTGGTTCTTCATGGGAGAATGATGGAAATAGGTTTCAGCGCCGCCTTTTTTCCTCAAGAACCGATCAGCTTATAGCATTAAGTATTAAAATGGATGAACATCTGCCGTTAACTTGTTTAACCATAGATGAAAACAATCATCCTTTAATAAAGTCTAGATATGAATGCCTCCCTAATGACGTGTTAGTTGGAACTCATGATTACGTACATGGAAAAGGCGGATACTATACCTTTGTGCACATAAAAAATTGTGATGGAACGATACAGTGCACGCCTACTTCAATTGAAGCAAGGAATGCCAGTAAGTTACTGATATTAATGAAAATTATTCCATTCGCCGAACACAATGAAGATATGGTGAGAGAAGTATCGTCCTTATTTTCCGGTTTTTCCGATACATATGAAGCATTATTCGATTCCCATCAAGTAAAACACTCAGAAGTCTTTAACCGTGTCTCCTTAAATTTAAATGGCGGAGAAAAAAGAGGCTGGAGTACCGATCAACTACTGGCGGATGTTAAGGAAACTTCCAGTGTACCACCGGCATTATTAGAGAGATTATTTGATGCAGGAAGATATATGTTTATCTGCAGTGCCGGTGTACGTCCGCCAAATCTTCAGGGGATATGGACGGGAACATGGGAGCCTTCCTGGTCATCTGATTATACGTTAGATACTAATTTGCAATTGGCCATGGCTTCTGTTTTTAGCTGTAATATGCTTGAAGGCATTCACCCATATACAGCCCTGCTCGATTCTTATATGGAAGATTTTCGTTATAATGCCAGGATGCTCTTTGGATGTAGAGGCATTCTCTCAGGTGTTCGGGCTTCAAGCCATGGAAGGCATTTGCACTGGGGAGAATCTTCCTGGGGAGATCGAGAATGCGATACGTTTTTTGGCGCTTTTTGGACGTGCGGGGGAGGATGGCTTGCTCATTGGCTGTATGACTATTATTTGTATACTGGAAATCAGCAGTTCCTACGAGAACATGCATTACCGTTTATGTTAGAAATCATAGCCTTTTATGAGGATTTTTTATATGAGGAAGAAGGAATATATGTCTTTAATCCCTCTTATTCCGCTGAAAATGGAATCGCGTTTAATAGTACTCAGGATATTGCCGTAGCGAAAGAGGTTTTAAATCATACAATCGAGGCTTGCAGGGAGCTTGGAATTTATCAAGAATCTATACCGCATTGGCAGCAAATGATAGAAAAAATGCCGCCGTACCTGATTAATGAGGATGGGGCATTGAAGGAGTGGGCTGTATGGAATCATGATGATAACTATAACCATCGGCATTTTTCTCACCTATATCCGCTTTTTCAAAGCTATGAATTTTCCGATACCGAGACTCCTGAACTTTGGGAGGCATCCAAACGGGCATTGGAGCTAAAAATGGAACATTGGCTATATAACCCTGACACCGATACCTCGTCTCATGGCCGTATGCATGCAGGATTATCGGCTGCCAGATTAGGAATGGGAGATGTTGTGATTGATATTATCCGGATGATGGCAGCTGGCGGAGCTATCTATCCTAGTTTAATGACAGCTCATTATGACCATTTTAATGTGTTTAATGTTGATGCAAATGGATGTATTCCTGAGCTTCTGGTAAATCTCCTGGTTTTTTCATTGCCTGGGAAACTTGAATTGCTGCCAGCTATCCCTAAGAACTTAACAAAGGGAGCAGTCGAGGGCATTTTATGTCGTAAACGAATGAAGATATCGACTATGGAGTGGGATTTAGAAGAAGGAATTCTTTCCTGTACCTTACTTTCAGATATAAATCAGGAAATCTCTCTTTCAATTGAAGAAGAAAAAGGAAATTGGTTTTTAAACAATAATCAAAGAGATACATGGAAAATAAATTTAAAAGCAGGAGAAAATACTACACTTACATTTAAACAAAAGGAATAAGGAGGGACGGGTAATGAATTCAGGAGTTTTGGGTGGGACATATCGAGTATGCTTATGGGTTGTCAGACTGGCTTGGTCAAATATCATATGGATTTTCTTAAATCTTCCTGTTTTATATTTTTGTTTAAGCTTATTGAATGCTGAATATTTAAATATCACGTATATTCTTCTTTTAATCATGGGGTTAGTGCCAATTTTCTCTTTCCCTTCCACTGTCGCTTTGTTTGGAGTTGTACGGAAATGGGTGATGGGAGAAAGCGATATTCCGATTGCCACTTCCTTTCTTCGTTATTATAAGGAAAACTATTTCAGGAGTTTCATAGGGGGAATCGTGTTTACCCTTATGTGGGCTGGCTGGATTATGAATTATATTAGTTTTGTCAGTCAACAGTCCGTTATATTTCTTGTTCTCTATGCTTTTTTTACGATGATTCTCCTAACATGGACTTTATATTTTTGCTGCTATACCGTTCATATTCACGATCGGCTCTTACAATCTATCAAAAATTCTTTCATCATGTCCGTTGGACGACCGATTTCAACCCTTGGGGTAGTCATGGTCACTGCGATATTAATTTATATTAGCATTGGTTTTACGTTTTTATGGCCATTCTTTACCGGAACGATATTGGCGTTTTTATCCTTTAGCTTTTTCTATCGGATTATTGAGAAAACCATACACTATCAAAATCAAACTAGAGATAGTGGCTTAGACACAATAGAAGAAAAAACAACCTAAATAAAGGCTGGGCTTTTAATCGATTATTTGTTTTTGATAAGAAAAAGAATCTGTTGATGGGAGTTGGAGTTGAAGATGAAGACGGAATATACATATCTCTTTCAGAATATAAAAGCTTTACTAGAGGACAGGGTGAAAGATCTGGTGTCTCAGCTGACATTGGAAGAAAAAATTAATCAAATGTGTCAGTACCAAGATGCTGTTCCGAGATTGGGAATAAAAAAATATAAGCATGGAACAGAAGGAGCTCATGGTATTGCTTGGCTGGGGGAAGCTACCGTGTTCCCGCAAAATATCGGCTTGGCCTGTACATGGAATGTAAATCTAATGAAGGAAATTGGCTCTGTCATTGGAGATGAGGCGAGAATTTTTTATCAAAAGGATCCAGAACATAATGGATTAACAATTTGGTCTCCAACGGTTGATATGGAAAGGGATCCAAGATGGGGTAGAACCGAAGAGGCCTATGGGGAAGATCCTTGCTTAACTGGTAAACTGACAACAGAATTAATCAAGGGTATGCAGGGGGAACATCCATTTTATTTGAAGACAGCCGCTACATTAAAGCATTTTCTGGGAAATAATAACGAGGTTAACCGTGGAGAGTGCTCAGTCAGTCTCGATCCCCGTAATTTAAATGAATATTATCTGAAAGCTTTTGAAAGGCAAATTAAAGAAGGAAAAGCACAATCGATCATGACTGCCTATAATGCTGTTAATGGAACTTTATGTAATATGAATCCTGATGTTAACGAGATTATAAAAAAGGAATGGGGAATGGATGGCTTTGTTGTAAGTGATGCTGGAGATGTACTTGGTTCAGTTAATGAGCATCACTATGTTGAATCCTATTCAAAGGCGGTTGCATACTCCATTAAAAATGGAATTGACAATATCACAGATGATAAGGACATAACGGTACGAGCCATCCGTGATGCTTTGGAACAGGAATATCTATTGGAAGAAGATTTGGATAAGGCTCTTTGCAACACCTTTAGGGTGAGATTTCGTCTTGGTGAGTTTGATTCTGATGGGGAGAATCCTTATTCATATGTTTCTGCAGAAAAATTAGCCAGTAAGGAGCATTATGAGCTATCTTTGAAGGCTGCCCGGGAATCTATTGTATTGCTTAAAAATAATGGAATCCTTCCATTGAAAAATAAAAAGGTTGCCGTAATCGGTCCTTTGGCAGATGAAGTGTTAACCGATTGGTACAGCGGTACACCACCTTATTCAATCACACCGCTTGAAGGTATCAAGGGAAAAATCGGTGAAACAATTCCCTACGCTGATGGAAGCAATCGCATAAGGCTCAGTATTACGGAAAGCGGAAAATCGATAGGGGTTAACCCTGATACCGGCTTCTTGCTTGCAAGTGAGAATGAAGGAGATGTATTGATTCATACGGACTGGGGATGGGGGAGTGAGACGCTTCGCTCTGAGAAAAATGGCAAATTCATTACCGTAGATGACGATCTTCATTTAAAGGCTACCGCTGATGAAGCAAAAGGGTGGTTTGTAAAAGAAGTATTTACTTTTTCTCAAAAGGAAGAAAGCATGGAGATTCTTTCCTGGGATAACCAGCCTATCCAATTGTCTGATGATGGATCCATTATTCAGGCCGAAGGTATGCCTGCCGCATTGTTCTCCTATAACATAACCGAGGATGGTATCCAAAAAGCTGTGGAAGAGACAAGCAAAGCAGATACAGCTATCATTTTTGCTGGTAATAATCCTTTTATAAATGGAAAGGAATGCATTGATCGTCCGGATTTGACATTGCCGCCTGCTCAGGAAAGGCTCATCCAAGAAGTACTTAAGGTTAATTCAAATACCGTCGTTGTTATTGTTGGAAGCTATCCTTATGCTGTTAACTGGGTTAATGAACATGTACCTGCCATTATATATACATCTCATGCAGGACCGGAACTAGGCCGCGCAATAGCTGATGTGTTGTTTGGGGATTACAATCCAGCGGGACGTTTACCAATGACATGGTATCAATCTGTCAACCAGCTGCCTGAAATTATGGATTATGACATTATAAAAGGAAAGCGTACCTATCAGTATTTTGATGGGGAAGTATTGTACCCTTTTGGACATGGATTATCTTATTCACAGTTCGAATATAAAAATTTGGAACTATCGAAAGAAAGTGTAACGAAAGAAGAAGTTTTACATGTGACGGCAGAGATCAGCAATAGAAGTGATCTGGATGGTGATGAAGTGGTCCAGTTGTATGTGCGATGTAATCAGTCTAAAGTAATTCGGCCTATTAAAACGTTAAGGGACTTTGAACGGGTGCATATTAAAGGCGGAGAGACTAAAAAAATAATCTTATCAATAGAGGTAAAGGATCTGGCATACTGGGATGTGGCAGAAGAACGTTTTCTATTGGAGGATGGAACATATACAGTCATGCTGGGCAGTTCATCCAAAGCTATTCAGTTGGAAAAAACAGTTGAAATAACAGGAGAAACCCGTACAGAAAGAACATTGAAGGGCAAAGTAAACTCTGTTCATTATGATGATTATTACTCAGTCAAAATGGTTGAGTGCTTAGAAGGACGGCATGCAATTCAAAGTATTGGCTTTAGTGGTTGGATTATGTATAAAGACGTTAAAATAAAAGCAAATAACAGAATGATGAAAATACGGTTGGCCAATGGCGGAAAGCAAACCGATATTGAAGTGAGGACATGTAAGCCGAATGGAAAGCTTTTATGTACCCTTCAGGCTCCAAGTACAGGTGGGTATCAAGCTTGGACTACAGTGGAAAAATCATTCATGGACATCGAAGAGGACAAGGTAGAAGATATCTATCTCTTATTTAAAGATGAAGTGGCTATTCATTGGTTAACAATAGAGTAATAGGAGAAAAAAACACTATAGTCAAATATAGTGTTTTTTTACGTTTATCGATAATTGGTATAGAGTGAGCATATGGATAAATATAAAATAAATAGGAGTTATTACCATTAGGTTTTGCATAATCACTAATTATGACATGAAAAATCATAAAAAATATACCACTTTATTTGGAAAATTCTTTAAAAAATCTCATGTATAATATATTTATATATGTAAGCGCTTACTATTTGTTGGAGGTTCGTTGATGATAGCGTATATTACTCGCAAATTAAATAATATGAAATTAAGAGATAAGTTGATTATATCCCTGGTTATTCTGGTAGCGATTCCGATTAGTATAGTTGGTCTATATTTAACTCAGCAATTGCGAAATGGGGCTATTGAAGACGCCATCAGTGAATCGAAAATGAATATGGAACGAATGAAAAAGAGAACGGCTGAGGTTTTAAAAGTACCAATCTATATATCTGACAACCTTCAGTTTGATCAGCAGCTGGATACGGTCGCAAATACCTCTTATGATTCGCGTTATCAGGTTGTAGAAGCCTATGAAAATTATAAGCTATTTACATATTACCTTGAATACTATAATGAAATCTCGACAATTCGATTTTTCATGGATAATCCAACGATGTTAAATAATTGGGAATTTATACCTATTGATGAAGAGGTAAAAAAAGAAGAATGGTATCAGGAAACAACGAAAAATCCTGATTTAATGAGATGGTATTACGTCAATGATTCAACTAAGGATAATGGGCCCTATTTATCACTTGTGAGACGTATTAATTTTCTTAAGACTAATACATACGGGGCGCTTGTTATAACAGTGAATACTTCAGAGTTGGAATGGATATTGAATCAGGAGACCCTGAGGGCAATGATTGTTGATGAGGAGAATAATATTGTAGCCTCCAATCAGAAAAAGCATATGGGACAAAAGCTTTCCAGTGTCATCCCTTCATTAGAAAAGGTAAGTGAAGAGGATGGATTCAAAGTTTATGAAGGTAAATTAAATGGCAAAAAATCTGTGGTTATGGAGGATTCCTTACTGGAACAAAGTCAAGATCATTTACGGATTATATCAGTTATGACAGAAGACCAAATGATGAAAGATGCCAATAACATCAGTATGATGGGTTTTTTTGTTACCCTGCTTGGATTTACATTAGCTGGCGTATTAATTTCCATTGTATCAATCCTTTATTCTAAGCGGGTTTCTAAATTGAGCAAGCAAATAGATTTGGTTTCAGCCGGTGATTTATCAAGCATGATTGAAGTGGATGGGGAAGATGAAATTGGTACATTATCCAAGCAATTTAATCGAATGGTGGCAAATCTGCGAGAGCTCATTGCCAAGGTGGAGGAAACGAATAGGCAGAAAAGTCTGTTGGAAATTAGGCAAAATGAAATCAAAATTAAAATGATGGCCAGCCAGATAAACCCGCATTTTTTATTTAACACATTAGAGTCTATTCGGATGAAAGCCCATATGGAGGGAGCGAAGGATGTGGCGAATGTTGTAAAAATGCTTGGCAGAATGATGCGCCACAGCTTGGAGATTCAGGGTCAAAAAATTCCTCTGTCAAAAGAATTGGAAATGGTGAATCTCTATTTGCAAATACAGAAATTCCGCTATCAGGACAGGTTGGAATATGAGCTGGATATAGAAGAAGAAGCTTTGACCGTGCTGATTCAGCCATTAATCATTCAGCCCTTGGTTGAAAATGCTGTTATTCATGGATTCGATTTATTAGATAACGGTGGAAAAGTGTGGGTGACAATCGAGAAAAAAGAGTGTGATTTAGAAATCATCGTTTCTGATAATGGGATTGGTATTTCGGAACAGAGGTTAATGGATATTCTTCAATCCATTAACCATCAAGAAGAGGGGAAACATATAGGGCTGAGGAATGTCCATCAAAGGATGGTGCTCATTTATGGAGAAGAATATGGTCTTTCTATTCAAAGTGAGCTTAATAAAGGAACCGTTATACAATTTAGAATTCCAATAGGGAGAGATAGCCATGTTTAATGTATTGATTGTTGACGATGAACCTATGATTCGTGAAGGCTTAAAAACTCTGATCAATTGGGAGGAATACGGTTTTCGAATCATTGCATTGGCTAGAAATGGAAAGGAAGGCTATGAGGAATACTGCCGGTGTAAACCCGATTTAATGATTGTAGATATTCGTATGCCAGAGATGGATGGTATTTCCCTTATTGAGTTAATACGTGCAGAGGATAATGATATTTCTTTTATTGTTCTGAGTGGCTATTCAGATTTTGCTTATGCCAAAAGGGCAATCAAAGCAAAAACAGCGGGTTATTTGCTTAAGCCAATTGACGAGGAGGAGTTGATTCAGTACCTGATTGACTTGCGTCAAAATATTGAGGAAAGGAAACAATGGTCCAGTTTGATTCAGGCTGAGTACTGTCACGAAAGGGATGAATTTCTCGCTTCCTTATGTCTGAATGATTTTAAAGAAATGGCTAATGTTCAAGAAAATCTTCATAAGTTTGAATTGGAGGATAGCGGATGTCAAATTTTATTAATTCAGTGCTATGAGAATGGGCAGAAAAAAATAAAATCAGAGTTAGTATCCTTCTTCGAGGATTGTAAAAAGGGCGTTGTTTTTACGATAAATGGGTATGCAGCTGTTTATTTGAGATCAGATTATTCATTTATTTCTCGGACTGACATGATCAAGCAAAAATTAATGAAACAGATTCATCCGTTTTGTAAAAGTATTGCATTGGGAGAATTTATGCCGAGTGTATACGGTATACAGGCATCCTATCAAACAGCACTTACCTTGATTAAACATCAATTTTATTTTGAAAAAGGACAAATATTAACAAAGAGCCATAGAAAAGAGTTGGATAGCGCCCATGGGATTTTAAAAGAAGAACTACTGCTAGATGAATATTTAAACCGCCTTTATTATGCGATAGATGTTGTTAATATTGATACTTGCAGAACTGTTATAGATGAACTTGGAAGAGAAATGATGCATCGAGATTTTTCGGAACAGCAAATAAAGAAACAGTTTATTTACATCTATACCCATACAATGAATAAGCTGTTGCAATTAAATTCTTCCATTGGTTTAGATTCAATGAAGGTTAATGATTGTGCCACTGATATTTATAAAATCGAAACTATGTCTGACTTAATCGAATATATTTTTCAACAGTTTGAGTCTATTATAAAAAGAATTGATAATGGGTTGACCGGTACACAAATGAAGAAAATGATTGATTTAATTCATAAGAATTATAATCAAAATCTCCGGTTGGAAAGTCTTGCTGGGGTATTCAATTATAATAGTGCCTATCTTGGAAAATTATTTAAAAATTATACCGGTGAATATTTTAATACGTATTTAGATAAGGTCCGTATTGAAAATGGAAAAATATTATTACAAAAAGGTTTAAAGGTTTATGAGGTTGCCGAAAAAATTGGGTATGCCGATGTTGATTATTTTCATAGAAAGTTCAAAAAATATGAAGGGATCTCACCTTCTGCCTACCGAAATCATACTGGGTAATAGTACCTTGCCAAAGCTATGTTGATGAATGCTTTGGCTTTTTTATTTTACCTTGCATATATATGAACTGCATATCTAAAATTTTCACCTGATTTTCTCCTAAATCTGTATGGTATTACCACCTTTTTGATTCGGTTATCATTAATGTAAGAAAAGGGGGAGGTATCAATGCAGACGGCAGAAAAGAAAGCGCATACAATTATGAAGGCAGCTCCTACAAGAACGCAAAGAATGTGGACGTCAATAAAAAATCAAAAGTATTTGTACCTTATGTCATTGCCATTTGTTGCGTGGGTGTTTGTTTTTAACTATATCCCTTTATGGGGTTGGACAATGGCTTTTCAAAATTTCAAGCCAGCCAGATCATTTATGGAACAGGAATGGGTGGGATTTGACCACTTTATTGCACTCTTTCAGGACGAGAGGTTTTTTCTTGCTTTACGTAATACGCTTGCAATGAGCTTAATGGGTCTGATACTTGGATTTGTTATCCCTATTATATTTGCCATTTGTATTAATGAAATACGTAAGAAGGCATTTAAACAAACGATCCAAACTGTATCATACCTTCCTCACTTTGTTTCTTGGGTTGTAGTAGCAGGGATTGTAACAAAAATGCTTTCGGTCGATGGGGGAGCCATCAATCAGTTGTTGACTACAACAGGTATTTTGGATGAACCCTATCAATTTATGACACAGGGAAATTTATTCTGGATCATTGTTACATTATCCGACCTTTGGAAAGAGATGGGCTGGAACTCAATCATCTTTTTAGCGGCCATGGCTGGAATTGACACTCAATTATATGAAGCAGCAAAGGTGGATGGAGCAAGCCGTTTGAGGCAAATATGGCATATTACCTTACCGGGTATTCGGCCGACCATCTTGGTTGTTTTGATTTTATCGATTGGTCATTTGATTTCCATTGGCTTCGAAAAACAATTCTTGCTGGGTAATGCTACTGTTGTTGATTATGCAGAGGTTTTAGATTTATATGCCTTAAACTACGGTATTGGTCTTGGAAGATTCTCGTATGGTACGGCAATTGGGATATTCAATTCTTTAGTCAGCATCATTTTATTATTCTTAGCAAATGGCATTTTCAAGAGATTTACAAACCAAAGTGTAATGTAATGGGGTGAGATAGTGAGTAGCAAAGGAGTTAACGTGAGACCCAGCCGGGACGACCGAATATTCGATATTTGTAATTATATCTTTCTAACACTTGTATTCGTCGTTACCCTATATCCATTTTTGAATGTATTGGCTATATCCTTTAATGAGTCGAATGACACGATTCGAGGGGGAATTACGATATTCCCAAGAGAGTTTACGCTGGAAAACTATAAAACTATTTTTCAGTACGATAATTTGGTAACAGGATTTGTTAATTCAACACTTCGTACCATAATCGGAACTGTACTTGGAGTATTATCATCAGCAATGGTGGCTTTTACTTTAAGTCGTGCTGATTTTAGTGGACGTAAATTTGTTTCAACGATCTTGGTTTTAACCTTGTATTTCTCTGGGGGATTAATTCCTGGATATATGCTTATGAGAGATTTAGGCTTAATCGATACATTCTGGGTGTATGTATTGCCTGGTATGGTTAATGCCTTCAATATCATCATTGTTCGGTCCTTTATGGATGGATTGCCATATGCCTTACAGGAATCAGCAAAAATTGATGGCGCTAATGATTTTACTATTTTTTGGAGAATTGTATTGCCGCTGTGTACGCCCGTTTTAGCGACAATTGCTTTATTTGTAGCAGTTGGTCAATGGAATTCCTGGTTTGATACGTATTTATATAATAGTTCAAATGAGAGTTTAACAACCTTGCAATATGAATTAATGAAAATCTTACAAAATACGACTGTTAGTGCCAGTGATCCTAATGCTTATCGGACTTCGAGCGGTGAAGCAGCTGCTTCATCTGTATCACCGGAATCCATCAAAATGGCGATTTCAGTTGTCACTATTGTTCCTATTCTGCTAGTATACCCGTTCCTACAACGCTTTTTTGTACAGGGTATGACATTAGGTGCCGTAAAAAGCTGATTTAAGTTAAAACAGATCATGATCTGTTTGACAATAAATGATAAGGAGAAAAGAGAATGAAAACAAAAACGAAATCAGTACTAATTCTTTTGATGGCCGTTATGTTGGTGATAACTGGTTGTAAGGATGATAGTGCTTCGAGTCCGAAGGAAGAGACAACTGGGCCTGTTACTTTTTCTTTATTTAGCGCTGATCCGCATTCTCAATGGGATAAAATGGAAAGTCCGGTGAGCAAAGCAATCAAGGATAAAACAGATGTGACAATTGATCCTGAATTTGATGTAAATGGCGGAGATCAGAAAATCTCGCTTATGATTGCAAGCGGGGAGTATCCGGATTTAATTTTACCAAAAGGGAATGCTGGTAATTTGGTTGATGCAGGAGCTTTTATAGACCTGACAGATTTAATTGAAGAACATGCACCTAATTTAAAGAAAATTTATGGTGATTATTTAAATCGATTGAAATGGAGTAATGAAGATGAAGGGATTTATATCCTTCCAACTGCAGCTGTTGATCAGACGTATTTCGAGCCAGGCACTGGGTTTATGCTCCAGCATGATGTTGTTCAAAAATTAGGTTATCCTGAAATCCGCACAGTGGAGGATGTAGAGAAGGCTATTAAGGAATATAAGGCTAAATATCCAACGATTGATGGAAAGCCAACGATAGGTTTATCCCTACTGGCTGATGACTGGCGCATCCAGATATCTACCACAAATCCTGCATTTTATGCAACAGGTGCACCTGATGATGGAGAATTTTATATCGATCCAAAATCACATGAAGCAAAATTACATTATCGCCGGGCTGAAGAAAAAGAATATTTCCGCTGGTTAAACCATATGAATGATATTGATTTATTGGATAAGGAAAGCTTTGTACAAAAATACGACCAATATTTAGCTAAGATTTCTTCTGGCCGTGTTCTTTCCGTAACCGATACGGATTGGCAGATTGGCGATGCAGACCGTGCGCTGCGTGAATCTGGAAAAACAGAGCGTATGTATGGAATGTATCCTGTAACACTTAATGAACAATTCAAACATCATAATTTCCAGGATACTGGCTATCTAGGCGGATGGGGCATCGGGATTACAGTAGATAATGAGGATCCTGTACGTGCCATTAAATTTATTGATTATCTTGCCTCTGAAGAAGGACAGATTCTTCAAAACTGGGGAATTGAAGGGGAGCATTATGAGGTTGTAGATGGTAAACGTGTCATCTCGAAAGAAGAAATGGATCAGCGTAATAGCAATGCCAATTATGTAAAGGAAACTGGTATTGGTGCATTAAAAGGCTTTGCTCCTTATTACGGGGATGGAATAACAGATTCAACTGGACAAACCTTTTCAATTGCCAGTAGAGAGCAAATCAAAGACGGCTATACTGATGTTGAAAAAGAAGTACTTTCTAATTATGGCGTAGAGATGTGGGCCGATTTGTATCCACAAAAAGAAGATTTCCCTGTAAAAGAATGGGGAGCAGCTTTTAATATGGCGGTCCCTTCAGGTTCTGATACGGAGCTTATCATGCAAAAGTGTCTTGATATCGTGAAAAAACGGATTCCAGAAGCTATTCTGGCAGATCCAGATAACTTTGATAAAGTGTGGGATACCTTTATGAAGGATTTGGAAAAAGCGGATGTCGAACAAGCTGAAAAGGAATATACCAAACTAATAAAAGACCGTATTGAGCTATGGAATAAGTGATATTAAATCATAACTGTCCTCCTGAATCTTTATAGGAGGACAGTGTTTTTAACTATCAGGCTATATAAATGAAAGAATAATAAATTATTTACTGGATTGGAGAGTATTCATATGAATCAGATTCCTATAGCGGTTCAAATGTTCAGTCTGCGAGAAGAGGCGGAAAAAGATTTTGCAGGTACGTTGAAAAAAGTAGCTGAGCTTGGTTTTGACGGTGTTGAGTTAGCTGGCCACGGTAATCTTACTGCCCAGGAAGTGAGGAACCTCTTAGATGAGTATGGCTTAAAAGCAGCAGCCAGCCATATCCCAATCGATGAGCTAGAAAGTGAGCTTGAACGAGTAATTGAAGAGCAAATTATATTAGGTTCAAACTATATTGTATGTCCATATTTAGCAGAAGACCGACGCCAGGAAAGTGAGTATCTTGCTTTGCCTTCTCTATTAAATGAAATAGGGGAGACATGTAAGAGGAACGGTCTTACATTGTGCTATCACAATCATGATTTTGAGTTAGAGACCCTATCTGATGGACGGAAAGCGCTAGAGGTTATTTTTGATGGTACAGATCCAGATAAGGTTAAAGCGGAGTTTGATGTATATTGGCTAAAAAAGGCAGGGGAAGATCCTATTTCCTGGTTGGATAAATACCGGAATCGGTCTCCTCTCATCCATTTAAAGGACATGACCTTAGATGATGAACAGTTTTTCGCAGAACTGGGCACAGGTGGGGTTGAGATTGAGAAAATTTTAGAAAAGGGCGAGGAGTTAAACGTCGCCTGGTGGATTGTTGAACAGGATGCTACGAGATTAACTCCGTTTAGGAGTATGGAAATTAGTATGAATTATTTAAAAAGCAACCTGCCTGATTATACAACAAATAAAGGGAGATAGGGTTTCATGACTTTACGGGTAGGGATTGTCGGCTGCGGAAATATCAGCAGCATCTATATCGAGAATAGTAATAGATTTACAGACTATCAAGTAGTAGCCTGTGCGGATTTGGATTATACAAAAGCGATCGAAATGGCTCGAAAGTATAATGTTGGAAAACCGTTGGAGCTTGAAGAAATATTTACATCTCCAGATATCGATTTAATTTTAAATTTAACTGTTCCTCATGCTCATTCATCTGTATCTCTAAAAGCTATTCATAACGGTAAGCATGTTTATACTGAAAAACCTCTTTCAATTTCATATAACGAAGGCAAAAGAATACTGGACGCTGCCCGTGAAAAGGGAGTTATAGTAGGGTCGGCTCCTGATACCTTTCTCGGTGGCAGTCTTCAATTAGCTGGAAAATGGATTGAGGAAGGGTTGATTGGGCGAATTGTAGGGGCAACAGGCAATATGATGTCCAATGGACCTGAATCCTGGCATCCAAACCCCGACTTTTATTACAAGGCTGGCGGTGGCCCTATGTTTGATATGGGTCCATATTATTTAACGGCATTAATCAGTTTACTGGGCAGTGTGAACAGAGTTACTGGTATAGCTAGAACAACCTATACGGAACGATTGATCACAAATCCGAAGCGGTTTGGAGAGTTTATCCCGGTTGAGGTGCCGACACATGTGACTGGAATACTGGAAATGGCGAGTGGAGTGATTACGACGATTACGACAAGCTTTGATGTAGTGGGAGCTAGAACTCCGTTTCTTGAGATATATGGGGAAAAAGGAACACTTAGCTTGCCTGATCCGAACCAATTTAATCATCCTGTTCTTGTAAAAAGAGATGGAGAGATTGAGTGGACTGAATTGAAGACTATGGGAGATCCATATGACAATCTGCGCGGGATTGGTCTTGCCGACATGGCAAAGGCTCTTCAGAACGGCTATCAGCCCCGTGCTAGCTCTGAAATGGCCTTGCATGTACTTGAAATTATGGAAGGAATACATCGGTCCTCGGAATTAGGGACTCATTATGTAATGGAAAGTAAATGCGAGAAGCCATTTTTACTAGACGCTAATTAAGTTCAATAATTTTAAAATGGAGGAACGTAGATGAATAAAATAAGAGTGGGTGTTATTGGATGTGGAAGTATCGCTAAATTCCGCCACTTACCTGAGTATGCTGCAAATGAGACTTCAGAAATCACTGCCGTATGCGATCTAGTTGAAGAAAGGGCAAAGAAGATGGCTGAGCTTTATGGCAGTGAAGTGTATACCGATTATGATGAAATTATAGCAAGAAACGATATTGATGCTGTCAGTATATGCCTTCCGAATTATTTGCACGCTCCCGTTACAATTGCTGCATTAAAATCTGGTAAACATGTATTATGCGAAAAACCAATGGCAACTTCAAAGCAAGAAGCAGAAGAGATGATTCATGCCGCACGTGAGGCCAGTAAAAAATTGATGATTGCCCATAACCAACGATTTGTTGCATCACATCAGACTGCCAAGGGAATTTTGGATAGCGGTAAATTAGGGAAGATTTATAGTTTTCGTACCGCTTTTGGCCATCCCGGACCAGAAGGCTGGAGTGTGGATGGCAAGGAAAGCTGGTTCTTCAATAAGAAACAAGCATTTATAGGTGCTTTAGGTGATTTAGGCGTACATAAGTCAGATTTACTTCGCTATTTATTTGGAGAGTTTTCAGCAGTAAGTGCTTTTGTTGAAACCAATGCAAAGGATTCTACTGAAGTAGATGACAATGCGGTTGTCCTGCTGCGCACGGATAGCGGAATCATTGGCACTTTAGCGGCGAGCTGGGCTTATGTAGCCGGCGGCGGGGATAATTCAACGGTTATTTATGGAGAAAAGGGTATTCTGCGATTGGAGGATGATCCAGAGCATTCATTAATTGAAGAGTATGTTGATGGACGTGTCATTAAACATAAGTTGGATAAAATTCAGACGAATGAAGATGGTGGGCAAACGTCATCTCATGTGATCAATCATTTCATTCAGTCAATTATCGAGGATAAAGAACCGCTAATTACGGGAGAAGAAGGGAAAAAATCATTGGGTATCATTCTTGGTGCTCTTGAATCAGAGCGGACGAAGAAGACCGTTTCCTTAGCTGAGGGGGAAGGTTTTTAATGAAGATGGGAGTTTTTACCGTATTGTTCTCGAAAATGTCATTTGTAGATATGCTCGATTATGTTAAAGAAGCAGGATTATCCACTGTTGAAATTGGAACCGGAGGGTATCCGGGGAACGCTCATTGTCCGTTGGATGAATTGCTTGAGGATGAACAAAAGAGGAATTCGTATCTTGGAGAAGTCAACTCTAGAGGATTATCGATTAGTGCGTTCAGCTGCCATGGCAATCCACTAACACCGGATAAAAAGTTCGCTGAAGAATCAGATTCCATTTTACGTAAGACAATTCAACTTGCATCCTTGTTGGGAGTACCCGTTGTAAATACATTTTCCGGTACACCGGGAGACAGTGAAGAAGCAAAATATCCAAATTGGCCAACTGTTGCTTGGCCGGCGGAATATGCCGATCTATTAGAATGGCAATGGGAAAATAAGTTGATTCCTTATTGGAAAGAGATCGGGACGTTTGCAGAGCAACATGATGTAAAAATAGGTATTGAATTACATGGGGGGTTCCTTGTTCATACACCTTATACATTATTAAAACTAAGGGAAAGAACCTGTACGGCAATCGGAGCTAATTTTGACCCGAGCCATATGTGGTGGCAGGGAATTGATCCGGTGGCAGCGATTAAGATTCTCGGTAAGGCCGGTGCTATTCATCATTTCCATGCGAAGGATACGTATATCGATCAGGATAATGTAAATATGTATGGATTAACAGATATGCAGCCCTATGGTAATGTGGAATCTAGAGCCTGGACATTCAGAAGTGTTGGATGCGGGCATTCTATTCAAGAATGGAGCGATATGATGAGTGCGCTCCGTATTTACAATTATGATTATGCTGTCAGTATTGAACATGAAGATCCATTAATGTCTATTGAAGAAGGTTTTACTCGAGCGGTTAAGAATTTAAATGGTGTGCTTATTCGCGAAAGACCAAGTGAAATATGGTGGTCGTAATGAATGTACACACTTAAGGTTTGAATTCTGTTGCGAAATCAACCGGATTTGGAATTGTTTTGTTGAATGGCCAAACATGTATCCAATTTTGAAATCTATACAGAATCAATAGTATCTGGATTTTAACTTTCCAATCTTTCTTCAAAAACCTCTTGCCACCAGGTACAATTTTTGATAAAATAACTTTTGTTGTCATTACGAATGAGCTTCTATTGACATTATACAGCGAAACATGTTAAAATGATTTTTAGTGAGCAAATCAAATACGACACATTATAAAGCAGAAGCACCCGCTTCTCACCTGTATAACACTCTTCAGAGAGTAGTTAACTGGTTCAATTGATATAATCAGACGGTATGTCTTTTTATGGGCGGGTGTGCATGCACCGGCCTTTTTTATATGTTTAAAAAGCATGTGAAGTAGTATTTGCTAGAAAATCTTGGAGGTGGCTTATTATTAGCAAACAAGACTTAATCTTAAACGAAGGCATTCGTGCCCGAGAAGTACGTCTAGTTGATCAAAATGGTGAGCAGCTTGGAATTAAATCCCGCAATGAGGCATTAGAAATTGCTACACGCGTGAATTTGGATCTTGTGCTGGTTGCACCGAACGCAAAGCCTCCTGTCGCCCGTATTATGGACTATGGTAAGTTCCGTTTCGAGCAACAGAAGAAGGAAAAAGAAGCTAGAAAAAACCAAAAAACAATTAGTTTAAAAGAGGTTCGTTTAAGCCCAACTATCGACGAGCATGACTTTAATACGAAGCTTCGCAACGCTATTAAGTTCCTTGAAAAAGGAGATAAGGTAAAAGCAAGTATTCGATTTAAAGGACGGGCTATTACCCATAAAGAAATCGGGCAGCGCGTGTTAGTTCGCTTTGCAGAGGAATGTAAAGAAGTGGCTACTGTGGAAACAGCGCCAAAAATGGACGGACGCAGCATGTTCTTGATTTTAGCACCGAAAAACGAAAAGTAATGTTTCGAGGAGGAAATTTCCCATGCCAAAAATGAAAACTCACAGAGGCGCTGCAAAGCGATTCAAAAAAACTGGTTCTGGTAAGCTTAAGCGCAGCCATGCTTACACAAGCCACTTATTCGCTAACAAATCCACTAAAGCAAAACGTAAATTACGTAAAAGTGGAATGGTTAGTTCCGGAGATTTCAAACGCATTCGTCATCTATTAGACAATATCAAGTAATTGAGAACGCTCAATTTTAGGAGGAATTAGATATGCCACGTGTTAAAGGCGGTACAGTGACGCGCAAACGTCGTAAAAAAGTATTAAAGCTAGCTAAAGGTTATTTCGGTTCAAAACATACATTATACAAAGTTGCTAATCAACAAGTAATGAAATCCTTGCAATATGCATTCCGCGATCGTCGTCAAAAGAAACGCGACTTCCGTAAATTATGGATTACTCGTATCAATGCAGCAGCTCGCATCAACGGTCTTTCTTACAGCCGTTTAATGCACGGTTTAAAACTTGCTGGTATTGAAGTTAACCGTAAAATGCTTGCTGAACTTGCAGTTAGCGATGCAGCAGCATTTGCTCAATTAGCTGAAACAGCTAAAAAAGAACTTAATAAATAATAATAGAGGCGCTTCTCAAGTGATTGGGGGCGCCTTTTGTTATGGGAGGAGAGGAGAATATGAAAGAGCTTATCATCGGTTATTTTATACTGATCAATTTAACCTTACTTCTTGTTATGAAACTGGATAAAAACAGAGCTCAACATAATCGATACCGCATAAGCGAGAAAACATTGTGGATTCTGGCTCTTGCTGGAGGAGCTATTGGCGGGACAGCAGGTATGAAGCTATTCAGGCATAAAACAAAGCATAAAGCTTTTGTGGCAGGCTTTCCATTATTAGCAATCGTGGACGTAATCATAGCAGCTATTCTTTTATCAACCATACAGTCATAATTAAGCAAGAGAACATATATTAATAAATAAGCCAAGTTTTAACAACGTAGAAAGGCAAAATGGGGTGTGAGTATGGATTATGATTTTACCATGTTGCTCGCTTTTATTGAGGCAGGTGGTTTTTGGTCACCTCTTGTCTTTGTAGTTTTCCATATAGTAAGGCAATATATTTTTATTCCGGTAGCTGTTGTTTGTATGGCGGGCGGGATTATGTTTGGTGCTGTATTCGGTACGTTATTATCTTTATTAGGTCTCTGGCTATCATCGATTATTTTTTACTTTATGATTATTAAAATGCCGAAATTACAGCATAAGCTTGAAAAGTTGGATGAGCGTACATTGAAGTTCGGAGGAAGAATAAATGTAAAGCAGGCGAGTATCCTAAGGCTTATTCCGTTTATACATTTCCATCTCCTAAATTTTTATTTAATCGGCAACAGCAAAACCTTTACGGATTACGCAAAAGCCGTTTTTTGGTCCAATATTCCCTTGGCATTTTTTTATACGGTATTTGGACATTCGATTGCAAAGTTTTCTCCAACGATGATGCTGATTATCATTTCAGCGCTGATTATCTTGCTCTTTTTCCTTAGAGAAAAGAAGGTCATTATTAAGTGGAGTCAGTTTTTTGGTCATACTTAACATTAGTCTGTTAAACTTATTTGTATAGATAAGTTTTGCAGGCTTTTTTAGATGGTTAATAGAATGAAGTTCTATTCAGTTTACTGAAGACTGGTTAGGATACAGGAGGAATGACCATGTTTAATGGAATGAACCAGTTCCATGGTCAGGCTATATTTAGAAGTGAATATTAACGGAAGTCTTTCGGCTGATTCATAATGGTCTTTCGATTATTTGATAGTAAAGGGAAATAATACATATACTATAAAGAATGATATACATAGTTAAGGAGGCTCTTTTTTATGAAACATCTAGATGATACGCTTTCTATGCTGAAGGAGCTAACAGATGTTAACGGCATTGCAGGTAATGAAGGAGAACCGAGAAAAGTTATGAGAAGGCTGATTGAGCCATATGCTGATAGCCTTTCATTTGATGGAATCGGCAGTTTGATTGCTGAGAAAACAGGAGAAGAAAAAGGACCGCGCATTATGATTGCCGGACACCTTGATGAAGTAGGTTTTATGGTTACCCGGATTGATGACAAAGGATTCCTCTTTTTTCAAACGATTGGGGGCTGGTGGTCACAGGTTATGCTTTCTCAGCGTGTTACAGTAACCACTTCGGGGGGCGAGCAAATTACGGGTTTAATCGGATCTTCACCGCCTCATATCCTTACTCCGGAAGCGAGAAAGAAACCGGCAGATGTCAAAAATATGTTCATTGATATCGGAGCCACAAGCCGGGATGAAGTACTTGAATGGGGAATCCGTCCAGGAGATATGGTAACGCCGTACTCCGAATTTACGGTACTTAAAAACGAAAAAATGTTAATGGCTAAAGCATGGGACAACCGAATTGGTTGTGCGGTGGCAATAGAGGTATTAAAACGCCTAAAAGATGAAAACCATCCGAATACCGTATTTGGCGTAGGAACTGTTCAGGAAGAGGTAGGGCTGCGCGGCGCTAAAACAGCGGCTAATTATGTACAGCCTGATATTGCGATTGCTGTAGATGTGGGAGTGGCAATCGATACACCAGGATTATCTGAAAAAGACGGTTTAACAAAAGCGGGAGACGGTCCGGGACTGGTGTTATATGACGCAAGCCTGGTGACTCATAAAGGCTTGAGGGACTTTATTGTCGGTGTGGCAGAAGAAATGAATATACCTTATCAATTTGATCATATACCTGGCGGCGGAACAGATGCTGGATCATTCCATGTCAGCGGTACGGGTGTACCTTCTATCGCGATTACGATTCCAACTCGTTATATCCATTCTAATGCGGGGATATTAAATCGTGATGATTATGAAAATACGGTTAACCTTATTGTAGAATTGGTTAAACGTCTGAACAGGGAAACGGTGGATAAGATTACGTTTGATTGAATACGAAAAAACGATGATGGAGAATAACTCCGTCATCGTTCTTTTGTTATTTGCTGAGTGCACTTTCTAATAGATGGAGCATCTCGTCCTTCTCGCTTTCAGAGGCTTTTTGCCAAATAAGCTCAAATAATACACCAAGGCCCGGCAGCATTTTTTCTTCACCGCTTTGAATGGCATCTACAATAGTGGCTTCAAGTTCATCCTGGGTATTGCCTGTTACATTATGGATAATGGCATTTCTAAGATTTAAATTCATGGATATTCCCTCCAATTTTGGTCTCATACTTAGTTTTGCTTTTCTTTCCTTTTTCTATGTATTAAATTTGGGATATAATGAAAGAACGTTTGATAAGAAGGTGACTTATATTGAAATATATTGAATCAATGCAAAATGCACGTGTAAAGCAATGGAAGAAACTTTTGACAAAGAAGGACAGGGATAAAAGCGGTCTTTTCATAGTGGAAGGTTTTCATTTAGTAGAGGAAGCTCTTATGCATGGATTAGTGGAAGAACTGATTGTAAAGGAAGGTACTGATTTACCTTTAAAGTGGGAGCTAGAAGGCATTGATTTGTTTACTGTACATAAAGACATTTTTAAAGCAATCGCGGATACTGACACACCACAGGGAGTTGCAGCGGCTTGCAGAAAGCCAACTTTCCCTGAGTTAGGAGCGGACATTTCAACTGTATTATTAATTGATCGTGTGCAGGATCCAGGGAATATCGGAACAATGATACGTACAGCAGATGCAGCGGGCTTTGATGCCGTTATACTAGGGGACGGGTGCGCAGATGCATACAGTCCAAAGGTAGTTCGCTCTACACAGGGCAGCCTGTTTCATATCCCAACTTTTAAAGGAAGCCTAGAAACTTGGGTGGATAAATTACAACAATCAGGTATGAAAGTTTATGGGACTGCCTTGCAGGGAGCAAAGCCATATAAGGAGATAAGTAAAGCAGAACGGTTCGCTATACTTGTCGGCAATGAAGGCAGCGGCGTCAGCAAAGAACTGCTAGAACAAACAGATCAAAATGTGTATATTCCTATATACGGAAAAAGTGAATCATTAAATGTGGCAGTAGCTGCCGGCATTTTGATGTATGGCCTTAAATAAAGAGGAAATGAACGTTTGAAACTCGGGGCAATTTAGATTATAATGAGTAAATAAAATTGGATGATGAAAAGCATAGATGGGGACTAAGTAGCTGTTTGACCGCCTTACAGGAAAAAAACGCCTGAGACTGAGAGCGTTTTTATGGAAAAAGGCAAACAAGTGAATTCACCCCCGGAGCTGCAACCGGGACCACAGACAAAACGTTTGTGTAAAGGTTAGCCGGCAGAAATGTCGTTATTGAATGAAGCGAGCGAGCCTATAATGAATAGGACGCTAACAAGGGTGGTACCGCGATGATAACCTCGTCCCTTTTTGGGGACGGGGTTTTTTGTTGTTTTCATTTATTGGTTTTCATCAAAAATCACATAGGAGGATTTAATTATGCAAGAGAAATTACAAGCATTGCAGCAGGAAGCCTTGGAAAAAGTACAGATTGCTGTTGACCTCAAAGGCTTGAATGATGTCCGTGTTGCGTACCTTGGCAAAAAAGGACCGATCACCGAGGTATTGAGAGGAATGGGCAGTCTTTCAGCAGAAGAACGTCCAAAGGTAGGGGCACTTGCCAATGAAGTAAGAGGTGCGATTGCATCTGCAATTGAAGAAAAGCAGCACGCATTAGAGGAAGAAGCTGTTAATCAAAAATTGGCAAAGGAAAAAATTGACGTCACTCTTCCTGGAGCTCCTGTTAATAAAGGGAACCACCATCCTTTAACAAAAATTACGGAACAATTAGAAGACCTATTCCTTGGAATGGGCTACACAGTGGCTGAAGGTCCGGAAGTGGAACAGGATTACTATAATTTCGAAGCATTGAATCTCCCTAAGAGCCATCCTGCCCGTGATATGCAGGATTCCTTCTACATTACTGAGGAAATCTTAATGCGTACCCATACATCCCCTGTACAAGCTCGTACAATGGAAAAGCATGAAGGGAAGGGACCGGTTAAAATTATCTGTCCTGGTAAGGTGTATCGCCGTGATAATGACGATGCCACACACTCTCACCAATTTATGCAAATTGAAGGTCTTGTAGTGGATGAGAACATTACAATGGCTGACTTAAATGGAACTCTTGAAGTATTTGCGAAAAAATTCTTTGGTGAAGATCGTGAAATTCGCCTTCGTCCAAGCTTTTTCCCATTCACAGAGCCTTCAGTTGAAATGGATATTTCCTGTAAAATTTGCGGTGGAAAAGGCTGTTCAGTTTGTAAACAAACAGGTTGGATCGAAATTCTGGGCGGAGGTATGGTTCACCCGAATGTACTTGAAATGGCAGGATTTGATTCCAAGAAGTACACTGGATTTGCATTTGGTATGGGTGTTGAAAGGATTGCCATGCTGAAATACGGTGTTGACGATATCCGTCATTTCTATACAAATGATGTACGTTTCGGAAGCCAGTTTCATCGTCACGAGTAAGAATTAGAGGGAGGAAATAAGATGTTTGTATCATATAGATGGTTACAGGATTATGTTGATTTAGATGGAATCAATGCTAATGAGTTGGCAGAAAAAATTACAAGAAGCGGAATCGAAGTAGAAGGTGTAGAATCTCCTGCTGAGGTGATTCAAAACGTGGTAATCGGACATGTACTTGAAAAAGTACAGCATCCGAATGCTGATAAATTAAGTGTTTGTAAAGTGGATATCGGTGAAGAAGAACCGGTTCAAATCGTGTGCGGTGCGCCGAATGTGGCAGCAGGACAAAAAGTTCCTGTCGCAAAAGTAGGAGCTGTTTTACCGGGGAATTTCAAAATTAAAAAGAGCAAGCTTCGCGGAGAAGCATCCCACGGCATGATCTGTTCCCTGCAGGAATTGGGAATCGAAGCGAAAGTAGTGGCAAAAGAGTTCAGTACAGGTATTTTTGTATTCCCTGAAGATGTTGTTCCTGGCACAAATGCGCTTGAACAACTGGGGCTCGATGACCATATTCTTGAGCTTGGATTGACACCAAACCGTTCTGATTGCCTAAGTATGCTTGGTGTAGCTTATGAAGTAGCAGCTATTTTGGGTAAAGAAGTTAAAGTACCAGAAGTAACTGTAAAATCAGGCTCTGAGAAAGCAGAAGACTATGTAAGCGTAAAAGTGGACGCACCTGAGCAAAATCCTCTTTATATCGCGAAAATCATTAAAGATGTAAAAGTCGGTCCATCTCCATTATGGCTGCAAAGCCGATTAATGAAGAGCGGAATCCGCCCGCATAATAATGTGGTCGATATTACGAATTTCATTTTGCTTGAATATGGTCAGCCATTGCATGCGTTCGATTATGATCGTTTACAATCTAAAGAAATTGTCGTTCGTATGGCGCATGAAGGTGAAAAACTGACTACATTGGATGAAGCTGAACGTACGCTTAGCGGTGATCATTTGGTAATTACAAATGGCAAAGAAGCTATTGCACTTGCTGGTGTTATGGGAGGAGCCAACTCTGAGGTTGTTGATGGAACAACAACTGTATTACTGGAAGCAGCCTATTTTGCAGGCGGTCCTGTTCGCAAAGCTTCCAAAGATTTTGGTCTTCGTTCAGAAGCAAGCGCACGCTTTGAAAAAGGTGTGGATCCAAACCGCGTTCGTGCTGCCGGAGAACGTGCAGCAGAATTAATCGCAGAGCTTGCAGGCGGTACAGTGCTTGAAGGTCAAGCAGAATTTAATGAGATGAAGATTGAAGAAGCCGTAATCAGTATTGGTCTTGGAAAAATCAATAAAGTATTGGGTACGTCATTATCTGTTAACGAAGTGAAGGATATTTTAACGCGCCTTCAATTTGAAGTGAAAGTGGATGGAGAAGACTTTGTAATTACGGTACCGACACGCCGTGGAGATATTACCATTCCAGAAGATATTATTGAAGAAGTAGCAAGACTTTACGGATACGATAATATTCCAAAAACATTGCCGGTTGGTGCTTCTAAGCCAGGTGTACTAACTCCATACCAAATGAAGCGTCGAGTTGTACGTCGTTATCTAGAAGAAGCCGGTTTAATGCAAAACATCACATATTCTCTAACATCTGCTGAAAAAGCAACCATGTATACATTAGAGCAACGTGAAAGCATTCGTTTGGCGATGCCGATGAGTGAAGAAAGAAGCACTCTTCGTATGAGCCTGATTCCTGGCTTGCTGGATGTGTTAAAGCATAATGTAGCTCGCCAAAATGAAAATATGGCTGTTTATGAAACAGGCGCTATTTTCCTTAAAACTTCTGATACAGAGCTTCCAGAAGAAAAAGAGCATCTTGCAGGTGCTGTAACGGGTCTATGGAACACAAACCTATGGCAGGGAGAGAAGAAGAAAGTAGATTTCTTCGTTGTAAAAGGAATCCTTGAAGGGTTATTCCGCAAACTTGGATTAGAAAACCGCATGGAGTGGAAACAAGCGATCGTTGAAGGAATGCATCCAGGACGCACAGCTGAATTGTTCTTAGATGGAGAATTAATTGGTTTCGTAGGTCAAGTTCATCCGAAAGTTGAAAAGAAAGAAGACTTAAAAGAAACCTATGTATTTGAATTGTCTCTAGTAGACCTTTTACATGTAGATCAAGAACCAATTCAATATACAGCTATTCCAAGATTCCCTTCTATTACACGTGATATTGCATTGGTTGTGGACTCTGAAGCAGTAGCGGGAGAAATCAGCACGATTATCAAAGAAGCTGGCGGCAAACTATTAAAAGAAGTTCACTTATTCGACTTATACGAAGGAGAAAAAATGGAAGAAGGCAAAAAATCATTAGCATTCTCCCTAAAATACTTCGACCCTGAAAAAACACTAACAGACGAAGAAGTAACAAAAGCCCACAGCAAAGTCCTAATGGCAGTAGAAGAAAAAGCTGGGGCACAGCTGAGAGGCTAGAAAAGCTGAAGGGCCTTGCTCAGGAGCGAGGAGCATAAGACAAAGGCACGAAGGGGATGGTTTCCCCCGTAGTGGCTTTGCTTATGTCCTGAGCTCCTAGGCCCTGAAGCTAGATCTGGTGAAAAGCTGAAACGACTAAAAAGGAACAAAGTCTAAGAACGCCACATCGTGTGGCAATGTCTTCATCCAACATCCTGTTGGCCTTTGCAGCCACTTATAATTGAATGAGGGAGTGGTGGAAGCCATCTCCCTTAATTAAAGATTATATCTGTATAATTTTAATGCAAAAAAGATTGCTATAATATAAGCAATCTTTTTTTTATGTATGAATTAACTTGTTAATGTATGATGACTGTGTTGGTTTATGATAATTTCTCTTTAATCTGTTTGAATTCTTCTCTTAATTTCGTACTATATTCGTCGATTTTTTCTCGTCTTTCTTTTGAGCGCTGTTCTTTCATTCTGGCTTTTGCTTCGTGTTCTAATTCCTTTTGTATCTTACGCGCATGGTCTAGTTCTTCCTGAATAACGCTGGCACGGTATCTAACGATTACTGTATTAAATTGATTAATGATCTCATTATAGGATGTTTCTGTTTCTTCTTGTATAACAGCTATAAGGGCTATATCTCCGTCTTTCATTCTTGTAGAAACCGTATAAAGCATACCGTCCTCTTCCTTGGCATCATTCATATCTAATAAGGAACCGAAGCCGGCACCTATCCCCATTCCTAAAAGGATACCTATCGGACCGCCAAGTAACCCGAGAGCTCCTCCAATAAGTCCGCCTAATAAAGTGTCATCACTTGTTTGACTGCCAGTGTTGAAGCTATCCTTTGTGATAATCTCCCCATCAACTTTTTTTAGTAAAACTACTTGTGAGAGGACGAAATCTTTCTGGGATGTATGAGTTCTTTTTAGCTCAGATAAAGCCTGATATGCTTCGCTTTCAACCTTGAAAAAACTTAACACAACATTTTCCATTCTCGTTTTACCTCATCTCTTTGAAAAAATTCCGATTATTTTATTCCCCTCAGAAAATGCGGTAAACTGGTAAGTTTTTCATTGCATTTAAACATCATTTTAATTGGCTGAGGATAGCGGCTGGATTTAGGGGTAGTTTGGCTGGATTCCAATCAAACTCGGCTGGATTATTACCAAGATTGGCTGAATTCCTTCTAAGTTCGGCCGGATTTTGAATAAAGTCGGCTTGATTCCCGTAAATACAACCTACGAGGCCCTGTTAAATGGAGAATCTTGTTGAAAACAACTTTACTCCATAATAAAAACACTCAGACCAGATGTGATCTCCCCAATTGTTAGACCGTGTGTCTAACAATTGGGGTGCAGATCAGCTCCCAAGCTGAGTGCTTGATTATAATCCAATTCGTTTTACGAGCTTGCGTGCCTTTTCTGTATTGGCGAAGTGAAGCTTGGCAAAGGCGTTTAATTTACTTTCTCCTTTGTTAGCGATAAAGACAGCGGCAGCTTCATCCACTTTTGAACTGGCGCCTTTAGGAATCGTCATCCCTGCCTGTTCACTGAGTAGATCCATATGTTTTAAGAAAGCGTAGCGGGCAATAACAGAAGCGGCTGCCACAGCTGTGGATATACTTTCAGCTTTTGTGCTGAAATACAAGGGAACTTCACGATTTCCGCTCGTGGCGGTATGGCGAAAATAAATATCGGGTTCACAAAATTGGTCTATGAGAATACCATCTGGCTTGGTTCCTTCCAATTTGGCCAGCAAATGATGAATAGCTTGTTCATGCAGCATGGCTTTCATTTTACCCTGGCTCATTCCTTTTTGCTGAACACTATTGTATTTTTCGTTTTTCAGGACAAGCAGACTATACGGGATCATTGCTGTAATCTTTTTGCCAAGAATTAATATTTGCGGATCGCGAATCGTTTTAGAGTCCCGTATGCCCATATTTTCAAGTTCCCGAATATGTTCCTTGCTGACATAGGCTGCCGCAACTGTTATGGGTCCGAAGTAATCGCCCGTTCCCGCTTCATCTGTACCAATGATACTCAACTCATTGATTGTATGAGGAGGACGGTAGATATGGTCTGATACACTTCTTTTTTTAATTGGTGATTTTTTTTGAGGGGCAGCAGCATTGGCTGATCCGCTACTCCATTTTTGAACTTCTGCATCTGAGACGGCTCCCTGGAACAATACTTTTCCAGAATTATAGGCCGTAATCGTCATCCCATTCATTTTCGCTGAGAAAACAGCTCCGGGTGGTGTTTTAGGCAATAAAGAATTCAAGTAATAGGATTTCATTTTAAGAATCGTTTCTTTTGTTACTGTAATAACAGTATTCGCCATTTTTCTACTCTACTCCTCTTTACGCCAAATTTCCGTCCTCTTGTTGATAGGACGGAAATTTGTGTATATGATATTTTACGATTGATAGTAGTTTTTATCTAGGAATACCAAGAAATTGGTTTTCATGTTATGATAGTAGACAGGATTTTTATGATTGGAGGCAACCGCCTTGTCTGATAAAAACAGGATAAACGTTGAGATATATGGACAACAATACACCATTGTAGGCGATGAATCAACTTCTCATTTACGACAAGTTGCCCACTCGGTGGATGATAAAATGCGCGAAATTGGTCAAAAAAACCCGAGTCTGGATACGACTAAATTAGCTGTATTAACTGCAGTTAATACGATGCATGAATACTATAAATTGTTAGAAAAGATAGAAGCCTTGGAAATAGAAATAAATCAACAGAAGAAATGAGGATATTATGGTTACACTATTCATATTAGTAGCTTTACTCATAGGATTTTTAATAGGTTTAAGAAGAGGCTTAATCTTGCAGCTTGTACACTTATTAAGTTTTATTATTGCCTTGATTGTAGCTAAATTATTTTATAAAGACCTCGGTCCTAAGCTTGAAATGTGGGTTCCTTTTCCGTCATCAGCGGATACTGACTCAAGTCTTAATATGCTGTTTAATATTACAGATTTGGATTCTGCTTTTTACAATGCAATTGCATTCTTTATTATTTTTGTTGGCGTAAAAATTGTCCTGCAAATTATTGGGTCCATGCTGGACTTTCTTGCTCAGCTGCCCCTTTTGAAGCAGTTTAATCAATTGGCTGGCGGGGCTTTAGGATTTGTAGAAATGTATTTGGGTATGTTTATTATCCTATTTATTGGTGCTATGCTACCCATTGAGTCACTGCAGGAAATGATACATAACTCATCCTTAGCGAAAACAATCATTATGAACACCCCATTTTTATCTGATTGGGTGACAAATTTGTGGTTCCATCCATTTTCATGACTTCCTCTTCCAATAGGGAAGTCATTCTTTTTTAGTATCCGATTGAGCTTGTATATAATGAAGGATAAAGGTATCTAATAAATGAAATAGGACGGGTAGGTGGCCGGAATGAGCGTAAACAAAAAAGATGTCATTAAACTATTGGAAACAATAGCAATATATATGGAATTAAAGGGAGAAAATCAATTTAAGGTTTCTGCCTTTCGCAAAGCTGCACAGGCACTTGAAGTAGATGAACGCAGCCTGTCGGAGATTGATGATTTCACCAAGCTGAGCGGGATCGGCAAAGGAACGGCAGCTGTCATAAATGAATATATCGAAACGGAATCATCAGAGGTCCTTAAAGAATTGCAGGAGGAAGTGCCGAAGGGGTTAATTCCTCTTCTTCGCTTACAAGGACTCGGTGGGAAAAAGATTGCCAAGCTATATAAAGAGTTAGCTATTACGAATGCGGAAGAGCTGCAGAAAGCGTGTGAAGAAGGGAAAGTCAGTAAACTTGCCGGCTTTGGCAAAAAGTCTGAAGAAAACATACTTGATGCCATCAAAGCAATGGGAACAAAACCGGATCGTCTGCCTCTTGCTGTTATGCTGCCGATTGTGGAAGACATTGAGGCAAAACTGCAGGCAATGGAAGATGTTATTCGCTTTTCAAGAGCTGGCAGTGTAAGGCGCGGACGTGAAACGATAAAAGACCTTGATTTCATCATAGCTACTGACAATCCCTTGAGTGTCAAAGAACAAATCTTAGGGTTAACCAATATTGATCATATCGTTGCAGCCGGTGATACAAAAGTATCTCTTGCTTTAGCCTATGATTATGAAATAGCAGTAGATTTCAGGATGGTAAAGCCAGCTGAGTTTGCAACGGCTTTACACTATTTTACTGGATCTAAGGACCATAATGTCCGTTTACGCCAATTGGCTAAGGATCGCGGTGAAAAGGTTAGTGAATATGGCGTTGAAAATTTAGAAACTGGTGAAGTCAAAACATTTGAGAGCGAAGAAGACCTATATAGCCATTTTGGTCTGCCGTATATTCCACCGGAAATTAGGCAGGATGGTACTGAAATCGATAAATATCAAGCTGATTACGGTTTAATTTCCTTGGAGGATATTAAAGGTGATCTTCATATGCATACAACCTGGAGTGACGGCTCCCATACGTTAAAAGAGATGGTAGAAGCTTGCCGTGCCAAGGGGTATCGCTATATGGCCATAACCGATCATTCTCAATATTTAAAAGTGGCAAACGGACTGACACCTGAAAGAGTTTTAAAACAGAAAGAAGAAATCAGGAAGTTAAATAAGGAATATGATGACATCATGATCCTGTCCGGTATCGAAATGGACATCCTTCCGGATGGTACACTTGATTTTGATGATGAAATTCTAGAACAATTAGATCTTGTTATTGCTTCTATTCACTCCTCTTTCTCACAACCGCAGGAAGTGATTATGGAGCGTTTGAAAACAGCATTGACCAATAAACATGTCGATATTATCGCACATCCAACTGGGCGGGTTATTGGGCGAAGAGACGGTTACGCAGTGGATATGGATTTATTGATTCAGCTTGCAAAAGAAACTGATACGGTATTAGAGTTGAATGCCAATCCAAATCGTCTCGATTTAGCAGCGGAAAATGTTAAAAAAGCTCAGGATGCAGGAGTTAAAATCGTTATTAATACAGATGCTCACAGCATTGATATGCTGGAGAATATGGACGTAGGTGTGTCAAACGCCAAGCGTGGCTGGATCAAGAAAGAGACTGTATTAAACGCCCAAAATGAGGACGATTTTTTGGCTTTCCTCAATAGAGACTAACAGAAAAAGTAAGGAGGATTTTTCTCCATGCAAGACAAAGTATTAAAAACACTCGAGTTTACAAAAATCATTGCACAATTGCAAAAACATGCTTCTTCCAGTCTGGGAAAAAGCCTAAGTGAACAGTTAATGCCCAATACCGATTTGGAAGAGGTTAAACGTACTCAATATGAAACAGACGAGGCTGCAACCGTATATCGCTTAAAGGGCAATGTGCCTCTTGGAGGGATATTTGATATTCGCTCCCATATAAAACGAGCTCGGATTGGTGGTGTTCTCAGTCCTGTTGAATTGATGGAAACATCAAGTACACTGAGAGCAGGACGGACTCTACGCAGATTTTTGGAGAATATGCAGGAAAATGAAATCGAACTTCCTATTCTCTATGAATATAAAGACCAATTAGTGAATCTGAGTGATCTGGAAAAAGACATCAATATGGCAATTGGGGACCATGGTGAGGTTCTGGACTCTGCCAGTGATACGCTCCGGACGTTGCGTCAGCAATTGCGCACGAATGAAGCAAGAGTTAGAGAAAAGCTTGAAAGTATGATTCGTTCAAGCAATGCCGCCAAAATGTTATCAGATACGATTGTGACGATTCGGAATGATCGTTTTGTCATACCTGTAAAGCAGGAATATAGAAATCATTATGGCGGTATTATCCATGATCAATCTGCATCAGGGCAAACCTTGTTTATTGAGCCGCAGTCTATTGTTCAATTGAATAATACATTACAGGATATTCGCGTAAAAGAAAGTAGGGAAGTAGAACGTATACTAACAGCACTTTCCAATGCTGTAGGCGAGTATGCAGATGATATTCTACTGAATGTCTCTATTTTGGCTAAGCTCGATTTTGCCTTTGCAAAAGCAAAATATGCAAAAGCTATTCATGCATCCATGCCGATTATGAATAATCAGGGAATCATTAAGCTTAAGAAGGCAAGACATCCGCTCATTCCAAAAGAAGAGGTTGTTGCCAACGACATCATTCTTGGAGAGACCTATGGGACGATGGTCATTACAGGACCGAATACAGGCGGTAAAACCGTCACATTAAAAACGGTCGGTCTTTGTACATTAATGGCTATGGCAGGTTTGCAGGTACCGGCAATGGATGGATCAGAATTAGCAGTTTTTAAATCTGTATATGCAGATATCGGTGACGAACAATCGATTGAGCAAAGCTTGAGTACATTTTCATCTCATATGGTGAATATAGTGGAAATCCTAGAAACCTTGGACTTTGAATCACTCGTATTATTTGATGAGCTTGGAGCTGGAACAGATCCTCAGGAAGGAGCGGCACTAGCGATTTCAATTCTGGATGAAGCACATTCACGTGGAGCTAAGGTTATTGCTACAACCCATTATCCTGAGCTGAAAGCCTATGGATATAATAAAGAAGGCGTCATGAATGCAAGTGTGGAATTTGATGTAGAAACGCTCAGTCCAACCTATCGACTGCTTATCGGTGTGCCTGGTCGAAGTAATGCGTTCGAAATCTCTACGAAGCTGGGTTTAACTGAACGGATTATTCGCAACGCTCGTGGAATGATTGGAGCCGATTCCAATAAGGTTGAAAACATGATTGCATCTTTGGAAACTTCACGAAAGGAAGCTGAAAAAGACTGGCAGGAAGCGGAAGAATATTTGAGGGATGCTGAAATCCTTCATCAAGATTTACAAAAACAATTAATGGAGTACGAGGATAAAAAAGATACGCTAATCGAAAAAGCCAAGCAGGAAGCAAGGCAACTCGTAGAAAAGGCTCAAAAAGAAGCGGAGGAAATTATCCGTGAGCTGAGACAGATGCGAATCGAAAAGAGTGCTGAAGTCAAAGAGCATGAATTGATAGAGGCGAAGAGAAGGCTTAATGAAGCAAAACCTGAGGAATCCAAAAAAATAAGAAAAGCCGCTGTATCGTCAGCCAAAAGGACGCTTAAGCCTGGCGATGAAGTTAAGGTTCTCACTTGGGGACAAATTGGTCAATTAATAGAAAAGATATCCGATCATGAGTGGAATGTTCAAATGGGAATCATGAAAATGAAAGTGGATGAGAAAGATCTCGAATTTAAGAAAAGTCCAAAGCCAGTCGAGACGAAAACGATCACCAAGATTAAAGGTAAAAATTTTCATGTTAATCTAGAGCTTGATCTCCGTGGTGAGCGTTACGAAAATGCATTGTCTAGAGTGGAGAAATATATTGATGATGCCTTGCTTGCCGGTTATCCGCGTGTTTCCATCATTCATGGGAAAGGAACAGGGGCACTGAGACAAGGAGTCAGAGAGTATTTGAAGAATCATCGTTCAGTCAAATCAATGAGGTTTGGGGAAGCTTCTGAAGGTGGAATTGGCGTGACGATTGTTGAATTGAAATAAGGGAGAACACAGGAGGAGACCATGGAAACACTGGGGAAGATTTTGTTGGTGGTATCTGCTTTATTTATCATTGTCGGGATCATATATATGGCCTTCTACGCGTGAGTGCGTGAGTGAAAGAGTTTAAATGGTGGGGGGTCCCGCTGTTTAGGCTCTTTTTTATATCCTGCCGGCAAGTTAAGTACACATTGAAAGCAAAAAAGTGATTATTGGATATTCAGGACTTCCAAAATCATTCTTTAGGAGTTAAGAACTAGATAATTCAAATAAAGTTAACAGAATATTAGTAAAATATTGTCACATAAAATTCATTATACTATAATTAACTAGGAGAAATAGCTTTTTAAGGGAGGTTTTTACATTGTTAGAAGAAAAACCATGGTTTAAGCATTATCCAGAAGAAATCCCGAAAAGCATCGAGTATGGACATAATTTAATACAGGATTATTTAAAACAGTCTGCTTACAAATACCCAACTAAAAACGCCATTCATTTTATGGGAACATCAATTACGTACAAGAAACTGTATGAGTATGCATTGCAATTTGCCCATTATTTGAAAAAGCTAGGCGTTGAAAAAGGTGACCGAGTAGCTATCATGCTACCAAATTCGCCGCAGGGAGTCATTGGTTATTATGGATCATTGATAGCAGGTGCTATAGTGGTTCAAACGAACCCTCTGTATATGGAAAGAGAAATCGAATACCAAATGCAGGATTCAGGTGCCAAAGTTATCCTGACTTTAGATATTTTGTTCCCCCGTGTCATGAGTGTCATGAAAAAAACAGATTTACAGCATATCATCGTTGCTCCCATCAAAGATTTTTTACCTTTTCCAAAGAACTTAATTTATCCATTTATCCAGAAAAAGCAATATGGCATTGTCGTCAATGTTGAGCATAAAGGCAATCATCATCTCATGTCTGAAATCCTAAAAACATCACCGAAAACCGAGGTCGAGTATGAAGGCAACCCGGAAGAAGATCTTGCCTTACTGCAATATACCGGTGGAACAACTGGTTTTCCTAAGGGAGTTATGCTGACACATAATAACCTGGTAGCCAATACAAAAATGTGTGATGCCTGGCTCTATAAATATAAAGAAGCAGAAGAAAAAGTCCTCGCAATATTGCCTTTTTTCCATGTCTATGGGATGACTACCGTTCTTATCCTTTCTATCATGAAGGGCCATGAGATGATTATATTGCCAAAGTTTGATGCCGTTACGACCTTGAAGACTATACAGAAACAGAAGCCAACTCTATTTCCAGGAGCTCCTACCATGTATATTGGCTTATTAAATCATCCGGATATTTCGAAGTATGATTTATCATCCATTGATGCCTGTATAAGTGGTTCAGCAGCACTCCCAGTGGAAGTTCAGGAGAAATTTGAAAAACTCACTGGAGGTAAATTGGTTGAGGGCTACGGTTTGACAGAAACATCACCCGTAACTCATGCTAATCTTTTATGGAGTGACAAGCGTGTGAAGGGAAGTATTGGTTTACCATGGCCAAGTACGGAAGCAGCAATTCTATCCTCTGAAACCTTAGAGCCGTTACCTCCAGGTGAGGTCGGTGAACTGGCAATAAAGGGCCCCCAAGTTATGAGGGGATATTGGAATCGTCCAGAGGAAACAGAAAACGCTTTCTCTGGTGAATGGTTATTAACGGGAGATATGGGCTATATGGATGAAGAAGGATACTTCTACATCGTGGATCGTAAAAAAGATATCATTATTGCAGGCGGGTTCAATATTTATCCGAGGGAAATTGAAGAGGTATTATATGAGCATGAGGCTGTTCAGGAAGCCGTGGTGGCGGGTGTGCCTGATCCATATCGCGGAGAAACCGTTAAAGCGTATGTAGTATTGAAAGATCAAGCAAAAGTGACCGAGCAGGAATTAAATGAATTTTGCCGTAAGCATTTGGCTGCCTTTAAAGTACCTCGTCTATATGAATTCCGCGATGAGCTTCCGAAAACCGCGATTGGTAAAATTCTACGACGTGTATTGGTTGATGAAGAGAAACAAAAACAACAAACAATTGATAAAAGAGAGGCTTAATCGATTCTGAAGAAAGCTCTTCGCAAAACCATTTGATTGAAAAGGGATTTAGCTTGACTTTATTATTTTTCCCCTCTAATATGAAATTATGAATGACTATTCATTCATTTTTAGAGGAGGAAGAATGATAATGAAAAAAGACCGCCCAAAATACAAACAGATTATTGATGCAGCCGTGATTGTTATTGCAGAAAACGGCTACCATCAAGCACAAGTCTCCAAGATAGCAAAGCAGGCGGGTGTAGCGGATGGTACGATTTACTTGTATTTCAAAAATAAAGAAGATATTTTGATTTCCATGTTCCAGGATAAACTGGGAAGTTTCATATCCAGTATTGAAGAAGAGATGGAACGGGTATCCAGTGCAACTGAAAAAATGCTGGTGCTGGTGCGCAAGCATTTTGAGATTCTTTCTGAGGATAAGCATTTGGCTATCGTTACACAGTTGGAATTACGGCAATCCAATAAAGAGATACGTTATAAAATTAATGATGTTCTTAAAGGATATTTAAAGCTTGTTGATTCCATTTTAGTTACAGGAATTGAACAAGGGGAATTCCAAGATAAACTTGATGTTCGTCTGGCTCGTCATATGGTATTTGGTACGCTGGATGAAATCGTTACGACTTGGGTGATGAACGAGCAAAAATATGATCTTAATAAGCAAGCTGAACCAGTTCACCATTTAATAATCAAAGGATTGGGTGCTTGAATGAGATAACCATGATACAAAAAAGGGGTAATACAAATGAAGACATTACGTGTATATGAGGAGAATCAGGTGGCCTATGTCTCTATAAATAGGCCACCAGCTAACGCACTGGCTTCTGATCTTCTTGAAGATTTATCCGCCATGTTTGATTCGATTGAAGAAAACGAGGATGTGCGGGTTGTTGTCCTATATGGAGAGGGGAAATTTTTCTCAGCTGGTGCAGATATTAAAGAATTCACGACAGTTACATCCGAAGGAGATTTTTCTGCTCTTTCTAAAAGAGGACAGGATTTATTTGAAAGGATTGAACGGTTCAAAAAACCGGTCATAGCGGCCATTCACGGCGCTGCATTGGGAGGCGGACTTGAGCTCGCTATGTCTTGCCATCTGCGATACGTAACTGAAAGGGCTAAGCTTGGATTGCCAGAGCTGCAGCTGGGCCTTATTCCCGGTTTTGCTGGTACTCAAAGGCTCACTCGTTTTGTGGGAGCATCCAAAGCTGCAGAGATGATGTTCACATCTGAACCTATTTCTGGTTTGGAGGCTGTTGAAGCAGGACTTGCAAATAAATCCTTCAAGGATGAAGAGTTAATGGATGCCGTAAAAGAGATTGCCGGTAAAATTGCAGGAAAAAGTCCAATTGCACTAGAGAAAGCCATCCACCTTATTAACTACTCTAAGCATGAACAATATTACAAAGGAGTAGATGAGGAAGCTATCCAATTTGGCAAAATCTTTGTCACTGAAGATGCTAAAGAGGGGATTCATGCATTTTTAGAAAAACGTTTGCCGATTTTTAAAGGAAAATAGGCGGTCAATAGCGAATCATTTTGTGAGTAACCTCTTCTCTTTGAGTGGGAGCTTCAGAGAGTAGGAGTTATATATATTTAGTTTTCTCAATCTTCAAAATTAATACGAACTATAGGAGGGCAATACATGAATATCTATGTTTTGCTAAAAAGGACATTTGATACAGAGGAGAAAATTTCATTATCAAACGGCCGTATTCAAGAAGATGGCGCTGAGTTTATCATTAACCCGTACGATGAGTATGCAGTGGAGGAAGCTATCCAGGTGCGTGATGCACAGGGCGGCGAAGTGACTGTTGTGACAGTCGGCGGAGAAGATGCAGAGAAAGAGCTAAGAACTGCACTTGCAATGGGAGCTGATAAGGCAGTTCTTATAAATATTGAAGATGATGTGGAAGATGGAGACCAATATACAACTTCTAAAATATTAGCTGAGTATTTAAAAGAACAAGAGGTTGATTTGATTATTGGAGGGAATGTGGCAATTGATGGAGGTTCCGGTCAGGTAGGACCGCGTGTAGCCGGTTTACTTGATATCCCTTATGTAACTACTGTTACTAAACTTGAAATTAACGGCGAAAATGTAACCGTTACCAGAGATGTTGAAGGGGATTCTGAGATTATTGAAACTTCTCTGCCTTTATTAATTACAGCTCAACAAGGTTTGAACGAGCCGCGTTATCCATCCTTACCAGGGATTATGAAAGCGAAGAAAAAACCGCTTGAGGAATTGGAACTGGATGACCTTGATCTTGAAGAAGATGATGTAGAAGCTAAAACAAAGAGTATTGAAATTTATCTGCCTCCTAAGAAAGATGCCGGTAAAGTTTTACAAGGGGAAATTCCTGACCAAGTAAAGGAACTGGTTAATCTGCTTCGTACTGAAGCAAAGGTAATTTAATTTAAATAAACGGTGATAGTGATAGATAGCAACGAACACAAAGGGAAAAATAACGGGAGGTAAAATTATGTCTAGAAAGATTTTAGTTTTAGGTGAAACAAGAGAGTCTTCTCTTCGTAATGTATCCTTTGAAGCAATCGCTGCAGCTAAGACAGTTGCTGAGGGCGGAGAAGTTGTAGGCGTTATACTTGGAGAGTCTGTTACAGAGATTGGGATGGAATTAATTCATTATGGAGCCGACCGTGTTATCGCTGTTGAGAATGAACAGCTAAAACAGTATTCATCAGACGGTTATACTCAGGCCTTGTTAGCTGTGATTGATCAAGAATCTCCTGACGGACTTATTTTCGGCCATACTTCATTGGGAAAAGACCTGGCGCCGCGTGTTGCTGGTAAATTAAGTTCCGGACTAATTTCAGATGCGATTGGTGTAGAAGAGGCAGGCGGAAATATCGTCTTCACACGTCCAATCTACTCCGGTAAAGCATTTGAAAAGAGAATTGTAACAGATGGACTAGTATTTGCTACTATTCGACCAAATAATATTGATCCGCTTGAGCATGATTCTTCCCGTACGGGGGATGTTTCAACTATATCTGTAGATATCAAGGATTTACGTACCGTTATTAAGGAAGTATTACGTAAAGCAACTGAGGGAGTTGACCTGTCAGAAGCTAAAGTAATTGTTGCCGGTGGACGGGGAGTAAAAAGCGAAGAAGGCTTTGAACCACTAAAAGAATTGGCCAATGTTCTTGGTGGTGCTGTTGGAGCATCTCGCGGAGCATGTGACGCCGAATACTGTGATTATTCTCTGCAAATTGGCCAAACAGGTAAGGTTGTGACACCGGATCTGTATATTGCTTGTGGAATTTCCGGAGCAATCCAGCATTTAGCCGGTATGTCTAACTCCAAAGTAATTGTAGCAATCAACAAAGACCCAGAGGCTAATATTTTTAAAGTAGCTGATTACGGTATTGTTGGCGATTTATTTGATGTAGTTCCTTTATTAACAGAAGAGTTCAAAAATCTTCTTGTGAAATCTTAAGTTCATATTTTGGGTAAACAGGGTGGCAAAAGCCATCCTGTTTTTCAACATAAAGGTAAAATTAGTACAAACCCATTTCTTTGAAATTCAGGATAATTAAGCAGGACAGTAGCCATCCTATATAGAACAGTGGTATACTCCACTTATAGTTTACTTAATGTATGCTTTAGGAGGTAAAATTCATGGCAATTTCTAATGTAACGGATCAAACATTCGTAACTGAAACAGGCGAAGGCTTGGTTTTAGCTGATTTTTGGGCACCTTGGTGTGGACCTTGTAAAATGATCGCACCTGTATTGGAAGAAATCGATGCAGAGTTAGATGGTAAAGTTAAAATCGTTAAACTTGATGTAGATGAGAATCAAGAAACAGCTGTTAAATTCGGTGTCATGAGCATTCCTACACTTGTTCTTTTTAAAGATGGAGAAGTAGTAGATAAAGTGATCGGATTCCAACCAAAAGAAGCACTTGTTAATTTGATTTCCAAGCATTCTTAAGGTTTAACGTAAAAAAGACTTCGGACGACCGGAGTCTTTTTTCTTTTGGAAAGTATTAAAACCTCCTTTAATTGTAAAATCCGTTTATAATATATAGAAACTTAAACTTTAAGTAGAGGGGGGACCCTTTTGAATCAACATATAAAAGATAAGCTTAGCTTGTTACCCGATCAGCCGGGATGTTATCTAATGAAGGACCGACAAAATGTTGTTATATATGTGGGAAAAGCCAAAGTTTTAAAAAATAGGGTACGTTCTTATTTTACTGGTTCTCATGATGGGAAAACCCAGCGCCTTGTATCGGAGATTGAGGATTTTGAGTATATCGTAACCTCTTCTAATATGGAGGCACTCATATTAGAAATGAATCTAATAAAAAAATATGATCCAAAATACAATATCATGCTGAAGGATGATAAAAGCTTTCCGTTTATCAAGATCACTTCGGAAAGGCATCCTCGATTAATCATTACAAGAAACGTAAAAAAAGATAAAGGTAAGTACTTTGGGCCCTATCCCAATGTATATGCAGCCAATGAAACTAAAAAGCTGTTAGACCGGCTGTATCCGCTCAGGAAGTGCACAACCTTACCGGCTAAAGCATGTTTGTATTATCATATTGGACAATGCCTTGCACCATGTGAAAAGACGGTCAGGGAAGATGAATATAAACAAATTACAGATGAAATAACAAAGTTTTTAAATGGCGGTTTTAAGGATATCAAGAAAGATTTACAGGATAACATGTATAAAGCATCAGAAGAATTGGACTTTGAACGGGCCAAGGAATTAAGGGACCAAATCGCTCATATTGAAGCAACAATGGAAAAACAAAAAATTGTATTCAGCGATTTAACGGACCGGGATATATTTGGATATGCAGTTGATAAAGGTTGGATGTGTGTCCAAGTCTTTTTTGTTCGGCAAGGAAAGCTGATTGAGAGAGATGTCTCGTTATTCCCTTTATATGATGATCCTGCTGATGAGCTATTGACCTTCTTGGGGCAATTTTATTCTAAGCCAAATCATTTTAAACCACATGAAGTACTCCTCACTGATGATATAGATATAGAATTGGCTGAAGGACTTCTTGACGTGAAAGTGGCACAGCCTAAACGTGGACCAAAGAAAGACCTGGTGAAACTTGCTGTTAAAAATGCAAAAATCGCCTTACAGGAGAAGTTTTCTTTAATCGAAAGAGACGAAGAACGGACGATAAAAGCAATTGAAAACTTAGGAGAAATCATGGGGATTCATACACCGCATCGAATCGAGGCTTTCGATAACTCGAATATTCAGGGTGTTGATCCTGTCTCTGCTATGGTTGTATTTATTGATGGGAAACCTGAACGGAAGGAATACCGGAAATATAAAATTAAAACCGTAATCGGCCCGAATGACTACGATTCCATGAGAGAAGTCGTCAGAAGGAGATATGCCCGCGTACTTCGAGAGAATCTCCCTTGGCCGGATTTAATCATAGTTGATGGAGGCAAAGGACATATTGAGGCAGTTCGCGAAGTAATCGAGGATGAATACGGAATGGAGATTCCTGTAGCGGGATTGGCTAAGGATGATAAACATAAGACCTCCGTATTGCTATACGGAAACCCTTTAGAAATAATTCCATTGGGCAGAACCAGCCAAGAGTTTTACCTCTTGCAGCGTATACAGGATGAGGTTCACCGATTTGCAATTACCTTCCATCGACAAATTAGAGGAAAATCAAGCTTCCAATCTGTCCTGGATGGAGTTCCTGGTATAGGAGAGAAAAGAAAGAAAGTACTGCTTAAGCATTTTGGCTCGATTAAAAAGATGAAAGAAGCCACATCAGAGGAATTTATAAAATTGGGAATCCCTGAAGCAAGCACCAAGGCTTTATTGGATAAACTAAATGAAGAACAAAAAAATGACTAACCAGTAAACCTGCACCTTTAATTTTATGGTGCAGGTTTTTTATTGAAGGTAAACAGATATCATAGAGAAAAAGGGCAATTCATATATGGAATTACCCTTTTTAATCAATTTACATTAAATGGTATCTTTATTGTCGGTTTTCACCGTGAAGTATACTTTATTTGCCCGTTTTTTTTGTTCCTCATAGCTTTCAGAAACTACTTTTCTCTGATGTTCTGTTTGGTAGGCAAGAAAACCTGCTTCTAATTGGAAATGGGTATTTTCGTTGATTGAAAATCTGCGGTTAATTAATTCACCTGTAAGCTCCCACTTTAATTCATCTTTTGTTTCCTTTACCAGCGTAAGGTCGCCCCAACCGGCGTCATGAAAAAACGTGATGGTTTCTTCTGTACTAGATAATGGAAATCTTCTTCCGAGTTGCTTTCCAGCCCAATAAAGGATTTGAGGGCCTTCCTTTCCTAATAAATCTTCCAAAAGGAATTCTCTTATTATTTCATACCCAAATGCAGGTATTAACGGCTCATTTTCAGTGACAGGTGCCATTTCTACTGACTCTAACTTATCTTCTTTTGTCATAGTTTCCCCTCTTTCCTTACATTATTATAGCTATATATATGGGAGTGGATGCAAGGGTAAAGTTGTATTTTCTATTAAGTATTTTCCAGGTAATATATAGAAATAGAAAAATATCAGTTATTTACAAATTATCGGTAGAAATAGGAAATCTCTGTATCCGTTTTCTTGACGCATTTTGGTTGAAAGGAGTACAATAAAACCGTCACATAATTGTAAGAATATGTGGAATTATTTTTGTTTTTATACTATTCATCTATTAATTTTGCAGAAAAATGTTTTTGGCATCTTAGATGGGTGGTGGGTTAGATGATTGCAGCTATGTTGAAGACCTGCTTGCAATTATTTAAGGCATAGTCCTTATCCAAGGCTATACTTTTATTTTTTCATTTTCAGAGGGAGGGTAACTATGGAGAGTCGTCGCGAGTTTAATTTACGTAGGTTACATTCGTTGTTAGGGGTATTACCAATCGGGCTTTTTTTGATTGAGCATTTAATGGTCAATTATTTTGCGACAAGAGGGCCTGAAGCATTCAACAAAGCAGCTGAATTTATGCATGATTTACCTTTTAGGCTTTTAATGGAGATTGTTGTCATCTATTTGCCAATCCTTTTCCATGCTGTATTAGGTCTTCATATTGCATTTACGGCGAAATATTCAGTGGGAAGTTACAGCTATTTCCGTAACTGGATGTTTGCTTTACAAAGAATCACAGGTATCGTGACTGTAGTTTTTATCGTTTGGCATGTATGGCAAACGAGGGTGCAGGTCGCATTGGGTGATACAGCAAATGCGGATATGATGGTTGAAATTTTTTCTAATCCATTTATGATTGCTTTCTATATGGTAGGTGTACTTTCAGCAATATTTCACTTTGCAAACGGGTTATGGTCATTTGCTTTAAGATGGGGACTTATCGTAACACCAAAATCCCAAAGAATATTTACATATATAACTCTTGGAGTTTTTGTATTTTTAGCTTTTATATCCATTCGCACGCTGCTGGCGTTTATCAACATGGCTTAAACAATTGCAATAGCTTAGCAGGTGAGTCTGCTAGTTTAATAAGGAGAGGGTCGGTTTATGAGTAAAGGTAATATAATCGTAGTCGGCGGCGGTCTTGCTGGTTTAATGGCTACCATCAAAATCGCTGAAGTAGGACATAAAGTAGAACTTTTTTCAGTCGTACCCGTTAAAAGATCCCATTCTGTTTGCGCCCAAGGGGGAATTAATGGAGCGGTAAATACAAAGGGTGAAGGTGATTCTCCTTGGGAGCACTTTGATGATACCGTGTATGGCGGTGACTTTCTGGCTAACCAGCCGCAGGTAAAAGCAATGTGTGATGCGGCTCCTTCGATCATTCATATGTTTGACCGTATGGGCGTTATGTTTAACCGTACGCCTGAGGGATTGCTCGACTTCAGACGTTTCGGCGGTACACAGTATCATAGAACAGCATTTGCAGGCGCAACTACTGGCCAGCAATTGCTCTATGCATTGGATGAACAGGTTCGTCGTTATGAAGTGGCGGGTCTTGTTCAGAAATATGAGGGTTGGGAATTCCTTGGAGCGGTGCTGGATGATGAACAGATATGCCGCGGAATTGTAGCACAAAATTTAACCTCTATGGAAATTAAATCTTTCCGTGCGGATGCAGTTATTATGGCAACCGGAGGACCTGGAATTATTTTTGGTAAATCTACGAATTCCATCATTAACACTGGTTCAGCAGCTGCGATTGTATATCAGCAGGGTGCTACCTATGCAAATGGTGAATTTATTCAAATACATCCAACGGCAATCCCTGGGGATGATAAACTTCGATTAATGAGTGAGTCTGCGCGTGGAGAAGGCGGACGTATTTGGACTTATAAAGATGGAAAGCCTTGGTACTTCCTTGAAGAGAAATACCCTGCTTATGGAAATCTAGTTCCTCGTGATATCGCAACACGTGAAATTTTTGATGTGTGCGTGAATCAAAAGCTGGGAATCAACGGTGAGAACATGGTCTACTTGGATCTTTCTCATAAAGATCCTAAAGAGCTTGATATTAAATTGGGCGGTATTATTGAAATCTATGAAAAATTCACTGGTGAAGATCCGCGCAAATTGCCTATGAAAATCTTCCCGGCTGTTCACTATTCCATGGGTGGACTATGGATTGATAACGACCAAATGACTAAAATACCTGGATTATTTGCTGCCGGTGAATGTGATTTTTCACAGCATGGAGCTAACCGTTTAGGAGCGAACTCCCTGCTATCCGCCATTTATGGAGGAAGTGTTGCAGGACCAAATGCGGTACGCTATGTAAATGGACTTGCTAGAAACGCTGATTCCCTACCGGATTCTTTATACGAACAGCATGAGAAGGCTGAAATGGAAAAATGGAATCGCATTATGTCCATGAATGGAACAGAAAATGCTTATTCCATCCATAAAGAATTGGGTGAATGGATGACCGATAATGTAACAGTAGTTCGTTATAATGATAAGCTTCAAAAAACAGATGAAAAGATTCAGGAGCTGCTTGAAAGATGGGAAAACATTAATATTAACGATACGGCAAAATGGAGCAACCAGGGAGCATCATTCACACGTCAGCTATACAATATGCTTCAACTGGCACGCGTTATCACATTGGGTGCCCTGCAGCGTGACGAAAGCCGTGGTGCTCACTACAAACCGGATTTCCCAGAACGAAATGATGAAGAGTTCATGAAAACGACAATGGCTGACTTTGTTGATGGAAAATCTGCACCAAATATTTATTATGAAGAGATTGATGTCTCACTTATTAAGCCGCGTAAACGTGACTACTCTAAGAGCAAGGGGGCAAATTAATTATGGCTACAGAAAGTAAAGTACTGTTTAAGATCCAACGCCAGGATAACCCGAACTCTGAGCCTTATTTTGAAGAATTTGAGTTGTCCTATCGACCAAATATGAATGTCATCTCTGCACTAATGGAAATACGTCGTAACCCGGTTACAAAGGAAGGCAAGAAAACAAGCCCGGTTACGTGGGATATGAACTGTCTGGAAGAAGTTTGCGGTGCCTGTTCCATGGTCATTAATGGAAAGCCACGTCAATCCTGTACGGCATTAGTGGATCAATATGAACAGCCAATCGTGCTGGAACCAATGCGTACTTTCCCGGTTATCCGTGACCTTCAGGTAGACCGTAGCAGAATGTTCGATTCACTTAAAAAAGTTAAAGCCTGGATTCCTATCGATGGTACGTACGATTTAGGTCCGGGACCTCGTATGGCTGAGAAAAAACGCCAGTGGGCATATGAATTATCTAAATGTATGACTTGCGGTGTTTGCCTGGAGGCCTGCCCGAATGTAAATGATAAGTCCAATTTTATCGGACCTGCTCCTGTGTCACAGGTTCGTCTATTTAACGCTCATCCAACAGGTGAAATGCAAAAAGCAGAACGTCTGAATGCGTTAATGGGTGACGGAGGAATTCAGGATTGTGGTAACTCCCAAAACTGTGTTCAAGTTTGTCCGAAAGGTATTCCTTTGACAACCTCGATTGCTGCATTAAATCGGGACACGAATGTCCAGGCTTTCAAAAATTTCTTTGGAAGTGACAAAATCTAAGTCTTTTCATTTTGATAGTCTTAGATGGATGTGAATAAATGTAATATAGTAAGAAAGGCCGTCTGTAATAGTCAGACGGCCTTTTCCGTTTAGCGATTGTGTTATGTTTGTAGAAATATAAATAAATAGGTTAGTACTACATTTGTGATCATACAATAAAGTTTTATTTTTATTCACTTGTAATCTAAGCAAAGGACATGGTCCAAAAAACATGCTATCCACCAGTAAAATAATTACAATTTCGTCGATTTTTCTGTATAATGAATGAATAGTCATTCATATTTATGGAGAGGTGTGTTCCCAATGGGTAAAATTGCATATATTAAAGACATGGAAGAGTGGAAAGAAGAATTTACTTTTTCTTATTCTATTAAAGTTAGATTTTCAGAGACAGATATGTTTGGGCATTTAAACAATACAGTGCCTTTTACGTATTTTGAACAGGCACGGATTGAATATTTTAAAAGTCTTGGCATGATGCAGGATTGGGTGGATACCAAACATGAAACGATTCCTGTAGTAGCTGATCTTCAATGTGATTTTCTCCACCAGGTTTTTTTCGATGAGAAACTCAATATTAAAGTTAAGGCAAATAAAATAGGCAATTCATCGGTTGATATCCATTATCTTGGTCTACGAGAGGATGGGGTTCCCTGCTTCACCGGTCGAGGAACAGTTGTCCAAATTTCCAGATTAAGCGGTAAGCCGGTAGCTTGGACAGAAGAGATGAAGGAATTGTTTAATGACGGATTGAAGAAGCAACCTCAATCATAAAAACACGTTCATTCTTATCTAAATATAGTCACTCCTTATAGAGCAGTCACATACACTATCGTGACTAAATATATACCCAATCCTAAGGTTATGGCTGGTAGCAAGGAGGGTTACAATAGTTGAAGGAGAACGATTTCACTCATAAACCTTTACTCACAAAAAGAGAAAGAGAAGTATTTGAGTTATTGGTACAGGACAAAACAACAAAAGATATCGCTAAGGACCTCTTTATTAGTGAGAAAACTGTGAGAAATCACATATCTAATGCGATGCAAAAATTGGGCGTAAAGGGCCGTTCCCAAGCGGTCGTAGAACTACTTCGAATGGGTGAATTAGAATTATAAGATCATTCAATGATCTTTTTAGAAGCTCGCCTAGCAATTGATCTATTTATCATTGTTCTTGACAATTCCTTTATGAGTCCATAAATTAGGAAGAGTAGCGAATATCAAATCACTATACACGTCATTGTAAAATGTAAAGTATGTGGTTTGAATCACTACTCTATTTTTATGCCCAAGTGATGGATTGGAAAAGAAATAAACTAATGATAAAGTGATATACAGTCCGGTTTAAATAATAGAGCAAAATGCTGCAAGCAAAAGATAGATAGAGGCGATCTGATTTGGATAGAGAAAACCCAATAGGACTTATCGATTCGGGAGTTGGCGGATTAACGGTTTTTAAAGAATTTATCAGGCAGCTTCCAAATGAAAATTTAATATATCTTGGTGATACAGCCAGATGTCCATATGGGCCCAGACCAATGGAAGAAGTTCGAAAGTTTACATGGGAAATGGCTCATTTCCTTTTGAAGAAGAATATTAAAATGTTAATTATAGCTTGTAATACCGCGACGGCTGCCGTACTTGAGGAAATGAGGGCAAGCCTGCCAATTCCGGTTTTGGGTGTTATTCAGCCGGGAGCTAGGGCAGCGATTGATGTATCAAAATCAAGAAACATCGGTATTATTGGTACGGAAGGAACAGTGCGCAGTAAAGCATATAATAAGGCGTTATTAAGCATTCATCCAAAGGTACACATTGAAAGTTTGGCATGCCCAAAATTTGTCCCTCTGGTAGAAAGCGGGGAATGGAACAGTGCAATTGCTAAAAAAATTGTTGCTGAAACATTAAAGCCTTTGAAAAATAGGAGCATGGATACATTGATTTTGGGATGTACACATTACCCATTGCTAACAGAACCTATATCAAATTATATGGGATCCTATGTGACGGTTATATCATCAGGGGAAGAAACGGCCAGAGAGGCAAGTGTACTATTGGAGCATGCTGGCATGCTAAATAAGGAAACCCCTCAGCCAACCTACAATTTCTATACTACCGGCTCCAGAAGAATGTTTAAATCTATTGCTTACGCCTGGCTTGGTGAAGCAGTTGAAACGGTTGAACATGCTACGCTTAATCAGTTGGTAGATGGAGACTAGTAAAGCAACTTATAAAAACCCTTGCACAATTTTAAGTATGAAAATACTTCGCTAAAATTGTGCAAGGGTTTTTTTAATCCATAATTTTTTTCTGCCTATAAAGGTATAAAATGAGCCAAGCCCCGTATATATGTAGTACAAACAGTCTTAGGAGGAATGGTGTATGCCTTTACGAACGAAATCAACATTGGTTGCTTCGGTACTTATATCATCTGTTTTAGTGTCAGGCTGCGGCTTGTTCGATTTACCAAAAAAAGAAGAAATTGATCCGCCACAGGATGTTACTTATTTGAAGGAGCAGGCAGAGGGTGAAGAAGAAGTTGTCAATCAGGAGGGTGTTAACACCAACGAAGAGGCAGGAAAGAATGAAGAGGCATTAAAGGTTCAAACGGAATTATACTTAATGGATGCAAATGGATATATTGTGCCACAAACCATTCCATTGCCAAATACAGAAAGTGTAGCTAAGCAGGCGGTGGAATATTTAGTGACGAACGGCCCGGTATCACAAATGCTTCCGAATGGATTCAAAGCTGTTTTGCCGTCAGATACTGCTGTTAAAAGTGTAGACATTAAGGATGGAGTAGCCACCGTAGATTTTTCTAAAGAGTTTAAGGAATATAAAAAAGAGGATGAAACGAAAATTCTGGAGTCAGTGACTTGGACTTTAACGCAATTTGATAAAGTGGAGAAAGTAAAATTGCAAATCGAAGGGCAAGCATTAAAGGAGATGCCCGTTAATAAAACAGCAATACAAAACGGAACATCAAGATTAATGGGAATTAATAACGATCATACAGACACGACCGATATTATGAATACACGTCCTGTTACGGTTTATTATATGTCCGGTGAAACAGATAACTATTATTATGTACCAGTGACAAAAAGAATCAGTAATCAGGAAAATGATCATGTAGAAGCCGTAGTCAGCAGCCTGATTAAAGGTCCGGGTTATTCCTCTCCGCTTGTTACGGAGTTCAGACCTGATGTTGCATTAGTCGAGGAACCTAAAATAGAGGATGGCGTGGTTACACTTAATTTTAATGAATCTATTTATTCAAGCTTTGATGGGGAGGAGAAAATAGTATCCGGCCATTTATTAAATGAACTGGTGCTTTCTCTTACTGAGCAAAAAGATATAAAGAAAGTGGCGATTCAGGTAAATGGAGAGGGTGAGCTTCTGAAGGAAGATGGCAAGAAGCTATCGGAACCGGTAACACGACCTGAAACCGTCAATACAGGTAAATACTAATAGTGAAAAAGATGGGCAAGTTCCGTTTAGGAGCTTGCCTGTTTTTAATTTGGACATAAATGGCAATATTGTTTGGACAGGGTGCTTTTTTATTGATTTAGGGTATGCTAAACTAAGCATGATGTATACATTTAGGAGGTACCTATGAGATTTGATGGTCGAAAGAAGAATGAATTAAGACCCGTACATATAGAAACAAATTATATTAAACACCCGGAAGGCTCGGTGTTAATCAGTATCGGTGATACAAAGGTGATTTGTACAGCCAGTGTAGATGACCGTGTTCCGCCATTTATGCGCGGAGAAGGAAAAGGATGGATTACGGCAGAGTATTCAATGCTGCCTCGTGCAACAGAGCAAAGGACGATGCGCGAATCAACTAAAGGGAAAGTTACTGGACGTACGATGGAGATCCAGCGTTTGATTGGGCGCGCTTTACGTGCGGTAGTCGATTTGGAAGCGCTTGGAGAAAAAACAATCTGGATTGATTGTGATGTGATTCAGGCAGATGGAGGAACAAGAACAGCTTCGATTACAGGTGCATTCGTTGCAATGGCGATTGCGCTCGATAAGCTTCAGGAGGCAGGGAAAATTAGCTCTTATCCGATTAAAAACTATTTAGCTGCCACATCAGTCGGGATGATTGAGGAGCTTGGAGCGGTTCTTGATTTGAATTATCATGAAGACTCTAAGGCTTTAGTGGATATGAATGTCATTATGACAGGCGCAGAGGAATTTGTGGAGCTTCAGGGAACCGGAGAAGAAGCGACTTTCTCCAGACATCAATTGAATGAATTACTTGACCTTGCAAGTGAAGGTTTACAGCAATTATTTACTGTACAGCAAGAGTCATTGGGAGATATAGCAGCTAAAATTCAGTAAAGCGTACCAATTTATACGATTTTTCTCTTGGGAGGAGAAGTTGAATATGAATACCGTTTTAATTGCAACCAAAAATAAAGGTAAAGCAAAAGAATTTGAAGCATTATTTTCCCCAAAAGGGATTAAGGTTATTACCCTATTGGATATTGAGAATGCGATTGATGTTGAAGAGACAGGAAGCACATTTGAAGAAAATGCTCTTTTGAAGGCTAACACTATTTCCGAGCTTATGAATATGCCTGTTTTGTCTGATGATTCTGGCTTGGTCATTGATGCATTGGATGGACGTCCGGGTATTTTTTCGGCAAGGTATGCAGGTCCAGGAAAAGATGATAGAGCTAATTATGAAAAGGTTCTTAATGAGCTAGAGGGTGTACCTAAAGAAAAACGAACTGCCCGTTTTTATTGTGCAATAGCACTTGTCGGTCCGAAGATGGACCCTATTACAGTTTCCGGAACATGTGAGGGAATCATTGCTGACGCGCCGGATGGCGAAAATGGCTTCGGATATGATCCTATTTTCTTTGTGCCGGAAAAACAAACAACGATGGCGAACCTTGAAGCAGAGGAGAAAAACAGAATCAGCCATCGAGCGAATGCTTTAAAAGAATTAGAGAAAGTACTAAATGAAAAAGTAGTGGAATTCCTATGAAATGTTTAATTGTCAGTGATAGCCATGGCTTACTGGAAGAATTGGACGTTTTGCATGAAAGACATAAAGAAGAGGTCGATCTGTTTATACATTGCGGGGATTCAGAATTATCTCGTGATGATCAAGTAATTCAGTATTATCAAACTGTACGAGGTAATTGTGATTTCGGAGAGGACTTTCCGGAGGATTTAATTGCACATCTTGAAGACTGGTCAATACTTGTTACACATGGGCATTTATACAATATCAAATCTACGTTGATGAATATTAGCTTGAAAGGGAGAGAGGTTGGTGCGAATGTTATCTGTTTTGGCCACTCTCATATAGCAGGTGCAGAAAAAATTGATAACTGCCTGTATATTAATCCCGGCAGTATACGTCTACCGAGAGGAAGTCAGTATAAAACCTATGTGATTCTCGAAAAACAAGGTCAGAATGCAATCGTTGATTTTTACACAATGTCTGGGGAAAAATTACCAGGCTGGCAATTGAAAACAACACTTTCCTAAATCAAAAAAAAGTTGTATAGTAAGTGAAGGGAATATACAGATCAGGATTTGTGAGTTCCCTTCCCTTCCCTTCACTTTTAAAAAGATAAAAAACTTTTTCAAAAAAGTTATTGACTTATAAATAAAGTGATTATATAATAATAAATGTCGTTAAGGACAACGTAAAAAATTAAAAACATGTCCCAGTAGCTCAGCTGGATAGAGCAACGGCCTTCTAAGCCGTCGGTCGGGAGTTCGAATCTCTCCTGGGACGCTAGTAAAAAAAACCTCTTATTTTCATAAGAGGTTTTTTGTTTCTAAATCTAATAAGTATGAAGCTAGAATGATTAAATCTATGGTATAGACAAATTCTCTTCCAAGTCCGTTAATTAAAGAAAGAGGCAAAACCTTTTAAAGTTGGTTTTGCCTTTTTTTACATTTAATATTGAAATTATACAAATAACCTATTTGGATTACCTTTCCCTCCGTTTCTGACTATATAAGTTAAAGGCTGGATGAGAACCTTTTGTGATGATATCCGTGATGATTTTAGACAAGACAGTGCTATAGACAAGTCCGTTATCTCCATAGGCAAATTGAAAATGGCAGTGTGGAAATTCGTCATATTGACCGATAAGAGGAAGTCCATCGTGTGTCCCGCCATAGAAGGCTCCAAGATAAAATTCGGGTTCAGCTTTTATACCGGGAAAGAGCTTATTAAATTCTTCAATAAGCTTCGTCTTTTTATGATTAATTTTTGAATCACGATCCTCAGGATAGATTGTGTTTTCGTCAAGTCCTCCAATGATAATCCGATTATCTGCAGTTGTGCGCATATAGATATATGGGCGTGCTGTTTCCCAAATTAATGTTTGCTTATACCATTCAGATTGCTGAAGATTTTCAACCGGTTTGATGATAACAGCATATGAACTTGTCAGAAGACAATCCTTATCTTTTTTAAATTCGAGCCCTTCATATCCAGCAGCAATGATGACTTTTCTTGCTGTGATGGAATGATTGCGGTCTGTAAAAAATGTAGCATACTCCTTATTGAATTTTTTACCGGTTATTTTTGTATCCTCAAATATTTGTACACCCTTTTGATGGGCTGCTTGAATCAGGCCATGATTATATTTAAATGGATTGATTTCCCCATCATTATGGATATACAAGGCTGATTGCTTAGAAAATGGGTAACGCTCTTTAATTTGGCTTTCGTTAAGCAGATCGACAGGGAAGTCGTGCTTGATCAAATAATCGTATTCCCTTTGTAACTTCGTCTCTCCTTGGGGATCACTGGCATAATAGAGGCTATCCCTTCGTGTAAACTCGGAATCTAAATTTAGTTTTTTCGATGTTTCTTCAATTTCAGAAATGGCTTGCTCGCATAATTTTGTATGGTAAATGGCTGATTCTTCCCCAAAGGAATTGATCAACTCAAACAACATCTTATCTCCTAAATATTGAAGGAGGGCGGTGTTGGTCATTGTGCTGCCGGTACCAATCCTTCGTTTATCAACTACAGCCACCTTAAGTCCTTTGTCGCTTAAAAGGTATGCGCACTGTGCCCCTGAACTTCCTCCCCCAACAATAAGAACATCACAAAGTATATCTTCCTCCAACGATGGATATACAGGAGGATTAGGATAAGTTGTTTGCCAATAATATTTGCCGCTCTGCAGGTTCATAATCCGTGCTCCTTTTATAGAAGTGATTTGAAATAGAATTCCCTGCTGAAATGAAAGTATACCTGTATCAAAGTGTAAGATTATTGGATGGAGCGAGAGCTTAAAAAATATAATATGACCACTTTATAATCTGAATAAGCAAAAAAGAAACACCTCTCTTATTATAGAAACATAAGAGGGGTGTATATACACATTAATCAATATAAACAGATCTCACCAACGTGCGAACAGACTCTTTTCCGTTAGGATGCTTGGTCTTGATATCGACTGTCATATTATAGACACCTGGCTTCGGCACTTTTGGCAGTTTGGCAGAGAAATCTATTCCGTTGGTTGTCTTAGGGAGGACGGTTTGCGTCAATTCGATACCGTCTTTGTCGATTAATTTAATTGAGAAGCTAGCTGTTCCGGAATGCTTAGGGGCACGGATGGTGAAGTCCGTCAGCTCTGCTTTGCCTGTTCCGGCCATCTCCAGTTTATATATTTCCTTTTCGTTAAAGGTAGAGGCTAATAGATAGGCATCATCAGCTTCCGTTGCCTTTATTTGTACCGTCCATGTACCAGGAGTGAATTCTTTGTTATAAAAGGTATATAAGCTGGCACCGGAAAAAAGTATCTGATCGACAGTCGGCTTAGAGGCGGGGATGATGGTACCATCTGGTGAAATCAATTCGACACCTGTTGATGAGTGGGCCGTATAGATCGAGATTGTACCGGTGGTTTTTTCCGGAATATAGATCTCTTTTTTTACAAGTTGATTTTGGGCTAAGGCATCCCCATGAATATAATGAGAAGATGTATTTTGAATGGCCGATTCATTTTGCTCGGGATCGGCTGTTGATTTAATTTGTGTAACTGTGGCAGTGCGCATATAAGGCTCAATCCGCGAAAACACCTTGGAGCCCATCCGAATATTATCATGGTCAATTGAGCTGTCTGTAAACAGATGTGTACCATAGGATAGTTTGGAGCTTGTTTCAGTGACCAATCCATCATTAGCCCCGTATGAAGATAAATAGGCGCCTCCCAAGGATAGAGCGGAGAAAGCAGGTCCATGATCCGTTCCTGCCACGGTATAGTACTTATTCTTGTTTCTATTCGTATGCCCATCCGTTACAGAGCGGAATCTCGCCATTTCCCCAAGCTGCAAAGAATAGGTACCAGCATCGTTTTGGCCAAGCAAATCTCCGAGCCACCCAGCATACCAGCTATATGCCAGGTCTGCCAGCTCTGAACCACGATGTGGTGAACCTAGTGTAATAACCTTGCCGACATAGGGGTGGGCTCCATAGTGTACTAGGGCTGCTTGAGTATCTGGTCCTCCTTTGCTGTGAGCGATGATGTTGACTTTCTGGCCATTGAAGTGTCGGGAGATATCGGCTAGCATCGATGCAAGTAATTCTCCGTTCGTATACTGATTTTCCGACCCGTTTCCGGCTGCATCATAAAGCTGGACAAAGGCGGTTTGATATCCGGCTTCATACGCCTTTGTATACATATCATTCACGCCATGATATTCTGTTTCACCGTACCAACTGGTTGAACTGCCATTTTTCCCTTGGACAAAAACAATCGGAGGTTTAGCTGGATTTAAATTCGGCGGCCGTTCACCCAGGAACCATTGGCCTGGCGTAAAGGTTTCATCAGGTGGTTTCAGCTTGCCGGCTGAGGTTTTTGTAGGCAGGCTGAATGGTAAGAAAAGAAGCGCAGCTGATAGAATAACACCAATCCGTTTCTTCATCGTATCCTTCATATGATCCTCCATTCAAATCAGTCTTTTAATACAAAAATAATTTTATGATGATTAGAGGTTTCGTATTCTGAAGCAAATGGCTCAAAATGTATTAGGAATAATTATGTGTGCAAGATTCTTTGAATCTGGAAGAGGAGTTTTCTTTGGTTGATAAAACGTAGTCAGAGTAGGTTTCTTTAGATAAAAACATTTATTAAATGTCATAATGAGAGCGGTAGATACAATCTTTATCTATTTAACTATACAATCATTTTGACTTTTTTTACAATTTAAATGTGGCATACAAGTATAGAGGAGAAATACTGTTATTAAAGAAAAAAATAACTAAGAGATTTTCTGTACGTGGGAAATTGAAGGATGAAAACGGAATGGGCCTTGAATGGCTGTGGATTTATGGATATTCACAGTCAACACCTAGGTCTATAGTAGATCTTGACTGAATTCACAAAAAAGGTTGTCCCTTATGCTATTAATGCATTTGGGACAACCTATTACCTGTAAATTAATGAGAGTGTTTCATATTCTCTTCAAGTACACTTGCGACCTTTTGGAATTCTTCGTCGCTTTCAATTTCGTGAAGTTCACCGTCTTCGTCAACACGGAAAAAGAATATTTCCATATCTTCTTCTGTTTCGAGTTTGATTTCTTCCACGAGTGCGGTAACAGCGTATTCTGCTCCGTCTACATCCAATGTACCTAGTACTTCAATTTCTTCTTCCTGTCCATTTTCGCCTTCTAATACAAGGATTTCTCCCACTTCAATTTTCGCCATTTGATTACTCCTTTAACGATTTACTTGTCCGCTTAGTATATCCATTATTGATAGGAAAAACAACTATTAATACCCAGGTGCGAAGCTTAGAAAAAGGATTGATCAAGCAAGAATGTTTGTTTATTGTCACTTACTTGTTACTATTAAATGGAAACTTTATGATGGAAGGATCCAAACTATATGACAAATAAAAGTATTAATATAAATGTTCCTGTTTCTGTACTAAATTTAGCCCCTATTCGCAAAGGCCAAGATGCAAAGGGAGCAATTGATTCAATGGTTGAGCTTGCACAGGCTACAGAGAAGATGGGATATAAGCGATATTGGGTTGCCGAGCATCACAATACACCTACAATGGTTAGCTCAGCCACTTCTATTTTAATTAAACATATTTTGGAGCATACAGATAAAATAGAGGTCGGATCCGGTGGCATTATGCTGCCTAATCATTCCCCATTAGTTGTGGCGGAGCAGTTTGGAACGATGGCAACTATCTATCCAAATCGCCTTAATTTGGGCTTGGGAAGAGCGCCTGGAACAGATATGATGACGGCGAGTGCATTAAGACGTTCACAGAAGGATTCCGTTTATACATTTCCTTCAGATGTGCAATCCTTGTTAACCTATTTGGGACCGGAAGAGAATCAGGGTTATGTAAGGTCGTACCCGGGTGTCGACACCAATATACCAATTTATATTTTGGGATCCTCTACGGAATCAGCTGTTCTTGCTGCTAAATTGGGTCTGCCTTATGTATTTGCAGCCCATTTTGCTCCAACTTATTTGGAAGAAGCCATCTCAATTTACCGTAATCAATTCAAGCCGTCTGAATATCTAAGTGCTCCTTATATGATGGTCTGCTTGAATGTTATTGCAGCGGAAAGTGATGAAGAGGCTGAGATAGAATCTACAACCATGCAACAATTTTTCCTAAACGTTGTTCGTGGGACAAAAAATTTGTTAAGCCCTCCAATCAAAAACATGGATGAATTATGGAATGGACCTGAAAAACAAATGGCAAAATCCATGTCCAGTGTCACGTTGCTTGGCTCAAAACAATCCATACGCGAGCAGCTAATCAGCTTCCAGGAAAAATATAATGCTGATGAAATTATGGCTGTTTCCTATATCTATGATCAAGATAAACAAAAGCGGTCCTACGAAATACTAAAAGAAGTGGTTGAAGGTCAATAATGAAAAAACATCGCATCCGACGGTACATATTTAACCGTGAGGATGCGATTTTTTATTAATGAATTGTGTCGTTGCAATCCTATTTGTTCCGTCGAGCTCAGTTGAAAAGTGATAACATGAAGAAGGAAATGTGGCAGTAAGGATTTTATTAAGCAACCGTAAATATACATAGAATAATTATGTTAAAATATTCAAAAACATAGTTTTACGCGTTCTTTGTCGGTGGATGGGCTAAATTGTATATTAAAGCATTCAATATTTTTTTGTATGGGAGTGAGGGAGAATGATTAAGCGTTTAAGCGAAAAAGATCATGATGTTTGTGTGTCTTTTATTCATACGAAGCCTTCTGAAAACTTATTTTTAATTGGGGATATTGAAGCGTATGGATATGAGGAAGATTTCCAAAAGGTTTGGGGAGAGTTTGATACAAATGGGAATCTGATTGCCGTTCTTTTAAAATACATAGAAAACTATATCCCATATGCTGAGAATGATCTATTTGATGCAAAAGGATTTGCTGATATTATGCTGAATGATCCTGAATTTTCCATGATGTCCGGTCTAAAGGAAGTCACTGAGAATATTGACCCCTATTTACAGCAGAGACTTTTAAATAAAAGGCAAACATTTTATGCGAAATGCCAAGTTTTAAACGCTGAGGCTGGCTATGTAGATACGACAGAAGTACAGTATGCTGCACCTGATGATGCAGAACGAATTGTTAAATTGCTGCAAAATATCCCGGAATTTAAAAATTCATGTACGTCGGTAGAAGAAAAACGTAAAAGTTTAAAGGATGGTTTTTCGCGTTGTGCTTATATTACCGATAATGGGAAAGTTGTTTCATCCGCTTCGACTACAGCGGAAAATTCCTGCTCAGCTATGGTAGTCGCTGTCGCTACTTTAGGAGATTATAAGAAAAAAGGCTATGCTACGAAATGTATGGTCAAGTTATGCAAGCAGCTTCTTAGTGAGGGAAAGGAAATATGCTTGTTTTATGATAATCCAAATGCTGGCGTTATATATAAACGAATTGGCTTCGCAGATATTGGATATTGGATGATGTATAGGTTTAAGAAGGATAAATTGTCAGATTAATAGAGCGGCGATATGGAGAAGACGTAGTGGAAGGCATTCATACAAAGCACCCTGAAAGTTAAGCTTGAAACCTAATGTTCAGAGTGCAATAGAGTATTTACTATTACTGTAGGATTGATTATTTATGTTTTGCTAGATTTGCTACAGTACCGCCATCTACACGTAAGTCGATACCTGTGATATAAGAAGCCGCATCGCTTAATAAAAATTCTACAGCTGTTGCAATCTCTTTTGATTCCCCTTCACGACGTAAAGGTGTAATTTCAAGCATCTTCTTCATTTCTGCTTGCTTTGAGGCTTCCTGACGTCCCATTGGTGTGTTGATTGTTCCAGGAGAGAGAGAATTTATACGTGCGCCATTTTCTCCCCATGTCCATGCCTGGTCCTCAACAATTAATTGTACGCCTAATTTAGATAAACTGTAGGCAGCCCCAGGATTCCCTTGGGCAAATTGCTCCATTGTTTCCACGGCATTTTCAGCTAACGGCTGTTTTAGTACTTCCATATAAGGGCCTTGACGGGGAGCCATATAACCGCTCATGGAAGAGATGCAAACGACCGCTGTTCCTTCTGTAGCAAGTGGAAGGAAAGCTTCTAGAATAATGCCTGTCCCAACCAGGTTAACTTCTGTAATCCGTTTTGAATCCGCCATAGTAGGAGAAAGGCCTGCTGTATGAACTAATCCTTTTAATGTACCCAGCTCAGCAGCCTTATCAGCTAGGTCTGCAACGTTTTCCTTAGATGTAATATCAACGACTTGAATGTGGACATCTGTAATCCCTTTTCCAGCCAATTCCTCTTTTGTTTGAAGTAAGCGTTCATGCGAAACGTCTGCTAAAAGGACAGTCCCCTTCTTGCCGACTAATTCAGCAGTTGCTTTCCCCATTCCGCCAGATCCGCCTGTAATGACATATACTTGTTTCGTCATAGTTCCAACCTCCTTATATGATTCAATTTTAATTATAAATGTTTTTTGATTAGTGGTAAAATTTAACTATGTGAAGATTCAGAACAAATTCTAAACTTTTATATAAGAGGTTAAAATATAAAACTCAAATGTTTATGTATATCCATAAAAAATAACGGTTTCAAGACTAGGTTTTGGAAAGGAAGCTAGTTCGTCATCAAGAGATATTAGAAACTAGAACACACCATACTCCTATAAAATATTGTGAGCAAATAATTAGTGAAGTAATTATTAAATAAAATAGGATAATTTAGGAGTGTATCAATTAATAAATTCAATTTTCGCTATACTAATATGATTAATAAATCAATAATTGTCTTGAATAACTTCTCTCTTTCGGATAACATTTTTAATATGTGAAATAAGGAACTTATTTTGAGAGGATTAATTAAGCCATGTCAAAACATCAACAGAAGAACATCTATGCAGCGGGAGCTGTTTTAAAGAAAGAGATTGGTTTGAAAGAAGCCTTAACCATTGTAGTTGGGGTTGTAATTGGATCAGGTATATTTTTTAAAGCTACTCCAGTATTGGAAAGCGCCGGTTCTCCAGTTGCGGCTATTATAGCTTGGTTACTTGGGGGATTAATTACTCTTGCAGCTGCTCTGACGTTGGCTGAGATTGGCTCAGCTATACCGGAGACAGGTGGGGTATTCGCTTATTTGAAGGAGCTTTATGGAGAAAAATTTGCTTTCCTATTTGGATGGGTACAAGCGTTAATCTATATACCAGGCATTCTGGCGGCGCTATCCATCGTTTTTGCCACACAAGCAACATATTTTATGCCTATGACAGACCTCCAGCAAAAATTATTAGCGATTGGTATTTTAGTATTTGTGGCCGCACTAAATATCATCTCAACTAAACTTGGAGGCAGGATTCAGTTCATTTCTACGATAGCTAAAATGATTCCGATTATTGCCATTATCGTGTTTGGAATTATTCATGGAATGGGGAAAGAAACAGCATCGCTATTCTCGGGAGAATCTGTTCATAGCTTTACCCTAACTAGCTTTGGTGCTGCAATCCTAGGAACTTTGTTTGCCTATGAAGGCTGGGTGAGTGTTGGAAATATGGCTGGAGAAATGAAAAATCCTCAGCGCGACTTACCACGCTCTATTTTATTTGGAATGACAATTATTATTGCAGCTTATGTCCTAATAAACGTAGCCTTTTTCTCTGTTATGTCTGTTCAGGAGATTGTTTCGACAGAAAAAGTAGCAACGGATGCTGCTCTCATTCTTTTTGGAAGCGGCGGCTCAGCGATTATCTCGATAGGGATTCTAATCTCTATATTTGGTACATTGAACGGATATTTGATGACAGGTGTCCGAGTGCCATTTGCGATGGCACAAAGCAAGATCTTCCCGTTCCATCATGTTATGGGACGTGTTGAAAGCCGTACAAGTACACCGATTAATGTCTTTATTTTTGAAGTGGTCTTATCGATTATTTATATTTTATCTGGATCATTTAATACACTGTCTACTCTGGCCTTATTTGCCACATGGATTTTCTTTGTAATGGCCATTTACGGGGTTTTCATCCTTCGTAAAAAGCGTAAGGACTTAGTTCCGACTTATCGAGTTCCTTTCTATCCGTTTGTTCCGCTTGTCGGAATCATTGGTGGAGTATATATATTGGTATGTACGGTTTTTACCGATACCTTATATTCTTTAATTGGATTAGCGATTACCGCATTGGGTTATCCTGTATATCTCTATCTGAAAAAATCAAATATGTAAATATGAATACACACGGGTTTCCGATTAGGAAATTCCGTGTGTTTTTTTATCTATCTATATATAAAGCTCCTAAACTGTTTTTAAAAGGAAAGGTAAATTGGGCTTTTTACTTGTATGATTGAAAAGGTTTTAGCAAAATAAGGATGTAGTCATATGTCGGTAACGAAAAAAGGTGAAGGTATGGGGTATTTACGAAAATATATAAAGAAATATGGAGTTTTATTTACGGTTGCGATTCTATTTTTAATGGTTGAAGCCATTTGTGATTTGCTTCTGCCTACGATATTAGCAACGATGATTGATAAAGGTGTAGCAAATAAAGACCTTTCTTTTGTATTGGAAATGGGCGGAGTGATGTTAGTTGTTACGGCAGTAGGTGCGTTGGGTGCGATAAGCAGGAATATAATCTCCAGTAATATTTCGCAAAAAATGGGAGCCGAACTTCGCTCTGATTTATATAAAAAGATACAGTCTTTAAAACTCGTGCAAATGAACCGTTTTGAAGCAGCGACTCTAGTTACAAGGCTTACAAATGACGTAACGCAGGTGCAAGTATTTGTGAACGGCTTGATGAGAATTATGGTGAAGGCTCCATTGATTTGTATAGGGAGCATTATCATGGCAGTCCGTTTAAATGCTTCTATATCATGGATTCTATTAATTATTATTCCGATTGTAGCGGGTATCATTATGCTGAATCTGAAACTTAGCTTTCCTTTCTTTATCCGCGTTCAAAAAGTGACAGATCGCTTGAACGGGGTAATGAGAGAATATTTATCCGGCATACGGGTGATCAGGGCATTCAATCGTTCTAAGTTTGAGAAGGAGCGTTTTGAAGAACGGAATGATGATTTGGCAGAAACCTCTATTAAAGCTATGCGAGTAATGTCTGTATTTAGTCCTGGAATCATGCTAACCGTGAATTTTGGAATTGTGCTCGTCCTTTTAGTGGGCGGTTGGAATATAAATAATGGACAGATGCAGGTTGGACAAATTGTTGCCTATGTGAACTATATGACTCAAATCTTAGTATCTTTATCGATGATTTCAATGATATTTAATTTCTTTGTTCGGGCAAGGGTATCTGCCGGAAGGATTGGAGAAGTATTTAATACTGAGGAGCCTCCTTCAACACTTGATACATCTGGAAAAGCTATTGATAAAGAAGGTATCTTTTTTAATCAAGTTGGTTTTTCATACTTTGGAACGAAGGACTTTGTAGTAAAAGATGCTACCTTTCATGTAAATATGGGAGAGACAGTTGGGATAATAGGTTCAACCGGATCAGGAAAGAGCAGTCTGGTTAACTTGATTCCTAGATTGTATGAACCTTCTAAAGGTGCCATTTATATGAATGGGGTAAACATTCAAATGATGGACCCAGCTTTATTGAGAGAGTCTGTGGCATATGTGCCTCAGAAATCTATATTATTTACGGGAACGATTAAAGAAAATATACTTTGGGGAAATGGGAATGCCAGTATGGAAGAGGTGGTACAGGCAGCCAAGGCAGCCTGTGCCCATACATTCATAGAGGCTTTGCCCAATGGGTATGATACTCATCTTGGACAGGGCGGAATTAATCTTTCCGGTGGCCAAAAGCAAAGATTATCGATTGCCAGAGCCCTGTTGAAAAAATCATCTGTTTTAATTCTTGATGATTCAACCAGCGCACTTGATGCGGTCACGGAGAAGCAATTAAAGGAATCATTAGGGGAAAGAACGAAAGGGTCGATGATTTTTTTGATTGCCCAAAGAATAACCTCTGTTATGGATGCCGACAAAATTATCATTATGGATAATGGGAAAATAGTAGGTATTGGAAATCATGAAGAGTTAAAAACACATAATCCGGTTTATCAGGAAATTATACGTTCGCAAATAGGTGAGGAGATGGTTAGCCATGGCAAATAAATCGGAGAATGGAAGCAAGCCCTCACAGCCGCAAATGCCGAAACCAGGGGGAAGAGGCCATGGCCATGGTGCGGGCCGATTTGCTCCTGTAGAAAAACCTAAGGATTTTACGGGAACTCTTAAACGGATTTGGGGATTTTTTGGGTCTGAAAAGAGAAGTCTGTGGATTATTTTTGGCTTTGTTGTTATTAGTTCAGCTATCAGCTTATTTGTTCCCTATTGGATTGGAAGAACAGTCGATACGATTGCGAAGGAATCAGTTGACCTGAACTTATTACATATGATGATTCTAATTTTGGCTGTGGTCTATGTAACAGATGGAATATCCAGTTTGCTCCAGGGCTGGATGATGGTCCGAGTTTCTCAGCGGGTTGTTCAATCTTTAAGAAGCAAGCTATTTCATAAGCTGCTTAAATTACCAATCGGTTATTTTGATTCGCATGCCCATGGCGATATGATGAGCAGAGTTACAAATGATATCGATAATGTCAGCAGTAGTATTTCTCAATCGACTACGCAGCTGATGGGTGGAGTCATCACAATAACGGGATCATTTATTATGATGCTAATATTGAGCCCCATTTTGACGGTTGCTGCATGTATTACGATACCATTTATGTATTTGCTGACGAAAATGATTGCTAAACGGACACGGGTTTTATTTCGGGAACAGCAAAAACATTTAGGCAAATTGAACGGACATATAGAAGAAACGATATCCGGAACGCTTATTATTAAAGCCTTTAATAGAGAAAATCAAGTGGTCGAGACGTTTGAAGAAATCAATGGTAAATTATTTGAATCAGGAAGGAAGGCACAAATCTGGTCAGGTTATTTAATGCCATTAATGAATGCAATTAATAATCTTGGACTGGCCGCGATTGCAATTGTAGGCGGTATCTTGGCTGTAAATGAAGCTGTAACGATTGGGGTGATCGCCAGTTTTGTCAGCTATTCAAGGCAGTTTACGAGACCGTTAAATGATTTGGCCAATATATTCAATCTATTTCAGTCTGCAGTTGCAGGTGCTGAACGAGTATTCCAGGTGATTGATGAGAATGAAGAGACAAAAGATGGCGAGCATGCGGTTCCACTCCGGCATTCAGAAGGAAATGTAACGTTTAAGAATGTTTCATTTGGATATGACGCAAATCACCCCATCTTAAAAAATATCAGTTTTGAAGCAAAAACGGGCAGCCACAATGCGCTAGTGGGACCAACTGGTGCAGGGAAGACAACCATTACGAATCTCTTAACCAGATTTTATGAGGTATCTGAAGGGAGCATCTTAATCGATGGGGTAGATATTCGTGATTATACAAGAGAGAGCTTAAGAGATACGTTTGGGATTGTGCTGCAGGACACGTATTTGTTTACGGGAACCATTAAAGAGAATATAAAATATGGCCGGTTGGATGCTACAGATGAAGAAATGATTGAAGCTGCCAGAACGGCAAATGCTCATTATTTTATTACAAGACTTCCAAATGGCTACGATACGATGCTTCTAGAAAATGGCTCGAATCTCAGCCAAGGGAACAAGCAGCTGCTAGCTATTGCCCGGGCAATATTAAAGGATCCAGCCATCCTGATCCTGGATGAGGCAACGAGCAGTGTAGATACGAGAACAGAGCTTGCCATACAGAATGCTATGCGTAAAGTGATGAGAGGACGTACCAGCTTTGTGATTGCACACAGGCTCAGTACGATTCGCGAGGCAGATAAGATTATGGTCATTGATGACGGCCAAGTCAAAGAGAGTGGAACGCATGAAGAATTATTACGTCATAAAGGTCGATACAGTGAAATGTATGAAAGCCAGTATAAAAATATCCAGACTTCATAATGTGAAATCCTGTGGTAATTGATCCGCAGGATTTTTTATTGAATTATATGTAAATAATATGGAAATTATATGCTACTATTAAAATAGTATTTAAGAAGGAGTTCGATTGCTTTGAAAAAAAGACGACCCTGATACTATTTGTCCTTTCATTCATCTATCTATCATTGGCCCAAGTATTAAGTTGGAATAAATACTTTGTTGTTTGGGAGGGTAAGGTATATGAAATGAAGGAAGATGAGGCAATAGATCCTCGGAAAATTGGTAAATACATAGGCAAGGTGGAGTCAATAGCAGATGACGATACCGGACAATATAAAGGGAATGGCTCTAACATATACCCTGTAGGCACTAAGTATTATAAATTGAATAATCAATCTTCTGATTCTGCCATTGCTGTTGAAATCGGTAACTAAAAATGGAAGAAAGCCGAGTTTATTGATGAAGCACCGTTCCGTTTTACCGACCTGTTTGGGAAATACTTGCCTTATACACTTTTAGCAGCTATTGTATTTATTATTTTAGTGAAATTTATACCCAGAATCAGAGTGTCACAATAAATTCCAGAGCTTATAGGCTCTTTTTTTGTGTAAAAAATAGAGATGAAATTTCATTTATTTCTTTTAATTACAAATGATATTGCGATGATAAAAATTTAAAAATAGGAAAACCGCTTAGCAAAAACAATGAAAGCGCATACAATTATTCAGAATTAATTAAATAGTCTAATAATTTAGAAAAATCAGTTGACTATGTGTCTGGAAGGTCGTATTATAAATTTCAACGAGATAACAAATTAGTAATTATTTGGATTTATAATAGTGGAACTAATAACAAGAATTTAATAAGTAGAAGCGATGATAAGGATAAGTAGTAAGTGGGCTGAACAGTTACAGAGAGCCGATGGTGCTGAGAATCGGTACTGTTTCCAAGTATGAACTCCCCTTTGAGCGTCTGTATGAACTCTCCAGTAATACAGACCGGGTTTGACCGATCAACCCGTTATCAAAAGTAAAGAGTGCATGATTGATGAAATCAATTATGAATTAGGGTGGTACCATGGAAAGGACAACAAGCCTTTTCATCCCTGCGTTTCAATTGGGAAACGTATGTGATGAAAAGGCTTTTTTATTTTTAAAAAAGACCTGGCAAATAAGCCTATCACTAAACAGGAGGTAGATTCCATGTTGGAGAAAACAGCTCTTGCTGAGAAGAAAAGCCTACAAACTGAAATAAAAATCAGCGGAGCCGAGATGTTGGTCAATGCCCTGAAAAAGCAAGGAGTGGAGGTTTTATTTGGATACCCCGGAGGTGCCGTTCTACCCATTTATGATGCACTTTATAAATCGGGATTGAAGCATGTGTTGCCAAGACATGAGCAAGGCGCAATCTATGCGGCTGAAGGATATGCAAGGATAAGTGGAAAGCCTGGAGTGGTAATTGCTACCTCTGGTCCCGGAGCAACCAATATTGTCACAGGTCTTGCTGATGCCATGATGGATTCCTTGCCTTTAGTCGTTTTTACCGGTCAGGTTGGTACAGGAGTAATCGGAACAGATGCTTTTCAGGAGGCAGATATTTTAGGAGTTACAACACCGATCACAAAGCATAATTATCAAATTCGAAATACGGCAGATATTCCAAGAATCGTGAAGGAGGCCTTTCATATTGCTTCAACAGGACGGCCAGGGCCAGTCCTCATTGATATTCCGAAAGATATGGCTCAGCTCGTAGCAATAGAAGAGGAACCTGAGACAATCCATTTGCCGGGATATCAGCCAAAGTATGAACCTAATTATTTGCAGATTAGAAGACTCGTAGAAGCAGTCAGTTCTTCTAAGAAACCCGTTTTCTTGGCTGGTGCAGGTATCCTTCATGCGAAAGCCTCAAAGTACTTACTTGAATATGCTGAGCAACAGCAAATCCCAGTCGTTAATACATTATTGGGACTTGGCAGTTTTCCTCCGAGTCATCCGCTTTACATCGGAATGGGAGGGATGCACGGAATATACGCAGCCAATATGGCACTGGCTGAATGTGACCTATTAATCAATATTGGTGCCAGGTTTGACGATCGTTTAACAGGTAATCTATCAAAATTTGCACCGCATGCAATGGTTGCCCATATAGACATTGATCCTGCTGAAATCGGTAAAAATGTTCCGACGGCTATCCCGGTTGTAGGAGATGCCAGGCATGCTCTGAAGCATTTAATCAAGCAGAATGGCAAACAGCCAGATAACGAGGGCTGGAGGAAGCAAATTCAGAATTGGCTGGAGGATGCACCATTCTATTATGACAAGGGGAACGGTCAGCACCTGAAACCACAGAGAATTATGGAAATGATTTATGAAATGAGTAATGGGGATGCCATCGTGACAACCGATGTTGGTCAGCATCAAATGTGGGCTGCCCAGTATTATCCTTTTAAGCGTCCGAATGCATGGGTAACCTCCGGAGGACTTGGCACGATGGGGTTTGGATTACCGGCTGCGATTGGAGCACAAATTGCTGAACCAGATGATTTGGTTATCTCCGTAAATGGTGATGGGGGTATCCAAATGTCCATTCAGGAACTTGCTGTTATCGCAGAACTGAACTTGCCAGTAAAAATTATCATTATCAATAATGGTTCTCTTGGAATGGTACGCCAATGGCAGGAAATCTTTTATGAATCCCGATACTCAGAAAGTGTATTTCGTTCCCAGCCCTCCTTCAGCAAGCTGGCTGAAGCTTATGGAATAAAGGGATTCGATATCCGGACGGAGGAAGAAGCTGAAAGGGTATTTAACGAAGAATTTAGTAAAGATAGTCCAGTACTAATCAATATTTTTGTAGAACCTAAAGAAAATGTATACCCAATGGTTGCACCTGGAAAGGGAATTAATGAAATGGTAGGGGTGAAGAAAAATTGAAAAGGATCATCACTTTAACCGTTCTAAACAGACCGGGTGTCCTTAACCGGATTACCAATTTATTTACGAAACGAAATTATAACATTGAAAGTATTACGGTAGGGCAATCCGAAATGGAGGAGAGAGCGCGAATAACTTGTGTTGTAAACGTCGAATCCGTGCAAATTGCAGAACAAATTACCAAACAATTAAATAAACAGATTGATGTCATAAAGGTACAGGACATAACAGATCAATCCGTTGTAGCCAGGGAGCTTGCGTTAGTAAAAGTAACAGCCACTCCCCAATCGAGAAGTGAGATTTACTCACTCATTGAGCCTTTTAGAGCTTCGGTTATTGATATTGGCAAAGAAAGTCTTGTGATTCAAATAACCGGTGAATCAAATAAAATAGAAGCTTTTATCGAATTAGTCAAGCCGTACGGAATTAAGGAATTAGCTAGAACAGGCACTACCGCTTTTGCCCGCTCCACTCAAATGGGCAACCAGGGAACAAAGAATTATTCAATTGTCTAAATAAAAATGAAAAAGGGAGAGAACAATTATGGCAAAAATGTACTATCAAAATGAAGCAAATGAAGCAGCTTTATCAAATAAAAAGGTAGCAGTTATTGGATATGGATCACAGGGGCATGCCCATGCACAGAACTTACGGGAAAGCGGATTTGAAGTAGTTATTGGATTGCGAGAGGGTAAATCTTGGAACCAGGCGGTTGAAGATGGATTTGATGTTAAATCTGTTAGGGAAGCAAGCGAGGAAGCAGATGTAATCATGATTCTCTTACCGGATGAACATCAAACAAAAGTATATAAAGCAGAGATTGAACCAGTCTTGCGGAAAGGTCATACACTGATGTTCGCTCATGGTTTCAATGTCCATTATCATCAAATTGTTCCTCCGGCATTTGTAGATGTATCCCTAGTGGCGCCAAAAGGACCGGGCCATTTAGTCAGAAGGACATTTGAACAAGGGGCAGGTGTTCCAGCATTATTTGCCATCTATCAGGATGTGTCAGGTGAAGCAAGAGAAGTTGCATTGGCTTACGCAAAAGGGATTGGAGCACTTAGGGCAGGAGCTCTTGAAACTACATTCAAGGAAGAGACCGAAACAGATTTATTTGGAGAACAGGCAGTACTTTGCGGGGGACTTACCTCCTTGGTAAAGGCAGGTTTTGAAACGCTGACGGAAGCTGGCTATCAGCCTGAGCTTGCTTACTTTGAATGTTTACATGAATTGAAATTAATTGTTGATCTCATGTATGAAGGCGGCATGGAAGGGATGCGCTATTCCATTTCTGATACCGCTCAATGGGGTGATTTTGTTTCAGGTCCCCGCGTAGTTGGCCCGGCTGTTAAAGAAGAAATGAAGCAAGTGTTAAAAGAAATTCAGAATGGCACATTTGCAAAAGGATGGCTGCTTGAAAATCAAGTGAACAGACCTGTATTTAACGCGACACAGGCACAGGAAAATGCACATCCAATTGAACAGGTAGGCAGAGAACTTCGTCAAATGATGCCATTTATTCAACAGCAAAAAAAGAAACAGAAAGAAGTGGTCGGCAGTGCGAAAAATTAATATTTTTGACACGACCTTACGTGATGGAGAACAATCTGCCGGAGTCACTCTTAATTTGACCGAAAAACTGGAGATAGCCAAACAATTAGAAAAAATGGGTGTAGATATCATTGAGGCTGGTTTTCCCGCAGCCTCTCCAGGAGATTTCGAATCAGTGAAGAAAATTGCTGATTTAGTCAAAAATTCAACGGTAACAGGACTGGCAAGATCTGTGGAAAGTGATATTGATGCAGTGTGGGGAGCTTTAAAGCAAACGGCCGACCCGAGGATACATGTCTTTCTTGCTACATCACCCATACACAGGCAGTATAAGCTGAAAATGACGGAGGATCAGGTAGTTGAAGCTGCCGTGGCTTCGATCCGTTATGCTTCGAAGTATTTCCCGGTTATTCAATGGTCAGCTGAAGATGCTTGCCGAACAGAGCTTCCATTCCTGGCTCGGATTGTGGAAGAAGCTATCAAAGCCGGAGCAAAGATCATCAATATCCCGGATACGGTTGGTTATATCACACCGAAAGAATACAGTGAAGTCTTCCGATATCTAATGAGCCACGTTCCATCTATAGATCAGGTTACGTTGTCTGCCCATTGCCATGACGATTTAGGATTGGCGACCGCCAATTCTATGGCAGCGATTCTGGCCGGAGCGACTCAGATAGAAGGTACCATTAATGGAATTGGTGAACGGGCCGGGAATACTGCACTGGAAGAAGTAGCGCTTGGCCTATATACAAGAAAAAATTTTTATCAGGCAGAAACCGGCTTGGTTCTTAGTGAAATTAAACGTACAAGTGAATTGGTCAGTAAACTGACAGGTATGGTAATCCCGCCAAATAAAGCTGTAGTAGGTAAAAATGCCTTTGCACATGAATCCGGCATTCATCAAGACGGTGTGCTTAAAGAGAAAACAACCTACGAGATAATTGAACCTGAATTAGTTGGATTAAGTTCTAACTCCATGGTGCTTGGTAAGCATTCAGGCCGGCATGCATTCCGTACAAAATTAGAAGAGTTAGGCTTCCCTGTGTCGGATGAAGAAGTTAATCACCTTTTCAAAGTATTCAAGGATCTCGCAGATCGTAAGAAAGAAATGACAGATGATGATATTGTCGCGTTAGTACTGGAAGAGAAAGTAACAAAAGAGGATAACTATTATGAATTAATTTCCATTCAGGTTCAATACGGAACCAATCAGATTCCTACAGCAACCGTTACATTGTCAGGGGTAAATAACGACAGAATACAGGAGGCCTCCACTGGAGCAGGGAGTATTGAAGCGTTATACAATACGCTCGAGCGTTGCATCCAGAAACCAGTTAAGCTGCAGGATTACCGTATTCAATCAGTTGGCGGCGGCAGAGATGCGTTGGCACAGGTGTTTGTAAGAATTATTTATCAGGGAGTGGAAACAAGCGGACGGGGATTAGCCCAGGATGTGTTGGAAGCGTCGGCCAAAGCGTATTTAAATGCTATTAACCGAGTGATTTTAACAGTAGAGCACCAATCAATGGTGATCACGAATTAATCAATAAGGGGGATTTCTTCGATATGAAAAAAAACATTGCTGTATTGCCGGGTGACGGAATTGGACCAGAAATTATGATAGGAGCCCTCGAAATCCTCAATGCTATTGGTGAACGATTCGGGCATGAATTCGTCTTTGAATATGGGCAAATTGGCGGGGCAGCGATTGACACGGAGGGTACCCCTTTATCTGAAAAAACGATTGACCTTTGTAAACGAAATGATGCCGTGTTACTTGGAGCAGTTGGCGGTCCGAAATGGGATCATAATCCCCCGGAGATGCGACCTGAGCAAGGGCTGTTAAAAATCCGCAAAGAGTTAAATTTATACGCAAATATGCGTCCAATCAGTTATTATGCCAGCATCGAGGATTCATCACCTTTGAAAAAAGAAATCATTGATGGTACGGATTTTTTAATCGTGAGGGAACTAACGGGCGGGTTATATTTTGGCAAACCGAGTAAGCGTAATTATCATGATGGCATGGAATCTGCTGTCGATACTCTGTATTACGAACGCGAAGAAGTAAAGCGGATTATCACACTCGCTTTTGAATTGGCAAAGGAACGAAAAGGAAAGGTAACATCCGTTGATAAGGCAAATGTATTAGAATCAAGCCGAATGTGGAGAGAGGTGGCAGAAGAAGTAGCCAGTGAGTATCCAAAAGTGAAGCTTGAGCATATGCTCGTAGACAACGCAGCGATGCAGCTTATCCGTAATCCAAGGCAATTTGACATATTGGTGACTGAAAATATGTTTGGTGATATTTTGAGCGATGAGGCAAGTGTCTTAACTGGTTCACTTGGAATGCTCCCTTCAGCAAGTCTTTCTGAAAATGGTTTGCATTTATATGAACCAATTCACGGCTCTGCCCCGGATATCGCAGGCCAGGATAAAGCTAATCCAATTGCAATGATTCTGTCTGTTGCATCGATGCTTCGCCATTCCTTCCAAATGGAAGAAGAGGCAAGTATAGTGGAACAAGCGGTGAAAAATGTACTGGACTCCGGCAAACATACAATAGATATATCAGGAGATGGAAAAGTGCTGTCAACTACGGAAATGGCCAGGGCTATTAAGGAAGAAATTTTGCAGAAGGACGCTATTTTTCACATTATGGAAGCGTACGCGTAAAAAAAATTAAAGGTATCAATAAAATGAGGAGGGATCTATGTGGGTAAATCGATCGTGGATAAAATCTGGGAAAATCATATAGTGCACAAGGAGGCGGGAAAACCAGATTTATTATACATCGATCTGCATCTCGTTCATGAAGTGACTTCTCCTCAGGCATTTGAGGGTCTTCGCCTAAAGAAAAGAAAGGTACGCAGACCAGATTTGACCTTTGCAACAATGGATCATAATGTCCCCACCATTAATCGTTTTGTAATAACAGATGAGGTGGCGAAAAGGCAATTGACAGCACTTGAACGGAATTGCCAGGAATTTGGAGTACCTTTAGCAGGCCTTGATAGTGAAGACCAGGGAATTGTCCATGTGATTGGACCTGATTTAGGCTTAACCTGGCCGGGAAAAACCATTGTTTGCGGCGACAGTCATACATCTACACATGGTGCATTTGGTGCATTGGCCTTTGGAATTGGCACGAGCGAAGTGGAGCATGTATTAGCGACGCAAACCATTTGGCAAAACAAACCGAAAACGATGAAAATTGAAATAAACGGTTCACTCCAAAATGGGGTTACTGCAAAGGATGTCATTTTATTTATCATCACTCAAAATGGAACGAACTTTGGTAACGGCTATATTTTGGAATATGCAGGCGATGTAGTACGTAATATGTCGATGGAAGAGCGCATGACTATGTGTAATATGTCTATTGAAGGCGGCGCTCGTGCCGGTCTGGTTAGCCCGGATGAAACTACTTTTTCTTATATGAAGGGCCGGAAATATGCTCCCGTGCCGGACGAATTCGAGGAATATTGTAAGCGGTGGTCAGAATTGGCCAGTGATGCTGATGCAGATTATGACAAAGTAATCTACATGAATGGAGATGATATTTCTCCTATGGTCAGTTGGGGTACCAATCCTGGGATGTGCAGCCCGGTAACCGGGAATATCCCTCATTCAAATTCAATGAAGCCAGCAGCAGCCAAAACATTACAGCGAGCGCTAGAATACATGGGTCTTAAAGAAGGTCAGGCAATTACAGATATACCGGTTCAGCATGTATTTATTGGTTCCTGCACAAATTCCAGGATAGAAGATTTAAGGGAAGCGGCTGAAATTATCGATGGTAATAGGGTTGCTGCAGGAGTGAGAGCAATGGTCGTTCCAGGCTCACAGGCTGTTAAGAAGATGGCAGAGGAAGAAGGTCTGGATACGATTTTCAAAGCAGCTGGATTCGAATGGAGAGAAGCAGGCTGCAGCATGTGCTTAAGTATGAATCCAGATGTGGTGCCGGCAGGTGAACATTGTGCTTCCACGTCGAACCGTAATTTTGAAGGAAGACAGGGCACTGGAGCAAGAACGCATTTAGTATCTCCGCGCATGGCAGCAGCGGCAGCGATTTACGGAAAGTTTGTAGATATCAGAGAAGCGGTGAATCCTATGATTTCTGGAAAAGGAGGTCACTAAAATGGAAAAAATGACAGTCTATACAGGTAAACCTGTTATTCTTGAACGCGATCATGTCGATACAGATCAGATTATACCGAAGCAGTTCCTGAAGCGCATTGAGCGTACCGGGTTTGGCAGGTATGTGTTTTTTGACTGGCGTTTTCATGCAGATGGAACCGAGCGAGACGATTTTGAACTGAATCAGCCTGAAGCTAAAGGTGCGACCATTTTGTTGGCAGGTGAAAATTTTGGATGTGGATCCTCTCGTGAGCATGCCCCATGGGCACTGGGGGATTATGGGTTTAAAGTAATTTTAGCTTCCTCCTTTGCAGATATTTTTCATCAAAACTGTTTGCAAAATGGAATACTGCCGATAACCTTAGAAAAAGAGACTCTTGCTTCACTAAAGGAATTTATACGTAAAACACCGTTGGATCTAACGGTTGATCTACCTAATCAAGAATTGAGAGCACAAGAAAACGTACTTGCTCGATTTGATATTCATCCATATTGGAAGAACATGCTGATTAATGGTTGGGATGAAATTGAACTAACGCTTCAGTATAATGAAGAAATCAATCAATACGAACAGAGAATACTGGCATAGACTACAAGATATATAGTCTATGTTTTTTTGCGTTTCATTGTTTATTGAGTGAATAACAGAAAGATTTTTTGTTTTTCATGGAAAGGCATGCTAAACTAACGACAATTAATTCAAAAAAATCAAGGCGGTTTGTTATGAAGAACACAAAAAGTGAACGAAAGGATGAAAAGGTAATTCCTTTTCCTAATCTGGCACAATTGCTCCTCAAAAAAGGTATGCAAGCCATGGAGGAGAAAAAATTCAAAAATGCCCGTGAATTATTTGGCCAGGCGTATGAATTGGAACCGGAAGATGAAGATATCAATATCGGATTGGCTCTGTCACTTGTAGAGCTCGGGAATTACCAAGATGCAAAAGCTATAGTGAATAAGATGATGGGAAATGGAATTGGAGAGTATTTTCATGTCATCAATATTTATTTAATGATCCTTCTGCAATTAAATGAACATCGCGAGATTATATCGGTAGTCGAAGCGTTATTGGAAGAAAATCAAGTACCTGAAGGCAGAGTTGAATCATTAGAACATCTATTGGCTATGAGTAAACGAATTGTGGAACAGGGCAGCGAACAGGAATATTCAGATGATTTTCCTGAATTTAAAGTCGAATCACCTCAAATTCAGGAGGAAGAAATAAAAGTTATTTTGGAAACCGGAACGATGCAAGAGCAATTTTTTATGCTATCTTCACTTGCAGGGCAAAATATTAGACCGTGGGTAGGGCTGCTTTGCCAATATTTAATAGAAGAAAAACATCCTTTTTTAAAAACCTTTACTTTATCCATATTAAAAGAGCAGGAAGTGGATAAGATTGTAGAGGTGGATAAGTTCGGTCAAACTATTACAGTGAATATAGTAGACTTACCAATTGTTGAAGAAACGCATTTTTTATCTGACATACATAAAACCTTACGTGACAGGTTGGAAAATAATAATCCTATCATGTTCGAACAGGCAATGGAAATGGTTAAAAGGCATAATATCCTGCTTTATCCATTGAATATACCGAATCTCGAAGGATGGGCAGAAGGCTATTATCGAATTGTGTCGGAAGCCTATGGAATCGATTTGAAGGAGCCTGATGAAAGGATAAATATAATTATAGAGGAAATCAGGAATCTAGAGGGGATGACTTTCCCTGTTATTTGAGGGTCCAAGTCTTGAAACGTAGGAAACCTATGTTATAATATAGTGGTTGCAATATGCATTGGTACAGTAAGGCTGTACTGCCTAAGATCAATAAATCTAGTTGCACATAATATCGTGTTAAGAGAAAACGATTATTAGGAAATATATATAGTGGAGGGAAAACCATGTCTGCAAAATGGGAAAAGCTTGAAGGGAACAGCGGTGTATTAACTGTTGAAGTACCGGTTGAAAAAGTAAACGAAGGCTTAGATTCAGCATTCAAAAAAGTGGTTAAACAAGTACAAGTGCCAGGATTCCGTAAAGGAAAAATGCCTCGTGCATTATTTGAAAAGAAATTTGGCGTTGAGTCTCTTTACCAAGACGCATTAGATTTTATTCTTCCAGAAGCATACGCTAATGCAATTGAAGAAACTAAAATCGAGCCAGTTGATCGTCCAGAAATCGATATCGAAAAAATGGAAAAAGGCGAAGCTCTTATTTTCAAAGCAACTGTTACTGTGAAGCCAGAAGTTAAACTTGGCGAATACAAAGGTATTGAAGTTACACAACTTGATACTGAAGTAACTGATGAAGATATCGAAAAAGAAATCAAAACTTTACAAGAGCGTAACGCAGAGCTTGTAATCAAAGAAGAAGGACAAGCTGAGAATGGTGATACTGTAGTTTTAGACTTTGAAGGATTCGTTGATGGCGAAGCATTCGAAGGCGGACAAGCAGATAATTACTCCTTAGAACTTGGTTCTAACTCTTTCATTCCAGGATTTGAAGAGCAATTGGTTGGTCTTGAAGTTGGTGGAGAAAAAGATGTTGAAGTTACTTTCCCAGAAGAATATCATGCTGCAGAATTAGCAGGAAAACCAGCTGTATTCAAAGTGAAAATTCATGAAATCAAAACAAAACAATTACCTGAGTTAGATGATGAATTTGCTAAAGATGTTGATGAAGAAGTAGAAACATTGGAAGCACTTAAAGAAAAAATCAAAACTCGTTTAGTTGAGTCTAAAAACCATCAAGCAGAGCACCATGTAAAAGACACAGTTATCGAAAAAGCGGCAGAAACTGCAGAAATCGATATTCCAGAAGCAATGATCGACACTGAAACAGATCGTATGATTCAAGAATTTGAACAACGTCTTCAAGCTCAAGGTATGACTCTTGACATGTACTTCCAATTCTCTGGCCAAGACAAAGATGCTCTTAAAGGTCAAATGAAAGAGGAAGCTGAAAAGCGTGTACGCATCAACTTAACTCTTGAAGCAATCGCTAAAGCAGAGAACCTTGAAGTTACTGAAGAAGAAATCAACACTGAAGTACAAGCAATGTCTGAGCAATATGGCTTGACTGCTGAACAAATCATCCAAGCGCTTGGCGGAACTGAAAGTGTTAAAGGTGACTTATTAGTAAGAAAAGCAATCGACGTATTAGTTGATAACAGCAAAACAGTAGAAGCTTAATACACATATTAAATAACAAAACAAGGTGCGATTTTATCGTACCTTGTTTTATACATACTATACATACTAATTGCAGGGCCAAAGTTTCGAGAAGATTCGACTTTTAGAATCGAAATATTTTAACACATACATAATTGCTTTTTTCATGAATTAAGTGTAGATTAATTCTAAATAAATAGGATTTAAAACTCTTCCATTTTTGATTTCCAGGATTGAAAGGAGTCAAGAATGGATATTATGTACATATACATAAGGAACAATTAGTTTGGCAAATGAGTACGGCCTTTTTCTTACCTTATATGGGGCAATGTATGTTACAATCCTTACATACCCTTCATTAGTTAATCTGGATCGTAAAGAATTGCAGATTTCATGATAGAGTTCATAATACCAAGGGGTGAAACTATGTTTAAATTTAATGATGAGAAAGGGCAATTGAAGTGTTCTTTCTGTGGGAAAACTCAAGAACAAGTCCGAAAACTCGTAGCGGGTCCAGGTGTTTATATATGTGATGAGTGCATAGAGTTATGCACTGAAATTGTAGAAGAAGAACTGGGTACTGAAGAAGAAGTTGAGTTAAAAGATATACCAAAACCAATGGAGATCTTAGAAATCCTTGATGAATATGTTATTGGTCAAAAAGGTGCTAAAAAATCCTTGGCAGTAGCCGTTTATAATCACTATAAACGTGTAAATTCTAATAGCAAAATTGAAGATGTAGAATTATCTAAATCCAATATTTGCTTAATCGGGCCTACTGGAAGCGGGAAAACACTTCTTGCTCAAACTTTAGCCAGATTATTAAATGTACCATTTGCCATTGCAGATGCTACGTCATTAACTGAAGCTGGTTACGTGGGTGAAGATGTTGAAAATATCTTACTTAAGCTAATTCAGGCTGCTGATTACGATGTAGAGAAAGCTGAAAAAGGCATTATATACATTGATGAAATCGATAAAATTGCACGTAAATCTGAAAACCCATCCATTACACGAGATGTTTCAGGTGAAGGTGTACAGCAGGCGTTGCTGAAAATTCTTGAAGGCACAGTGGCAAGCGTTCCGCCACAAGGAGGAAGAAAGCATCCTCATCAAGAATTCATCCAAATTGATACAACGAATATTCTATTCATTTGCGGTGGTGCATTTGATGGAATCGAACCGATTATTAAACGCCGTCTTGGCCAAAAAGTTATCGGTTTTGGATCAGTTAAAGAAGAAGTTGAAGATAAAAACTTGTTAACTAAAGTTCTTCCTGAAGACATGCTTCGTTTTGGATTAATTCCAGAATTTATCGGACGTTTGCCGGTAATTGCTACACTTGAGCAATTAGATGAGGATACATTAATCCAAATCCTTACTAAGCCAAAAAATGCGCTTGTTAAGCAATTCCAAAAAATGCTTCAACTTGATGACGTAGAACTCGAATTTGAGGACGGAGCGTTGTTAGAAATTGCGAAAAAAGCAATTGAGCGTAAAACAGGTGCACGTGGACTTCGTTCCATTATTGAGGGAATTATGCTGGATGTCATGTTTGAACTTCCTTCCCGTAATGATATTAAAAAATGTATCATTACAGCTGAAGTGATCTCTAAAGGCGAATCTCCAAAAATAATTCTTGTTGATGGAACAACTGAAACAGTTGAAAAGAAAACATCTGCTTGATAAAGATATAAGTTGTAGAAGAGGCCAATCAAAATCTTGATTGGCCTTTTTTGTATTGCAAATGACGTAATTTACAGGTTATCTATTCTTAAATGGATACATGTTTGGAGAGTTAGAAGAAAACAATTGCTTTTATAGGAAGAATAATAAGAGATTGACCCGATTGGAGTAGGAATCCAGCTGATTCCTTCATTAATCCAGCCAATTTTAGATTTTATCCAGCCAAATTCAGCACTAATCCAGCCAATTCAGCTCAAATTCCAGCCAAACGCTAAAGTAGATGGCAGGTTTTGGTGTAGATATATAGAGCTTGAGTCATAAGGATAGCCACCCACTGCGGGAGGAAAGAACACATCTGTGCGCCTCCTCTTATGCTTGTCGAAGCTGATCAGTCGGCTCAGCTTTTTGATGTTTATTCCATCCTTTCTAGGGAGATACTAGCTTGTATCTCAACGATGTGATTTCAGGAGGGTGCTTATATGAGTTGGACTGGTGTGGTTATTGTTATCCAGCTGTTCTTTGGAATAGTGATTGGCATGTATTTTTTAAATTTGTTAAAGGGTCAAAGGGTACAAAAGGTTTCGATTGATCGAGAGGCTAAGAAGGAGATGGATCAGCTTCATCGAATGAAGTCTATCTCATTAACTGAGCCGCTTTCCGAAAAGGTAAGACCAGCACGGTTTGATGATATTATTGGTCAGAAGGATGGAATCAAGGCACTAAAGGCAGCACTTTGTGGGCCAAATCCACAGCATGTACTAATTTATGGTCCGCCTGGAATTGGGAAAACGGCCGCTGCGCGACTGGTGCTGGAAGAGGCTAAAGCAAATATGAAATCTCCATTCAGGCAAACCGCAACATTTGTAGAATTGGATGCCACAACAGCCAGATTTGATGAGAGAGGAATTGCTGACCCACTTATAGGCTCTGTTCATGACCCAATCTATCAGGGCGCCGGAGCAATGGGCCAGGCAGGTATTCCACAGCCAAAACAGGGGGCAGTTTCAAATGCTCATGGCGGTGTCTTATTTATTGATGAAATTGGAGAATTGCATAATATACAAATGAACAAATTATTGAAGGTATTGGAAGATCGGAAAGTACATTTTGAAAGTGCATACTATAATGAAGAGAATCCGAATATACCAAAACATATACATGAAATTTTTCAAAATGGATTGCCTGCTGATTTTAGGCTTGTTGGGGCTACAACGAGAACACCTTCTGAAATTCCGCCTGCGATTCGTTCCAGATGCATGGAAATTTTTTTTCGTGAATTAAATCAGGAGGAACTGAAAAAAGTGGCCAAAAATGCAGTTGAACGGGTGTCCTTAGAGATTAGTGATGAGGCGCTTAATGTCATTGGTAATTTTGCCAGCAATGGACGGGAAGCTGTAAATATGGTTCAGAGTGCCGCAGGTTTAGCCATTACAGAAAATAGAGATTATATTAAAGATGAAGATATTGAATGGATTGTTCAATCCAGCCAAATGTCTCCTAGATATCAAAGCTTTATTGCGAAAGAATCTGCCGTTGGTGTTGTAAATGGTCTGGCTGTAACCGGACCAAGCTCAGGGGCGTTACTTGAGATTGAAGTGACGGTTATTGATGCGGTTGATAAGGGTTCAGTTAATATAACTGGAATCGTAGAAGAAGAAAGTATTAATAGTGCTGGAAAATCCATCAGAAGAAAAAGCATGGCTAAGGGATCGATTGAAAATGTGGTGACTGTCCTGAGAACGATTGGCGTACCAGCTGACAAATTTGATATCCATGTTAATTTTCCGGGCGGTATACCGATTGATGGTCCTTCGGCAGGCATTGCTATGGCCGTTGGGATTTACTCAGCTATCTATCAAATACCGGTAAAAAATAATGTTGCAATGACAGGAGAAATCAGCATTCACGGGAAGGTTAAGCCGGTTGGCGGTGTGTTTACGAAAGTGACAGCAGCTAAGTTAGCGGGAGCCGATGTAGTTCTGATTCCGGAAGAAAATATACAAGCCCTGTTAAACCAAGTCGAAAATATTGAAATTAAACCTGTCAGGAACTTAAAGGAAGTATTTCAACTAGTATTCGATCGTACAGCGGCCATTGATACTATTATCGAAAATATGCCACTTTCTGAACGGGAAAGCGGCTGAGGGAACAAAATTAAAAGGCTTGCATCAGAGCGAGCCTTTTTTTTGTCTAATGAGAGTGGGAAATTTTGTTACCTTAAAAATTGATTGAAAGGTGTTACATCCACTTAAATTTAGGGAAAACAAGTAACATGGTTTCGTTTATCGTCCCAAATAGACACAAACCAGTAAATACGATAAAATTGGTAAAAGGCCAATGAATAATACATATATTAGCATGTTTTGGAGGTGCAACAAATGGCAAACACTATGGACAAAAACGTTCCCCTCCTGCCGCTTCGCGGATTGCTTGTTTTCCCAACGATGGTTCTCCATCTGGATGTTGGAAGGGAAAAATCTGTTCAGGCGCTAGAGAAAGCGATGGTAGATGACCATTTGATATTTTTAACTACTCAGAAGGAAGCTTCTACAGATGAGCCCAGTGAAGAAGATTTGTATGAAATGGGTACACTCACTAAAGTAAAACAGATGCTTAAACTCCCAAATGGGACAATTCGAGTGTTGGTAGAAGGTTTATCGAGAGCACAAATGGTTTCCTATGAGGATGATAGTGATTTTCTTACAGCGAAGCTCGAAATTATTGAAGATCCAGTAGAGAAGGATCCTGAAACAGAAGCTTTGATGAGAACTTTATTAAATTACTTTGAACAGTACATAAAAATCTCAAAAAAGGTCACAACAGAAACATATAATTCAACTGTTGATATAGAAGAACCCGGCAGACTGGCCGATATTGTTACATCACATTTGCCGCTTAAGCTGAAGGACAAGCAGGAAATACTTGAGACCATTGATGTCAAGGAAAGATTAAACAAAGTAATCAGTTTAATCAATAACGAGAAAGAAGTATTGAATCTCGAAAAGAAAATCGGTCTGCGTGTCAAAAAATCAATGGAGCGAACACAAAAGGAATATTATCTACGCGAACAAATGAAAGCAATCCAAAAAGAGCTCGGTGACAAAGAAGGTAAGGCTGCTGAGATTGCTGAATTTGCTGAGAAGATAAAGGAAGCGGGCATGCCGGCTCATGTCATGGAAACTGCACTTAAGGAGCTGGACCGCTATGAAAAGATTCCGGCAACATCTGCAGAGAGTGCGGTCATTCGTAATTATATTGAGTGGCTGATTGCAATTCCTTGGTCGAAAGCAACGAAGGATGATCTGAATATTAGAAAAGCTGAGAACATCTTAAACAAAGACCATTATGGTCTTGAAAAGGTGAAAGAGCGCGTGCTTGAATATTTGGCTGTTCAGAAGCTTACGAATTCCTTAAAAGGACCAATTCTTTGCCTTGCGGGACCTCCAGGGGTAGGTAAGACTAGTTTGGCAAAATCCATAGCCAAGTCTTTGAACCGTAATTTCGTCCGGGTTTCTCTTGGTGGAGTAAGAGATGAATCAGAAATACGCGGACATCGCCGTACGTATGTGGGGGCTATGCCTGGCCGTATTATACAAGGGATGAAAAAAGCAGGAACCATTAATCCGGTTTTCTTATTGGATGAGATTGATAAAATGTCCAACGATTTTCGGGGGGATCCATCTTCAGCTATGCTTGAAGTTCTTGACCCGGAGCAAAACAATACTTTCAGCGATCATTATATTGAGGAAACCTACGATCTTTCCAATGTAATGTTTATTGCTACAGCCAATGATTTAGCAACGATTCCGGCACCTCTACGTGATCGGATGGAAATTATTAATCTCTCCGGCTATACGGAAATTGAAAAGCTCCATATTGCTAAAGATCATCTGATGCTAAAACAAATCAAAGCTCACGGATTGACAAGAAGCCAGCTTCAAATGAAGGATGATGCGATTATCAAAATCATCAGGCAATATACAAGAGAAGCTGGGGTTCGTACTTTGGAAAGGCAATTGGCGGCAATCTGCCGGAAAGTAGCCAAGATTATTGTTTCAGGTGAGAAGAAAAAAGTTATTGTCACAGAAAAAGTAGTGGCTGAATTTTTGGGTAAACCGTATTTCCGTCATGGCGAAGCAGAGCGTGAAGACCAGGTTGGAGTAGCAACTGGACTTGCTTATACTACATTTGGCGGTGATACCCTTCAAATTGAAGTTTCTTTATCACCAGGTAAGGGCAAACTTGTGTTGACGGGTAAACTTGGAGATGTCATGAAAGAATCTGCGCAGGCTGCTTTCAGCTATGTTCGTTCCAAGGTTGAAGATTTTGGGATTGACAAGGATTTCTATGAGAAATATGATATTCATATTCATGTTCCTGAAGGAGCTGTTCCAAAAGATGGTCCTTCCGCAGGTATTACTATAGCGACTGCCTTAATTTCAGCGCTTACGGGTAAAGCGATCCGTAAGGAAGTAGGGATGACTGGTGAAATAACTTTGCGTGGTCGTGTATTGCCGATTGGGGGATTAAAGGAAAAGTCATTGAGTGCTCATCGTGCAGGACTAAAGAAAGTTATATGTCCGATTGATAATGAGAGAGATATTGATGATATTCCTGAAAGTGTTCGTGAAGAATTAGAATTCGTATTTGTATCACAACTTGATGAAGTGCTGCAACATGCATTGGTAGGTGGAGAAAGTTGAAAATTACTCAAGCAGAGATTGTGATGAGTGCTGTTAAACCGGAACAATATCCAACAGATGGTTTTCCGGAGTTCGCTCTTGCTGGACGTTCAAATGTAGGAAAATCTTCTTTTATTAATAAAATGATCAATCGGAAAGGTTTGGCCCGTACTTCATCTAAACCGGGTAAAACACAAACATTGAACTTTTATAAGCTTAATGAGCAATTATTTTTCGTCGATGTACCGGGATATGGATATGCGAAAGTATCCAAGTCCGAACGTGAAGCATGGGGTAAGATGATTGAGACATACATTACGACACGTGAGCCTTTACGTGCTATGCTCTTAATCATTGATTTGCGCCATAAACCGTCTGTGGATGATGTAATGATGTATGATTTTCTTAAGCATTATGAGATACCTTGTATCATTATTGCAACCAAAGCGGATAAAATTCCAAAAGGTAAATGGCAAAAGCATCTAAAAGTCGTGAAAGACACACTGAATATTATCGAAAGTGACGAAGTGATTTTGTTCTCTTCGGAGACTGGGCTTGGAAAAGATACGGCCTGGAATGCCATACAGGCGCGAATATAAAAATTGATGTGAAAAGAGCTGCATATTAGTTATGCAGCTCTTTTCATATGTATATTCTAATATCAGAAGCTCTGATGAGTATTTTTTGGTAAAGCCCCTAATTCATAAAGGATAGCAGCATCACTATTTTTTCCTTCCCTAAATTTAAATATCATGATACCTGTTTCTTTGATTCGTTGGTTATCCGAAGGAATGTTAAACCAACCACCTTTATAGGTCATCCAGCCGGTATAACGGACAACTAGCTTTTCTCCCTGTTCTATTAAATCATCTATTATCCATTCATCATCCTGAAAAACATTCCTATACTAGTTCATAAATTCTCTCATATCATTTTTGGGGTTATCTGTATTTCTTGAGTGGAATATAAAATGTGAATCTGTAAGCTGATCTAAGAGTTCAAGATTACCTTTCGTAAAGTATTCATCGAACCATATCCTGGCGACTTCTCTTTTTTGATCAGTAATCACTTTATCTCCCTATACTTGTATAAGATGGTCTGACCTTTGTATTATTCCTCATCCTCAAAAGTAATCATTACGCCAACAACCTGTTTGAAAATATTATATTTCACTTTGACTTCATACATTCCATCACCATAGCCAGACATAGAAACCGCACCTCCAGGAACCACTCCGGCTTGTTCATCTGTATCAGTCATATCACAGCATGCTACATAGTATTTAGAGCTAGCCTCATCTATCTCTATATCATGGGTATTTATCAGTTCATATGGGATTGTTTCATCTTTTTGAAAAACGTCAAAATCAAAGATTCCTGCTTGTGCTGAATCAACCGCTATTGCTTGAGCGCAATCATGCCATCTCCCGCTTGGTTTCTTTTCGCCATAATATACGAACAAATTTTGTACTGCTTCCTCATCAGTGTGTGTAACATATGCTGTCCACTTTCCATTTTTCACATTTAGAAGTAAGACTTGCAGGTCTTCTTCATCTTTATCGTAACATGGGTCCGTAACAATTAACTTCCCACTTTCGATTGTAAATGTGCCTAAAATTTTAGGCTTATTTGTCTTTTTCGGTACATACCAGTCAATAAATTCACTTAAAGTTGAAGCCTTACATTCGCATTTTCCCTTTTTATCATCCTATAGAAAAATCAGCTCTTGCATAAATCTTTTTCGAATTTGATAGCAGAGCTTATTTCCATTGATATGGTCACCAATACAAATAAATTCATCAGGCATATTTTTAGGCCGGTTCTCTTGATTTTGCCTAACAATATCCATTGCAAAGGCTAATTGTTCATTAGCTTGAATCGAGTACAAAGTCCATTCTCCGAATGTTGCACCATTTGTTTCTAGAAAGAGTTCCTTGTATTCTTCTGGAAAGGTAGCGCCAAGTGTTCGTTCTGTTTTCTTTAATTCAATTAATGACACTCCGGCTAGTTCAATCTTGGGATTAATCTTATTTATTACTTTCTTCATTGTTTCCTCTAAGGATTTTTCCAAATTATTATGACATGTCAGAGAAATAACGTAATTTTATTAATATGCTAAGAATTGATTTATAAAAAGCGAAAGAAATGAGTGGTCTGAAGATGAGAATTGAAGTAAACAAATGAAGTAGAATCATCAAATTCGAGAATCTTCATAAGGATGGATTGTATGCGTAAATCTGTCAAACATCTATTATGTGGATTGCTTGGATTTAATTCTCCATACGAGGGATGCAATTAAAATAAGTAAACCGGCGGCTATTCCCGTTATTTGATCGATTAAAAGCTCACCTGTTCTAAAATAACGGATTGTAAATGTTCCTCCGAAAATAAGAAGTATGCTGATGGAAAATCGAATGAAAAATGTGTTTGTGCTCAATCTCTAACACCTCCTCTGTAAATAAAGCATAATTCATATGTAATTAATTGTAAATATTCTTTGTTAATAGGCTGAGAATCTCTATAAAAGGCTTTTTCGTAAATATTGTTGCTTTGAATAAAAAGGGAACTGCTATCCATTTGCGGTAAAATTGGGTGGGGATTACCTTCTTGAATGAATGGGATAGGTTAGTGAAAGAAGGAATTTATTAATATTTTACTGAATTATATTAAAGAAACCCAAAAAAACGGTAAATTGTAGCGTTGAGGTGAGATTAATATGATATGGGTACATAAAAATATAAAGGGCAAACGTTATAAGCAATTAATAGACTTACTCTCAAGGAATTGTAATCGCTTTGCTTTTGTAGAAGATGGACGTTTATTGGAGTTTGAAAAGGAGCGTCTTGCCTTTATTGATAATTTAATAATCGATATTGAAGAACATTTAATCGAAAGACGAATACAAAAAGAATGGGAAACCACAAGACTTTCTGAAGATACAGCCTACGTTTTTTATTTTAAAATGAATAATGCTACAAGAGACTTTTTGAAAGAGCGTTGTCATTCCCTTTTTGATTGGATTAGTCCTGAACTACCAGAAGACTTAATGTTTTACCATAATGATAAATGCATATTAGCTGTATGCTCCCACGAAGAATATTTTGTAGTGGAGGAAGCTATTTGGGACAGTTTCATATTGAACTAACGGGGCAGTTTAGCTCAATAAGAGAAAACCACTAGTGAATGTTACCATTACCAAACGACTTTATTATGAATTAAGCAACTATATGTACAAAGATAATAAAGTCGTTTAATTTTAATACAGAAAAATAAAAGCCTTACTACACATAAAATGTAATAAGGCTTTTAAAATTTGTTCAAAAACGCACAATTTTGTCTTTATCATTTCATTGCTTGTAACGTTTCCTTTGCCCAATGAAAAATTAACGTTGTATCTTGTTGTAAATGAACAGGCATACCTTGTTGAATCTCTAAAAAACGGCTTAATACTTGTCGATCAAGCTCTTCTGCATTTAGAATAAGCTCCCCTATATCTGATTGAAATATTTCTGATTTTAAAAATTGCTTTCCTTGTATTACGAAACGTGCATTTTTAAATATAGCTTTAATTGCCTCTACTGATTTTGTGTGCAAATAATTGTGCAAAGTCATATGATAACTATTTCCTGCACCTGTTCGAACAAATCGCTTGATATCTTCCGGTTGAATATGTTTCTTTAAAAATTCCAAGCTACCGTAAACTGCTTTTGTATCATAGACAAAGGTAAATAAATCCGATTTATCCCAAGCTTGGAGTTCGTCTACACCCGAAATAAAACCACAAAGTAAATGACGGTTTGGCATCGTATGGGTAACGACTTCATACGATAATAATCGAACAATCGTCAGTTCTTTAAAAATGACCACTACATCAATATCACTGTCTAGCTTTGCCTCTTCCCTCGCTCTACTTCCTTGCAATCCTATAAAGACAATCTCCTCGCCAAATTGTTGAATAAGTTTTTGACTAAATTGCTCAAGCCAATCGTTCATTTCAATCATATGCATTACCATCCTTATTTAATTTTGCCGCGGTAAATGCAGTAGCGTAAATAATTCTATTTTAAAACTGTAACTGTAGTCAATCGACTTATTTCTTGTAGTTTTTTATTATAACTGTACACGATAAATGGTAGGCGGGAAAGTTTCATTTTTAAATAACTCTATTATCATTAAACATTTCAATCATCTCTTATTAAATTAACGAGTGCATTAATTGAAGAAGGAATAACACTATTCTTGTTTAAGTAATTGTTATCTGGGACCAATAAGTTATTTAGAAAGTAAGATTATGTTTGTTTTGGCGAATGTCTCATTGTGATTAAGGATAAGGATTATACCGCTAAAGGAGCAGCATTCCAGAAATAATAAAAAGCTTGTGAACAAGTACACTTAAACTATAGGGGGCGTTGATCCAGGAAGGATTAATCTCTTTTTATGTTGAATTTCTTATTGAAGTAAAAGGGGAAGGTTTATTCAAGAAAAAATATAATATAAGTTTTAATCCCAATGATAAACTGATGAGGAGAAACTGAATTGAAAATTGTAAAAATTTACGAATATGAAATTAATGGTCAATTGGAAACTAAATTACGGCAGTTATTAGTAGAATGTTTTACAGATGTATATCCAAAAGATAGAATTTACTTTAAGCAGTTACCTCATTTTAGGTTCATTGTAATTGATGATACTAATCAACTTGTCGGTCATGTGGGCTTGGATTATAGAGTAATGAATTTAAACGGGAAACCAATAAGAGTTCTTGGTATCATCGATTTATGTGTATCAAAAAACAAGCGTTCACAGGGAATAGGTTCATTACTGCTCTCTGAAATAAATGATTTCTGTGAAGGGAAGTTAGTTGATTTTTTACTCTTGTTTGCAGATAACAAAAAATTGTACTTAAACGCAGGATTCAAGTCTGTAAATAATGAATGTAAATGGTTAAAAATTGACGATGAAAATCAATCAACTTACGGAATAGGACATGAAAAGATTAATGAGCTTATGATCAAAGAAGTAGGTAATATAAAATGGGAAAATGGCAAGTTAGATTTATTAGGATACCTTTATTAAGCTAACGGGGGCGATTGCAAAACAAGGCAGTCGCTTTTTGTGTTATTTGCGCAGGAAGGTTTTATAAAGAATAATAATATTAAGGTTAGTAGAGGTTTCAGAATATACGTGGGAAAATCAACCTTCCCTTTATTGGTAATCCGACACGATTCCTATTGTTAGTGCTTTTTCTGATCTTTAAGAAAAAAGTAGTTGACAACGGAAAATAAATTATGATATTATTAAATATTTGCTAAAAAATGATATATATGTTAAGGTTAAGAAGGTTACCATATATGGAGGTGGATTATTTGTTTCAAATTGGCGATAACATTGTTTATCCAATGCATGGAGTAGGTTTAATTAAAGCCATAGAAGAAAAGGAAATCTCAGAGGAAAAACAACAGTATTATGTTATAAAAATGTTAATCGGTAATATGCAAGTCATGATTCCTACGGGTAAGAGTTCAAGTATACGCCCTGTTACTGACATAATTGCATTAAAACACATCATAAACATCTTTCATCATGGAGAATCAGATAGATTACTGCCGTGGAAACAAAGGTATAAAGTGAACACGGACAAAATAAAAACGGGTAAAATACAAGAATGTACTGAAGTTGTACGTGATTTAATGCGTATGAAGAAAGAAAAAGCACTTAATACAAGCGAAAAAAAAATGTTAGATAACGCACATGAATTTTTGATTAGTGAACTGGGATTAATTAAAGGTATTACTGAAAATCAAATAAAAAGTTTCTGTTAAGGTTAATTTAAGAAAATTGATTACTTTCCCAAAAATTTCCTGATTTTTTGGAAATATGTTTATTATTAAAATAAATCTTTTCAAAGACATTCAACTTCTCCAACTCACCTTTAGAGCATTAACCTCTTTTGTAATTTCTACAATCTAATCCATTTTTATTATTTAAATTTATTTTACGAACGTTTGAAGTTTCATCAAATAACTCGATAAAATAGTCACTTGATTTTTGCAATCCTGATTCACACTGGCACGGACAAGGAGCCGTAAGGATGAAAGAGAGGTAGGGCTTTCATTGTTTTAGGTATACAATATATTATTTAAGTCATTATTTCTAGAAGAAAAAACAATCAATCTCACCTCTATCTTTAAGAATTTTTTATATCATCTGAGACAGTGAATAGTAATTGTTTATCTTCTTTACGTTAAAGAGAGAAACGAATTGGTAACACCATATGGTCAACTACAAAAATGGATTCCAGACCAGGAAACCATTTTTTATTTTATTTACATAACAATAGTAAAGATTACTGGTGAGGGTTTAAATCCTTTGAAGGGCAACGTGTACAAGAAGGATTTTAATGCTATTGTGGAACATATTAAAGGTTAACTAATAATATTAAATCATGTATGAAAAAACCAAGTTTGTGAATACGGAAGTATTTGAAATTCTAGGTTCTAATAACAGTCATTCAATTGTAGAAGATTTCTCTGAAAATTCCCTGATTGCTTTTTGGATCAGAATTGACTGGGAGAATCCTATTGTTAACCGAGTTGAAGTAAATGACCAAGAAATTAAGAGCATTCCATCCTTTCTAATTTCTAAAGGATTTGATACTTCAATTCCTATATATATCTTTTGGGGATACGATAGTTATCCATGTGTAAAAACTAAATTGACTGGAGAAATATTAAGTAATATTGAGGATATTGTTTGGTTAGGAAATGATTTATATATTTATTGTCTTACACAGAAATATGTTATTGAATTCTTTCATGATGATACGGTTAATGTGGGGTGGATTTAGGTCAACAAAGACTTTATCCTTATTTAACAAACAGGGGCGGTGATCCAAGAAGGATTAATGCTCTTTTTTGTTGAAATCCTTATTGTTGAAACGGGGCAGTTTAGCGGAAGAAGGTTTAATACCTTTCTTGTTGAACTTATTATGGTAGACCAGGTAAGTTTAATAAGAAAGGAAGATATTATTGGGGAATTGGGAAAGGAATTTACTTAAAACATCACGTGGTGTATTCGAAATATTTGTAAAGGGTGAAGGCGAACAACTTTGTGTTACCCATCATTATGCAGAATTTAATCAGACAGGTGATTATTTTGCAGAGACTTTTACAAAAACAAACAAAGTATTTTTGATAAATTTAAGAGAAGCAGGTAATTCAGAGAAGCACAAGAACCGTATCAACTAAGTTTTTTGGAAACAATATTTGATATAGAAGCTATTCGAGAAGAATTGGGTTTTAATAAATGGGGATTTTCTGGGCACTCAACTGGGGGTATGTTAGGCATTATCTACGGAATATACTTTTCAAAATCTCTTACATTTAATGTGATTGTCGGAGCTGCAGCAAGAGAATATATGACATTCTCAAAAGATTGTATTTATAATCCGAAACACTCCCAATTCACCAGAATGCAAGAACTTAATGAAACATTGAAACGTTCAGGTATATCATCAGAAAAAAGAAAAGAACTAAAAATTGAAAGAACGAAACTATCTTTATTCGACCCTGAAAAATATGACGAGCTTTTTTGTCTAAACATTAGTAAAGGAATGTCTGCGATTCGTATGGATTTTTTCAGCCGAGAATTACAAGTCTATGATGTAACGAAAAAGCTGGAGTTTATATCAACCCCAACTTTAATAATTTGCGGTAGAAATGATGTACAGTGTCCAGTGTTATACTCTATTGAAATGGAGGAAGGAATACCGAATTCAAAATTAGTGATTTTTGAAAAAAGTAATCATTACCCTTTCTTAGAAGAAGCTCAACAATTTATTGAAGAATATAATTTATTTATAAAGGAACACCAATCCTTATTAAGCTAATGGGGGCGTTGATCCAAGGAGGATTAATGCTCTTTTTTGTTGAATTCCTTATTGTAGAAACGGGGCAGGTTAGTTGAATAAGGAATTTTCTAATTTCCTATATATAGCAAAGTGGAAATGATATGATTTTAAGTGTATTTACGTATTGTGGGAGGAGAATATGCTACTAACTTTAAGAATTACCTTAGCGATAATTGTTGTTGTTTTATCTGTTTATAGTTTGATAACTGAAAATTACGACTTTAGCTCTTATACGATTTTATTCTTAGGTTTTATGATTTTAGTGATGGGATTAGATGAACTTCAAAAAGACAGAAAAAACTTTTGGGGATACACAAGTATTATTATTTCGTTATTTATTTTTCTTAGTCTTTATTAAAGAATTCTTATTAAAGTAACGGGGCAGTTTAGCAGAAGAAGGATTTATATGCTTTTTAACGAATAAGTTTCTAACACCATCATTCAAATAAGGAGTTGGTTTAAAGTGTGTGGGATTAAATACTAAATATCAAAAAAGAGATTTAGATCTTCCAAAGTATCGTCAAAATATCATTAAAGCAATTGAAGAAGATTTGAAAAAAGATGAGAACATATTGGGCGTATTTTATGGAGGTTCAATAGGTAATCAGAATACAGATTTATATTCTGATATTGACCTGAGAATTGTTGTTAAGGATGAAGTATATGAAGTATATAGATTAAACAAAAAGCAAAGAGCCCGAAATTGGGGAAACGTTCTATTTTTTGAGGATTTACCTTGGGCAACTCACAGTGTTGCTCATTATGATAAGTTCATAAAAGTAGACACCTTTTATTATAGGATTAAGGACGTTCAACCATCAGTATGGTTACAAAACATTAAAATTGTTCGGGACACAAATGGAATATTAAGAACTGTATTAGAAAAATCAATGGATTTGTCGTATAGCCCTAATGTCCAGGAGTTTGAGATTTGGAGGACAAAATTCTTTGCTTATGCACACGAAGCATATCGAAGAGCTATGAGAAAAGAGCTTTATTATGCTCTGAATTGTCTTGATAGTTTAAGACTATCAATGGTTACAGGTTGGTATATGGCTGCTGGTATTCAGCCTAACGCATTTGGAGACTGGGCAAAACTAGAAGGTAGCCGAAGTGAATTATCTGATTTACAACTCGGACTACTTGAACAATGGCACAGTAGTCGTGATCCAAATGAGATAATGATTGTGGTAAATAAAATAATCCCAGAGTTTAAAAAGGTCCATAAAAGTTTATGCATTGTTCTTGGCATAGAGGAAAAAGAAGAATGGATTGAAGAAATATTAAATATAGCTCTTTAAAAGGAAAATATTCATTGCACATAAACTATCAAGGGCATTGTTCTAAGAAGGATTAATGCCTTTTTGTGTTGAACTTCTTATGGAAGTAAAGGGGCAGTTTCGTATTATATAGTTCAGCCAGAACTTTCTGGTTGAACTTTTTTCATTTGAATTTAATCTATCAGTAGCCAGGGTAGAACGTAAGGGGCAGTGGGACAAATGATCCCGTCCGCTAAACTGTTCACCCCCTACTTGTAGAAATATGTTTGAGGCTGGTTGGGACTT